>NZ_CP047951.1:1610001-1932002 GCF_014279755.1 Synechococcus sp. PROS-U-1
ATCAATACGATCAGCCTCACTAGCATCTAAATTCTCAAAGTTTATGATATTCATCTCGTCTGTATGCCTCGTGCCCCGAAACTCTTGCGTCTGACTGAAATCCCCTGAGCCCATATCCCAGGTGATCGTCCCATTAATATCTTGCTTCTCATCGATAATCAGCGTGTCGCCATTGTTGGGCTCTCTTGTGCCATGCATTTTTCGAATTGCATCGGCGTCGTAAACACCTTGCTTTGCTCCAAAAAGTTGTTGAAGGAAGCTGACAAATTTCGCACCAGTGAGAGTGTGCGTGGTGGTTTCAAAAGTCATTGTTCTGTGTGAGATGTGTTTCGGTTCGTTGGGGTTGTGTCCCCATCCGATGTACACACCATCTCCGGAATCACGGGACCAGTTGATGACCTGAGTCAAAGCTGCCTGTGATGTTGATCACAGGGGCTCAGAAGCATTGCAATGACTGGGTCTAGAGGCTCATCCCCATGTGCCAACCCGTCAGCCTGTCCTGCTCTTCCACCGTCAGGAACGGGTCAAGCCAGTCCATTGTCGGCAAAAAGCCTCTTCTGAGTCATCAAACTCAGCAATGAGAGCATCTGCCACGGCTCTTTGCTCATAAGAAAGAAGAAGCTCGGCTCTGCGCATTAATCACCTAGACACTTGAATCTGTTGTAGTGGGAACGCGTCTACAGTAATTAGATACAGATTTCTTCTATGCACCTAGTCAGACATAACCAACACAAGAAAGAAATAAACTTATCCAAGATGCTTTTGCATCACTGTAACCTTGATAACCGTTCGCTAGAGGTTATAACTACTACCTCTCTCAGATATTCCTTTGACTATCATTTGAATGAGGCAAATTTGGTAGCAATGGATTCAAACAAATCGGATACCTACTCAAGAGCACTAAAGCTATTCACAGCATCAGTCATAAAACCAGACCATGATTTACGGCGACTGGCAAGTGATTACCACTGTTATGAGGAGCTGATGGAAATTAGATTTCATTGCCTGACCTACCTACAAAGCTTAAAGGAAATTCATGAGATAGATTTTCCTGATGAAAGTGATGAACTTGAAACAGAAAAGATAAGACATGAAAAAGCTGCTGCTATGACTTCTCAAGAATTCAAATAAAAATATCTCTTCGCTAGAAAAGTTACAGCCAGTTCAGCGATAAATAAGTAGACTTTTTCGCTTATAGCCAAAAGGCAGCAAAGACAAAAAAGAGAAGGTTAATGAATTGTCCAAAATATAATCAATCATTACACAACTAATAGAAGATGCTTGCCAGAATATTAATCTGTTTGTGCGTTAATACACCCTTCCCAGCTTCAATTTAATTATCTTATAAATAAGATTTTTTCAGCTTTATTACAGGCACCAGCTTGATTGAACACCAGCTAAGCAGACAGGCCGGTCATCACTAGCAAGCACAAGGCAATGCGGTTGTCTTGAGGCATGGATCAGTCGTGACTGCCTTGAGTGCTCCCCGCTGATTAGCCAGCCTCAGACGCTCACTGACTGCTCTTCAGAGGGTTCTACGCAAGCCAGCGAGTGATCACGGTGCCTTCATAGACATGACCAGAAGCTTCAACAATCGGCTTGGTCTCTGGGTTCGTGAAGATGTTGTAGAGGACGTCTTCGGGTCCTTGAAATATCACTGTCGCTCTTTGGGGGTCGTCTTTGCAGACACCGATAAAGAAGGTCTTGACTCCCATCTCGGCAAACATCGCTTGCTGATCAGGCGCATTCATATATGCGCGATATTCCTCAAACGTGTTGCTGAGCTTGAAGTCCAGAACAGTTGTCTCAGTCATGGTTTGAGTGGTTCTAGTTCGCAATAGAACTGTTTTAACCAGCTTCAGGAGCCCAGCCCACTTGCCTCTGCATTCAGCAGCGAGTAACGATGTGAGTGACAAGGTCAGCGCAGACCCACCGAACCAGCCCTGCATCGACATCAGCCACCTGGAACAGGGTCTGCACCTTCGGATCCCTGGCACCTCCATCGACGTGGATCACGTCAGCCATCCACCAGTCATCGGAATTACTGTCGCCACAGATGACTGTCATGCCTGCCTTCACCGACAAGAACACGGGCTGCGACCACTCCTCTGAGCGGGTGAACGGAACAACGGAATGGTCGACCGACATGCCACTGCAAAAAGTACAGCCGTACTGGCCGTGGTCAGTTGGTTTTGGCAACCAATTGGCGCAAAAAAGAGCGACCGCCCAGTCCAAGACTCGGACCAGGCGATGCACCCCCTCTCGTCGGGCGCAGCAAACCCGACTTTCAGGAAAGACGTTCTCCTGACAAGCCAAGACGGGTCCGAGAAGAACGCCCTTGCACTGGACATGCGAAATCCACATGGGATCGCCAGCCTTGGTTCTGAGACGAGTTCCCGTAGACGATTTGAGCGACAACCAGCATCAACCCTGCAAGGGGAAGAACGAACTGAACCATGCCCAGTGGACTGACGAATGGGGTTCAGAGGAACACGAAGCAAGTGAATACCACTGACAAAAATCACTTCCGCGAGTTCACCGCCTTGCTCTTCTCAGCATGAGATCACCACGATCTAGATCGAGACTTGCCATCGTGTGTGGTCAGAGTCACACCAGTTCATGGGAACGGATCTCACCGCCCTCCTCCTCTCATCGGTGTTTCTCGGGGTTGGTTTCATCATTGCCAAATACTTCCCTGAGGCTTCGTTGTTGGCAGGGGTGTTCCTGGTAGGGCTGGCGATCCTCAACATCGCCCTGTTCTTCGCAACCTGAAACCACCAAACGCGGATCCTCACGAAGTAGCCAGAGACTGATTGGTCAAGGATGTCGGTGGTGGCCATCCAGAAATAACAGCAAGCATCGTGCGTGTGGACGGTGCTCAGCACCAGGTCGGTTTGCTTGGCGGTGTCATCTTGCAGCAGGGTGGTGTTGCCAAAAAAGACAGCATCTGTTCAATGGCACAGAGCCCAAGCACGTCGGAAGGCCCTGCTTAGCTCATCAGTGCCCAACCCGAAGCCATGCTGGACAGAATCATTGAAGCAAGTGTCCGCTGCAAGCAACACAACAATGCCGATAGCGCTCTGAGGCTTTAAGCACACCAACCAGACAGCTGGAAGACAACGAAGCGCCAAAAAAATGGCAATACGTCCAGAAGTGACGGAGAGGGATGCAACCCGGTCAACGAATGGATGAACCCAGTGCCAAGAAGCGCCACCATTGCACCATTGATCAACGCTTGATGCACCAAAAGCTCGTCTTGTAGTTCGAGTTCCTCTGCATCACTCGGCTGCCTTCACTGCGGCACTGCTGCATGGATGACATAGGCATAAGCACTGAGGTAGGCACAGCAGATGAGGGCTCTACTTTCTTCCAGACGTTGATCAATACAAGATGAGCACCCCCTTCTTGAATTACTACAGGCTGAACGGGGTTAGCATCAGCCCTGCCTGGAATCCAAAGGGCAGAGGAGAACAGAGCAAGAGCGAAGAAGCAACGAATCACTGGATTGCGAAGGGCATAGCTGCCCATACCTATAGCTGTATGGAACAACAGGCACCCCCCAACGGGTGGAGATGGGAAGAGAAGATACCTCTATTTAGCCAAGCGGAATCAAACAAGAAGAAACCACACGAATGCTAACGAGGTGAAGCACGTGGGGATTGCCTTGGGAATCGTTAGATAGTATAAGACGTACCCAATTGAATCATGGACCCACTAATTCAACTTGCAGCAGGACTCTCTGCAATAGCCCTTGGCTCAATCGCATATTCATTGGTACCCATCAGTGAATCAGCAAAGAATTTCAACTACTGTGTCGAGCAAAAAGTTGCGTGGTGGGAGGAAAAGGATGGACAGCTACACCCGTGGACAAGATCCAATCAAGTAGCATTCTGCAATGGAAAGGTTTACAAACTGAAGGTCAGCAACTTGAGCTCACTCAAAGAATAAGAGAAAGCATTAATTCCAAGCGAAACACCAGAAGCAAACACAACAATAAGAATGCCGCGGGCATGGGGCAGACGCGACCACCTAAGGGCGCCCTCACTGTGCACAAGCAATAAAAATCCCCCAACGGCAGACGCAGTGGAGGGAGAATGTTGACCAGGAGCTTTTTAGCAGAGCCGAAGAGCCAACCCCGTCCAAAATCTAAGCTTACAGAATTTTCAGCGGACCAATTAAACCTAGGCTCCGGGTCATTCATCCATTCGCCTAAATCATGAATAGGCGATCTTGTGGCTCAAAAACCAACAACATCAACTGCAATCAGTTGATTCTCCAGAGCATCTTGAACCGCGAGTTGGTCAGATTTTGAATACCAATTCACGGCATCATAATTCCAACTGTCGATATAGCTTGCCTTTTCTGCATCGTAGAAAGCAATTCTATCAATACCTGAATCCGTATCTTGATTGCTTGACTCTTCTCCACTACTTTCAGTTTCCTCATTATCTTGATCTCTTGAACCAAAACATTCATCTCCGAAGCAGATCGTATCGGTACCATCACCACTGATAATTGTGGCTTCAGCCTCGTTCTCAGCTGAATTATCCTCAGGCTCGCTGCTATCTTCTTGACCAGGGGTGAAATAGATCATATCTGAACCGTGGCCGCCCATAATGCTAGTTTCCTCTTCAGCTTGGTCAGACTCATTGCCTGAATCTTTATTACTGATTTTGGCATCATATTTTTTCTGATAAGCATCTTCTTTGGTTCCGATGCCAGCAAAAGCCTTAGAAGAGAATTTAAAAGTGAACGTCATGGTTTTAAGTGGTGTGTGGTCTGTGTCGTTGGAGTGTGTCCCCTTCGATGCACACACCATCTCCGGAGTCACTGGTCCACTCGATGACCTGAATCACAGCCCCCTGTGATGTTGATCACAGGGGTTCAGATGCAGTGCAATAAACAGTTTTAAAGCTGCTCCCAGGCACCACCCCAGGAGCCTGTCCTGCTCATCAACGGTCAGAAATGGGCTGAGCAAGACCAGGAGGAACTGAGTGAGCACTGGCTCGCCCATGTCCCGCACAACAAAAAACAAGCATCACTTGAAGACATCAGAGTAAATAGCGCTAGAAGCAGCCACCAATGCTCCCAGCAACTTCGCCTGGAGATTTGTCTGGATATCAAAACACCATGCTTTAGCAAAGCCTGCATCATCACAAAAAAGCCTTAAATGGGTTGTCTTAGGTATTGATCTCCTCAAGACGGCGAAACCGCTAGCTGAATTCAGCGGCGGTTTCGTTTGTTTGAAGATCGTGACAGTATTTTCGATCTTCATTTCGTTTCCTTTAAAAACGGTTAGTCGGTTACTGAATCCAGTTTCTCGGCGGCGAGTTCGTGGGTGTCCTCACCCCACGAACTCGCTTGGCTAAAGCTCATATCCATAGCCAAAGGTGGCATGTGACTTGGATAATCGTCAAATCAAGCGAGGACTGGTCTCCAGATCATTCATTTCGTTGAGGACCAGCCTTAGCAACCCGATGTACGGTATTAATTGTTGCGATTAGAAGCCGAGTACACACTTGATGCCGGTGCACTTATTTTGAATTGCCACTCAATGGTCACCGTGCCGATAGAAGCGGATTGCTCGATGGATGCCTGGGGAATCGTCTACAACTAAGCGCTGGGTAAGTGCATACCGTACGCAGCATGTGAATACGAGCCAAGCAAAGAGCTCCATCTGGATCTAATTAGTGCGGCAATAGTAAAAATAATTGTTCAAAAACTCTACGCGCTGGCAGGGACAGTGAATTAAAGGAGACTGGCTAGATGGACCTTTGATGCAGTGTTGATAAGCAGCTGCAAAGCAAGAAACACGATAAGACAACTCCATAAATATAATTACACCCAGTTAATATTGTTCGGATGAGGGCCAAACAAAAAGATCACTTCTTCGCCCAACCTAAAGCTGATATTCAAGCCATCAAGAGATGCTGTCAATGTGAAAGCGTCGCCTTCTGCAACATCAATATCGATCAAAGCTCGATCATTGGCATGACCCATGATAGCCATAGTCGGAGTATTCGATTGCGTTTTGCCTGACCCGAAAGACCTTGTTTGCTTATCAGGTGCATCAATAAGGTATTGTCCGCCACCAGTGAGCAATACCATCGCATTATTTGATTTTGACAATTCCACATTGGCGGTATTGGTGTTCAAAACAAGCAGATCACTACCAAGAATTGGATCTTCGTAACTATCTAGGGGGTCAAGATCTGTTCTCTGTGGATTAAAAATGACCGCGTTACTCGACGTAAAGTCAACATGGTCTCCATTAGCAATCAAAAGATCATTCAAAGGACTCCCAACTATTGGATCGAGCTGCTTATCAACATCTATTGTAATCGTAGTTTCATCTGAAAGAGTGTCAATAACACCTAAGTTCTTGAGGAAAGGGTGAATCTCTAAATAAGGGGGATGCCCTGGATCTTTGACGGAGTCTTGGCGATTAAACATCAGCAAGAACGTCGAAGAGAACAATTCATACGAATCTCTAACGCTATCTAAAGTAAATTCAGAGGGCAATGCTTCCATACCTTTAGGGTCAAAAGAAGACATGAATTTGTCAGTTGAAGGAAGCGTATAACTTGAGTCCCAGTATTCATGTATCGTCTTAGACGAATCAAATGCAGAAAGTTCAATTGGCGGAGGAGGTTGTATTCCTATACCAAATCTCTTGACATCCTCGGACAGATCTTCTGAGCTTATATTTTTAAAGATGAAACTCCATTGCTTACCAGTTGTGTCATTGTATTGCAGTGAAGATGAGCTCCCCCGGGCAGATACGGCAAAGTCAGAATATTTCTCAAAATCAATAAGGAGCTTGTCAACTCCCAATTGGTAATCAACGATTGTACTAAATCCATCACTTATAGCAAACGAATCTTTACCTCTTCCACCTGACAACTTGTTTCGAACTTTTCCACCCCTAAGAATGTCGCGTCCTCTCCCACCAAATAATTTATCATTGCCACCTTGGCCTCGGATATCATCATTGCCATTATTACCCTTGATGAAATCCCCTCCATTTTTACCGAATATCAGTGAACTCTGGCCCCCATCGGAGTATTTATCTCGACGATTGCTAAGAGCCAACTTCTTCAGGAAACCACTTTTCATAATATTGGAAAGCCAATCATTCCATACAAGCCAGCCATGGAAGAGCCTGTGTTGAAATTTGATGATGAAAACCTGAGAGTTGACTTACAAAAAAGGAAATATTTAAAAGCAATGTGTAATAATTATTAATCAACAGGAGGAAAGAAGTAGGGGACGAAAAGGTCATTCAGCGGAGTAGTCCTGAATACCAACAAAATCCTGTGATTCTTCCGTAGCCTGAATCTCAAGAATCTTCGAAAGTCTTGTTGACTTGAATGCAGTCTTCTGGATGTCGTCGAATCTTTGATCATTGATTTTCCATGATTGCTGTTGCAATACTCTGTTGTCTCTTCTCTGCGAGCTGCTCTTCAGGCCAGTCCTCGATTTGAAGGTCTTAGTTTGGTGCAGTTGTGAGTTTGTGTCGTCGAGCTCTCCCCCACCGATACACACACCATCTCGAGAACCACTGGGCCATTCCATGACCGGGCTCAAAGGGACCTGTGATCTTGGTCACAGGGGCTTGAACCATTCCAACAGAGGGGTGTTTAAGGCTTATCCCAAGCTGCCAAGCCGGGGCTGTGCTGCTTTCAACGGTGAAATGCCAGCCATCGAATCGAGCAACAGTCCCATCAACACCGCTTCTCAGAGATCTTGGATGCCACCAGACAGCCCACGCTTGGGGGTGTCGAGAGGGTGGCCGGCTTGATTCTTAATCAGGCAGTAAACACACCTTGACTTTCGCTTCGTAAAACAGTCCTGCTGAATCAATCAAGCAGTGTCACGCGATTTTCTTCTGAACTCCCCCTTGCTGTCTTGGCTATTTGCAGCAGGAATCGTTTGGGGGCCGGATCTTCTCGCACTTCACTTACAGGAGAACAACTCGATTTCACAGCCAACAGACACAATCCTGAAGTCACAACAACAGCATGACCATCGCTTGGTTGAGCACGGTGTAAATGATGCGGATCCTGACCGCACCAAATGGCTGCTGGATTTGTACGGACAGAAATGACGGTTTCAATGTACGGGTTTTGAAGATAAACCACCACTTGTTGGCACCACTTCGCACATTCGCGCGGTTGATCAGCATTTGTATCCGCAATTCAACCCCGATGAAGAATCCTGGGAGTGTCTTGGTGGCATGGGTGCAAAGACAAAGCCCGATTTCTCTGCAGCGATCTCATTAGTGACCTCAGAGAAATCAACCCTAGTTGTCTCACAGTGATGATCGAGTTCCAGAGCCTGGCAACAGCAATAGAGGCCTAAGAAGCAACGGACTGCAATAACGCTCAGATTGTGGCAACGTCACTACAAATTTTCTCTAAAATTCGCGACGGAGGAGATGAATCCAAGCACTGATTACCACTTCGCTAACAAAGCTTCAATGCAGCCTTGATCATCCTCTCCCAGGCTTTGATTGTCCGATGCCAGAGCGTCTGACGGCGGGTTTGAGGTCCTGATAGCCGTCGTAGTGGCAACCTTAGGTGCATACCAGCACAACATTGCCCCAGCTCATTTGAGCCGCGGCAGCGAGTCATTGGAACATCACTACCGCTTCGTTCAGAGGCATGGTGTTGACGGACGGTTCCACCCCAAGGAGCTTCCATCCAATGGTCGATCCACAGCCATTGGGCGCTGGTCACTGCACTGACTCCTTGCCAATGAGAGGTCCAGGAGTCAGACCAGCGTTATCTCACTGGCATTCAACAACGATGACAAGAGGTGCACATCGCGACCCAGGTGTAAGGACTCTGGTGACTTTTTTATGTTTCCAGTACAAGCCAGTCAATGGGCTCAGCAGGCCAGCCCCAGATTCGATCGAACAGTGACCAAAAGGCAATGAGCACGACAACTGATTGTCAGGAGCTTCTGCGGTAAGGAGAGTGTGTTCATTGAGATCGGAGGTGCCCATGACGGCCGACACTCCACCGCAGCACAACACAGAAGTCGCCTGACTTTTCAAGCCACTGCTTCACAAGTTTTCTCACCATCCCTGGGCTTGCCCTCAATCCCGTCACCGTCTCGTCGGGGGGCACTCATCAGAGTCAAAGAGCCCACCACCTGGAACCTTGGCCCCAGACGCTTGAAAAGCCCGACACTTCGCCTCTCGCCAGCAATGGCATACGGCTTGGTCCCTGTCTTGGGAAAGCAGGGGTGTCGGAAGCGAGACATAGGAGAGTCCACCCCATTCCTGTCGTAGATGGACTGGACTCTCACCCCCCCCTCCCGATCGACTCAGGGGGAAACCATGCAGAAAGGAGCTAGATAGGCCGTCTTTCCAGCAGGAAGAGCGGTCTTCCTCTATGAATGGTCCATGGACTGGATTCTTTCTGAGCGAGTGACTGACCATCAGGGCAAGGACCAGGGCTACTGGATTGATGAGATCGCCTTCCTTGAAGCACGGCTGAACGGCAGTCAAGGTGACATCGACAACGAGGATCGAGCTGCTTGTGAGGAAGCCTTGAAAGCAGCGAAGGCGAACTTGGCTGCCACGCGTTAAGCCGGTCACTGAAGGATCCTTCAACAGGATGAGTGAATCAATCAGGCACTCACCACCGTGTGATCACTTTCAATGTCATCAAGCTGAACCGTGCAAGGGCTTGTACAGGAAGCGTTTCGTGCGAGCTCTATCAGTTGCCAAACACCACGACGGTGTGGATATTGATGCTTCATCGCTTGGTCCATTGGCTGTTCCCGCTTGACAAACAACACCTCGAGCGAGTGAGCGACCACCCTCAGGCTTTGGTCAAGCTCACAGCGGAGCAATGCAGCGAAGGGGAAAAATGAATGTTGTGAGGGGAAAAATGAATGTTGTGATGGGTCTCAAAAATTGTTTTTTGAACATGCCTTGTGCTGAAGTGCAGGAATGCTCGAATCTCGATCTGTCAACGAGTGGGAATCATGGCTGCAACGCCTTGACCAGGGTGATATTGAATGGGATGACAAAGAATCCCTGATGTTCTTGTCCAGCGTCCTGCTGTTCCTGTTCCCCAAACGCTGGATCCAGGAGATGCGATCTGCATCAACCAACAGGTTCGTGGATGAATTGCATTAACAAGGATCTCAGAGACATCCGAATAACACACATCAATCAGGTTCTTTCTAAGAAGTGCACTCTAGAAATAAGACATTGACCACTGATTTAGCCAGCCAATCGGATCTTAAAAGCTGAACCCAATACCCCTGAAAGCTATTTAAGGCCTCTTTCTTTAGCATAACTCTTGTAGTGATTCGGGAACTCCTCCGCAAGGAGAACCAGCGTGGGGCTTGTAGAACCCATTTGTTCGCTCACCTCATCAAATACCGAAGCGAAACAACTCTCACATCTGATTTCCAGACAGAGATCTTCCCAAGTTGTTTGTTTTTGGTGGTAACTTGCTACAAGCTGATTAAACGTCATTGAAATCTGCTTCTTTGTTCACTTCCAATCATAAAGCCCGTGCCTGAGGAAGAACATTGGATGTCTGCAAGATTGAACGTCTTGATGACGCCTCAACGGCGATGGTGACATCGGCAGGGGTTCGCTGCAGCATGAGCCTGGGGGCCAAGGCACGATTGACCAAAATTGAACGATGAAACGACTGCTGCGACTGCTTCAGCGATGGACAGGCAAGCGAGACAAGCCCCCGTTGCACACGCCTGAAGAGCTGGAATGTTTTAAAACAGATGCCATCGAGAACCGCAGCAAGCACTACTGATGCAAGGAGCAACCGAGCTTGCACTACTCGCCATCGCCTTTGTCGGTCTTCAGATTTGGTGGATCAGCAAGGTGTTTTTGAATCGTCCACGGCAGCCAAGACCCCTCGGCAAACCCATGAGAGCGAATTCTCTTCAGGGCGAGAGAAGTTTTCTGCAAAAAATCTTTGATCAATCCTGAGCGTTCACATCTGATGAATCAGGCTCGTCCGAACGTGGGGACATCTCGTCGTGACTAGGGACAAACACCGATGCATGACTTGATGCAAACGATCAGCGTGGTTCATCAGCAACGACAGCCATGGCACTGATTTGTTGTGCTTACTGCGCTCACATGCACTCCAGCCTGAGAATCGACTGTCCCCAGTGCAGGATGAAAGCAAGAGCACAAGAGCATGGCCAATCCACGGCGAAGGGAGCAGCGTTTACAACGCATGGATTTGCGACTCTGACCAAGACAACAAAGAGCAACGCCAACCTCTACTGAAGACAGCAAGGTCACGCTGTCTCCATTCCTCGTCATTCTGAAGGCCGTCTACCTTTCCATGGGGGTACCGAACAAGCCATGGTTCAGGTCAGCACCTTGCTAGGAAGAGAGTCTGAAGCCTGAGCCTCTCCGCCGATGGGTTCAGTCAAAGCTCATCCACAACCTTCATGACGAATCAGGAGTTCTTCGAATTTTTGGTCGATACCGTCCGCGAGGGGAAAGGAACGGCGCCTGTGAGTTGTCGTCTTTTCGTAGATGGGACGTGGATCACCGTTCTTGTCCCTCCTCAATCAAAAGAAGGCTGGCTGCAGTGCCAGGTCACGGAAGCAACGTGTCGAAGAGTCATTTACGTCAGCCCAGAACGCATCAGTGCAATCGACCCCGTGTTCAGCTGAACAGCACGGCACATCGGCAGAAACAGCTTCAGGCTGAGGATGGCTCTGCCACCAGTCACCGCCGTGTTTCGGTTGCTATGTGTTGAGTGCGTGATTCAACAACCATGGCCTTTGAAGCTCCCCCCGCAGAGGCACGTGAATGCACCAGCTGTGGTGACATCAAACCATTGAATTTCTTCGGCTTGGACAGCATGGAGTGCCGGAACTGTGAAGTCTTACGTCGCCAACATGCCGAAGCACAGGAGGCCGATAGCGAGACGGGGGATTAAATTCCTCAACAACCCAACAGATGAATCAATAACAATCCTGCGATCAAACAAGGCCGCAATAAGTATTTGCACCAATGTTCGAGCCATAACAATGAGCTATCACCAAAGAAGAGTTAAAAAGAGTTGTCATGGGCAAAGTTCTTTCCGCGGCCAAATGGTCGTTCGATCTTCTAGGCCAACGCATCGCCTCTCTCCGTCTTAAAAAAAGCTTTGCAGAATCGACCATCTACAGTGAATTTGCATACGACGAATCGCAGATGAAGGAAACAGATGCAGGCACGAGACAGCAGAAATCAATGCTCGAATACGACTGCTGAGCCTGCATCCAAGTTCCTCTCCAACGAACGAACTGGAGCAAGCCTCAGCGTCGAGAAGAGCGTTGAACAGGCTCTGACCATGGTTGGATCCATTCCATAAGCGAAACGCTGCGAAGCCACGCCGCTTGCATGGGTCTCGCTTCAACAGCAGACGCTCGGCATCGTTGCCATCAGCGAAGAGACCACCGTTGAGGGGAGATTGGCAGTTTCAGCCCCAGTCCCCTAGAACGCAGACCAACGCGGTTGTCGTTATGGCACTCATTCCTCGCTGGCAGTACATGACTGACAGCAGCAAAGCCATGGTCAAACGATCCGCGATCACGATTGTGGTCGTCTTGATCGGTTTAACGCTGCTGCGTGCAATCTTTCCTTGGATCCTGCTTGGCCTTGCCTTCTACGGTGGGTGGTGTCTGATGAACAGGAAATAACCGCATGCAAGACGATTCAACGAAGGCCAGACGAGGGATGTACACCTGGGCCGTTGCGCTCAACATCATCGCTTGGGGCGCTTACTTTTATCTGACCAAGGTGATGGGAATCGACTTTGAATCGATTCGTCAAGCCAGGCTGGCAGGTTGAGTCAAGACACCTCTAGAGGCTTGCACTCTGGCAAAAACCTTTTAATAGAAACGTTGCAGGTGATTGGGCGAATGGTTGCTCTTACCGCTTGTTTCTAAGAACCGCTGCGTTGTTGCATTCAATGCGGATGCACAGGAGAGAAACCTTCCCCAAGGCTCGCACCAACCGAGCAGACACAGGCAAGGGTTGCAGGTGCAGATCAACAGGTGACCGGATCCAGCAATAACGGCCTTGATCAACGGGCCACCGAGGGTATAAATCGTCTGGTGCAGACAAAAAAACCGCCCCGCGAGTGGGACGGTTTCAACAGCCGTAGCAATCCCCATCACCCGGCTTTCTGCACCAGTTTTTGATGCAATGAAAAAATAATACTCATCGCACTCCAGATGTAGTGGATGACAACAGTCACTTAAGACTCTGATGAATATGCGTAACGAGACAACGTCAGGCAACGGCAACACCGCATCTGGTGTCTGAGCGACTCAACCACCCTCAATTTCAACATCCCGATTCGGGTCTGCACCATGCTTGCCATCGGCGAGACACTAAATCTGGCAAGGGCATCGGCCAACGCCAGGATCGCGATGCTCCATGATGAAGACATCCTTAAGGGGGAAGCCATGATTGCTGGCCCATCCTGCCCATTGCACTTGGGGCTTCTGGACAGTCCTGACTACTGGACGGATGACGCACTCATCTCTGCAGTGCGTCCCTTGAATCCAGAAGAACTTCACCACTTAGCCATCGGATCCCAACAACAAAAAAAGCGGGAAGAGGGCCAACGGGGCATCGACTAACCGTCTTGTTTTGCCTCGGGAAATACGTCATGCATCAAGAACATCCAATCAATCCAACGACATGGGCTAGACACGACCCGGGGAGCTGACGTGTCCGCAAACAACTGAAAGTCAGTTGAACATCTCCTTGTCGAAGAACACAAGGGGTGATCAACGCATCAATGCTGAACCATGAATCGCAACATACTTTTCGCGCTGGCCACAACAACACTGCTGGCTGGTCCAGCCAGCGCTGCGATTGTCGAAACAAAATGCACGATCACCCACTATAAGAAAGGCACCAACCGCACGACTGAATGCAAATGGAGGCAGGCCCAGGGCAATGTGCAAGTTTGGCTCAATGGCCGTAAAAAGCCCTATCGGTTTAACGCCACGGGGCAGGGGCACAAGTACGTCCGCATCAACACAAGCAATCGCATTACCCTGACTCGTCTGGGGCGCTTCTCCTTAACAATCTGGCAGCAATAAGGAAACTCAGTTGATCTTCAGGAGATCCACCTTCGGCACTCACCGCCAGACCATCGGTCTCATAGAGGCTGAAATGTACGTGGAGTCAGGCGATGACATGCGCTAATTAGATGGGTCAATCTTGCGGAATTGGGTGCTGCCTGACGCGAGCCGCGCAGTTTGCCCATTTCGAGATCAACGAACCATCATTTGCAGAATTCTGTCCTCTAGTACAGCGTTATGGAGAGCTGGTAAGGGGACTGAAAGCGAGGAAAATACAGAAGCAGGACGGTCATTGGTCATGTCGTCGCTGGGACCAGGACGAACAGCACGCATCCAAGACAGGCCCCGAGCTGTCCACGGCTGGCTTTCAGAAGACTCGGTCCTTTGGCATGGTTCCAGTGTGAGGAAAAAATAGAGGCGTGTAGTGGCAACAAGGTCACACTTCACGTTTCTGTTCTGAAACCCCTGCCTTCGGCGGGGGTTTCTTTTTGGTTGCGCATCAACCGCGTGAGCGGACACCAGCGAACAGATGCTGCAACTGCGTGAAAACCCTGTCAAACCAGGTTCCTGAACGCCGAGCGGCAGGTCGCCGCAACGCCGAAGCATGGAGGATGGGTCCATTGGAGCCATATCCCTCAAAGGCAATCAAGGCGTCCTGAGCACCCTGCAACTCCTGATCGATCCGGCGGGACGAAAAGCGTGCGTGGGCTCGGTTCCGCGAGAGTGACATGACTGAAGGTTGCTTGACCTACACCCGGTCTGGATCCAAACCGAGCCCCTTGCCCGCAGTCGGTGATGGTTCTTATCGAGCGGAAGTAAGGACCCAGGATTTACAAACCGTTACCAACGACGTAATATTTCGCAATACACCCAGGCACCCATGGCGTCTTCCACCCCCAACGACGACTGGTTCCAGAACGCAGCCGCAGTTCAAATCCGCAATGAGCGCCTTGAGCGGGCCGAGCTGCTCAATGGACGTGCCGCAATGATCGGCTTTGTCATTGGAGTGCTGACAGAGGCCCTGACGGGACATGGAATCGTCAGCCAGATCACTTTTGGCGTGTTCGGTTGCAACTGACCCAGAGTTGTTTGGAGACCTCTCCAAAGGTCTCCGAACAGCAATGAGGCTTCAATCCATCGCTACCTGCCCTCCGCTCTCGGAGACAATCGATCGAGGTGCAGTAGGTCTGATGGACATCGGCTTGAATGCAGCGCTGCTGAGGGTTCTGGTCTTGATGGCCAAAGCGGATGCAGTCATTGCGCCTGAGGAGCAGACAATGCTTCAGCGCATTTGCGAAGAGCATCTCGAAGGAAGCCATTCACATGTCTGGCACGATGTGGCATCCAGTGCGATCGACCTCAAGACCGCTACGACTGCCATACCCATCAGTGAACGCCAGTCAACCCTCGAGCGCGCTTATCTGCTCATTTCAGCCTGCGGGGACGAGCAGGGTTTCCCGATCAACCCTGCTGAGCTTTACGCCTTCAACGCCCTGGTCAATCACTTCGAACTCACGGAAGATCAAAAAGAGCGTTCAATAACAGCTGCCAAACAGCGCCTGAACACCCGGTCTGATGTCTGGGCAATGTTGCGCTGCAAGCTCAGCAAGACCTTTGAACTAAGCAAGAACGAAGACGAAAGCAAGCTGTAACACCACTTTTTGCAACGACTCTTGAAATCATGGGCGTTTTGCGATAGAAGGTTATGAGATGGTTATGAAGTGATGAAGACAAGCACTGCCCACTCACGACTCGAATCCCTTCAAGTCGACGCCGAAGAGTGCCTAACCCGTGATGAAGCACAGAAAATTCTGAAGAAAGCAGACAAAGCCCACGCCAAGCTCGAATCATCGGCTGCTCCGTTCCACCGAGCCAAGCTCTAAAGGCTCGAGTTCAAATGGAGCCTGACATCGCTCCATTCGGTAACAGCTTCACCCATGGAGTTCATTCATGATGAACCGAAGAGGTGGAGCACAACCCGCTGTGGATCTTCGTTCTTCAGGTGCCTTGCTGCGTGTCCTAGCGCTGATGGCCATGGCTGATGGGCTTCTTGCCGCGGAAGAGCAGTCGATGTTGGAGAAACTGGGCACGCAATACCTCCAACAGTCAGAACTCGACAGCTGGGACCGGGCCTTTCAGCACCCGATGGACCTCAAACAAGTCGCGCGGGAGATTGACATTGCCGATCGCCCACTGACCGCCAAGCTTGCGTACATGGTTCTTTGCTCCAGCCGAGAGGACTACGGCTTCCCGGTCAACGCAGCAGAACGCCGAGCATTCGACCAGTTAATCCAGACACTCGAGCTGACGGAGCTACAAAAAGACCAGGCCATCCAGGATGCGACCCGTGAACTCGCTCGCACACCTGGTTTCTGGGACATTCTGATGAACACCTTCAGCAACCAGTTCAGGCTCGATACAGATATCAACCCCATAGCGCCATCCTACTGAACAGGTCCTGTTCAAATCAGTTCTGGATGGCAGGAGTCCCCCTTGAACGGACCTCGGATCCAGGGGGTGATCCAGCCTCCATAAAACTCACCTGGCTGAGGCAAAACAATCTCTCCTTCCAACGTGCAACCATCAACGCTTCTTGGATAAATGCTGATCCAGCCGGCCAATAGAGAAAACGATTGCGTTGGATTGGAATAACTCCAGCCGGCACGAATACGACGACTGGTTCCATCGACAGCGCTGACATCCCAGTACGACGCCACTCCCTTCCATTCACAAAACGAAGGTCGTCCCGTCGAAGGCTGGAGCGTGCCAGACTTGAACGCCGAAGGATGGAGATAAATCGCGGGGGGATGAAATGTCTCACACACCCGCACATAACGCTGATCTTGGGCAATCACCTCTCTCGCGATACAGATTTCGACAGAACCGGAGACAAGCTCAATCAAGGGGGGTCGAGGATACCCCGACACATTTTCAACGCGACGCATTTGACTGACCTAAATTAGAGCGATCGTAATGGAAAGACTAAGCACCAAGAAGAAAGCATCTTTTTTCAAAGTCTTGGTTTTTATTGATCAAAGGAACAATAGAAAAGTGAAATCATCACCCCATATCGAGTAGGTAGTGCATCACAGCAACGCGATGGGAGACGCCAATCCCTTGGGAGGAATCGGGGCCGATCAACGCATCGGGAACACGATGAATGCGACTAATCGGCTTGATTTCATAGGCCGTTCCTTCAGGGGCACCGCTGCCTCGACTGCGGTCCCAGATCCCACTCGCATCGCCTTTGTAATGCCCTACAACCTGGGCAAGGTGGGCATAAAAATTCAGCCCCATACGACAAACGACAATGGCCAAACAAGCATCAAAATCGTCGGAAGACAAAACATTGGTTCCGTCACGAACAGCACGTTCATCGACTCCGAGAACCATGTCTTCAAGGGCTGTTTCACCCGTCAATTGCCAGCAACGGATGGTGACGACGTCGTGTTGGCTCACTTTTTGCGCGTGAGGTCACCGAAATCATCGTCGTTTGGCTGAAGAAACTGCCAAACGACAGGAACTGTGATGATGATTGTTAGACCGATGGTGACCCAGATCGCTGTTCCGTAGTCACCCATGTCGATCAACCAGATCGAACGACCCTAACCACAACAGACTCGGGCACCCGATCAGGTTCCATGGGCTTGACGTTGACGGGTGAATCGACGCTTCTTAGCTTTGCTCCACCAACTCCGGCCGAATGCGCAGATTTTTCACGGCTGGATTGCTCCTGAGCACGCTGATCCCAGCAGGACAAGCTGCGGTTTTCACCGTTAAGCCAGGAACGCAGTTTTATTCCAAACCCCAAGCCAAGCCAGAGCTCCTGCTGCAGCTACCTGAAGTTCGTGTTCACGTTCCACCGATCAAAGATGCGGCTGGCTTCTGTCAGTTCAAGCTGATCTACAAAATTGCCGACCGCGACAACCCCGAGCTGCCAGAAACCGGTTGGACCCGGTGCATCTCAACCGACCAGCTTGTCCCGAACTGACGCAAGGTGATTCAGCCTCAGCGAGCCATCCCGATCCTGTTCGCAGCTCTGGTTGCCGCATCGTCCGTGGCGACAGAGAGCGCCACGGCAACAGAGCTTGAGCAAACGATTTGCAGCAATGGCACCAGAAACGCACCCTGCAGCGTCAAGCTCGACGACGACAGCCTTGAGCTGAGACTGGATCCGAATCTCCTGCTGAAAGCACGGCGGCTGGGGCGTTGGCGGATCAGCCGCCAAGACGGAATCACAACCCACAGCTGCAATGCCCGCATCGACCTCGGGAGCGATGTGGTCTACGGGGTTCTTCGCATCAGCTCAACCACAGGAACCAGCCTGATTTGGGCACAGCAGCGGATTGACATCCCGGAACTTCAGTTCAGTTCACCCTCCCCATTGCAAGGCGAGTCACAGTTGGACATGCCTTCAGAACACCCTGGTCATCCTTAACTCTCAAACCGCATGGACACTGAGGGCGGGGGACGAGACACCCCTCACACGCGACCCCAAGGCCCTCGATTGATCCGAGGGCCTTTTTCGAAGAAGCAACACAAGAGACCCACGCGACTCATCATGAAATAATTAAGCAATCCTTAAGGGCCACTGGATGGGGCACTTCGCAAGGCAGCTCAACGCGCAGGAGATCAAGCAGGGATACGACCTGCTCAACCTGATGGAGCATCTGGATCGCGAAATGGACCTGCTCAACCAGCAGCGGATCCACGTTGGCCCTTCATCCAAAGAGGGGCAACGCCTCACCCAGATCAAGCAGAGCCATCTCCGCAAAATTCAGAACTGCATCAGTGAACTCAACACCAGCGGTTTTAACGACTGGTTGCTGCACCAGCAGATGGCGGTTTGAGTGACAGACTGGATTTCTTGAGTCAGTGACTGGGTTCTAGCCCTCAACCTGTTCCAACAGAGTCCGTCAGGTGTTGCCCTATGCCACGTCCTATGCCACGCTTATGACACCAAAGACGGATTGCTACCTGTGCCGCGCATTGCCAACGCTGACCCTTGGCTGAAGCCCTTCAGGCGCTCCGTACACCTCTCTTGTGGCGATAGCTGGCACGTTGTCCGCAGCCGCTCGAAGATGCGCCTTGCCGTCGATCACAACGGTCACAGGCAAACCGTGACGCTGCCCTATGGGTGGACCGAAGAAGGCGCTGCCGCCGCTCTCCCCCGTATTCAGCAGATCGCCAAACGCTTCGGCAACGGTGATGCCATAACGCTCGCTAAAGCTGCCCAGGGAGCTGAAACCAGCTCAAGCAACCAGAAGCTGAACATCCTCAAGCTCGCCGAAGAATTCAGGAAAACCCGACCGACCTGTAACGACGACACGTGGAAGAACAAATACCAGCGGGCGATCAACAACATCCGTGACTGCCTCGAGGGGAAGAACAAGCCGAAGGACGGCACCGATCTTTGTCAGCAGGCGTTGGAGCAATGGGAACACGGCTCAAGGCAACGGCAGGTGATGCGCCAAGCCGCTTATTCCTTCCTCCGCTGGGGTGTTGAACGCGGACACCTCAAACCCTGCTACCTGCCACCAGAGGCGGAGCCAGAAGTCAAAAGACCCAAGCGTGTTGGCTATCCGCTTTCCGACGCGCAGATCCTTCGCCTGTTGGATTCACTGCCCAAAGGTGAACAACACACGCGATGGCGGTTTGGGCTGCAGCTGATGGCGGTTTACGGGATTCGTCCCGAGGAGTTGCGTTGGCTGCGGATCAAGGATGACCAGCTCTGGAGCTTCTACCGAAAGTCACAGGGCGGGCGAAATGGTGCGAAGACAGAACCGCGTCGGCTTTATCCCCTCCTTGTTCGGGACATTGACGGGACGCCGATCGACTGGAACCTGCAGGCGCGGATTCAGATCAACGAAGAGTTGCCACCACTCAACGGTGAAGGCGAAGGGGGCAACGCTGTTGGCACCTATCTGAAACGCCGCACAACGTGGAATTCAATGCGGATGGAAGCCGAGCAGATCTCAGAGCAGCTGACCCCGTATTCATTCCGTCATCGATACGCGAAGAGGTCGCACGCAATGAACCTGCCGATTGCAAATATCTGCGCGGCGATGGGACACACGATTGAGGTTCATCTCAAGAGCTACGCCCGATTCAAACCTGATTCGACTCAGGATCTGTATGCAGCGGCAAACGCTCGCTGAACAAATCCGCCTCGACAATCCAGTCTGTTGCGGGCGTTATCGATACTCAGGACGTACATCGAGAGCAGCGCCTGCATCAATCAACATCTGGCTGCACCTTCGAGGGATGCACCAAATCATAATTTCTGAGATCAGGTGCAGATATTGAGAGTCGTCCCACATCTCTTGTGATGGACGTTGCTGGTCGAGCCAAATCAGCCAACCCTCGACGGTTTTAGATTCGCTCATATTCCAATCCTTGACCGTGCAGAACGGTTGTTCTTGAGTGATGCCATTGTTCTCATCTCGCCCATCTTCGCGCCTTGTTTCGCCGCAATATCCATCCCAGATGTCACCGCTTGATTCATCTGGTCCACCGTCACATAATTCTCGCCAGCAAAGTTCACCGTCTCAAACTTCGGTGAATATGACGGAGACGCAGCATGTGAATAAGAATTCATTGCCATCAGGCTTGATTCACCACGGCTGACCATCTGACGACTCTCAGCGTTGCTGTAAACCTCCATCGGGGCATTCCCAGCCCGCACCAACTCTGGACCCTTCTCACCGACAACAGCGAGGGAATTTGGCTTGATGGTGCCGCCCTCTGCAAAGCCAGGAATACCAAGCGATGCACCAAGCATCTTCGTGCCAAACTGAAGCAAGATACTGCTAATAGAATTCAATACATCACCAAGCACATCTTTCCAGTCCTTAGTCCCGTCGATCAAACCCTTAATTCCATTCGTTAAGTCACCAGCAATAGAGCCATAAAGTGAATTTACAAGCTGTTCAGTTTCTGTCAGCTCTGTATTTAACAGACTTGCCGCTTCAGGCTGTTTTTTGAAGAAGTCATTAAACTCACTCTGTGCAGAGTTCATCATTCCCTTTTGTGCCTCTAGTGATGCACGTCGCAATTCAAGCCCTCTGGTCAACTCAATATTTTGTTTTTGCTGATCTGATAAAGCACCTTTCGCTAAATCATCAAAGCGTTGGTTGATTTTTAGAATTCTAAGACTCAATTCCTCTTCATCTTTCAACAAACCAGATTCAGCCTGAGACACTTTCAGGCGTTGCGCTGCCACTGCTAGTGAATCTTGAGAAGCCTTCAAAGCATCGTTAGTGGCTTGACTGTTATCTCTCTTGATTGAAGCGGCACCACTTCCAGTACCAGTGCCTGAAGACGTTGTGGTATCGGGGTCAGGGTCGACAATTGGCAGCGGCTTGACAACCTCTTCAACCTTCTCCTCCAGTTTCTTCAACTCACCAATTCGATTATCTACTGCAGAAATAATCTTTTGAGCCTTACCCTGCAAATCAACAGCAGACGAGGCATTGATGTCTTCAGGGCGAATGCGGGTTAATTGTTCTTGGACTCTGAAAACAGTCCCGCGAATTTTTTCAAGTGACTCGGCACTTCGAGCAGTGGAAGGATTTAAGTTATCAAGACTTGCCGAAAGTTGGTCAACGCCTTCGGACGTAGCGCCGAAGCTTATAGCTGTTGCGCCTTTTGCCAGTGCCTGATTAGCAGCACCAACATCCAAGTCAGTCAGCGCAAGCAATGCTTTATTTGCTGCAATAATAATTGCATTGATTTTGCTCAGGATACGATTAAGCGCTGGTCCGAGCACCGTATCTAATGTGCGTGCAACGTTACCAATACCATTCAGAATTCGGTCAATCTGAGTCGTAACAGTTCCGCCTAAATCTTCTGTTGCTTTATCCGCCTGCCCAGTCTTATCAATTTGATTATCTAGGTTTGAGTTGTAGGTTTCGAGATTGTCATTGGTTAGCGGCAACAATGCCGTCAATGCCTCGACGCTGCCAAACAGCTTCGTCATCTCAGCCTGACTGCCGCCTGTCTTATCAATAACGTCCTGGAGGACTCCACCAAGACCATTCGCCTCTAAGGCTTGAGCGTTGAAGTTAATTCCAAGCTCATCTGCCAGCTTCGATGCTTCTGACGTTGGCTTGAGAATTGCAGCAATCGCCTGCCGTAAACCAGCAAATGTGGACTCTGCAGAAACACCCGTGGCGGTAACAGCAGAAACGGCTGCGTTGACCTCTTCAATGCTGACCCCAGCCGCTGCCGCGATAGGAGCCAAGCGACCAATCTGTTGCGCGTATTGGTCAACAACAATCTTGCCGTCGTTCTGGGTTTGGATGAATCCATCAACCAGTTTTCCTGCTTGGTCAGCAGTCATTCCATAAGCATTCAAGACACTGGTGACAGCATCACTGACGGTGCCAAGTTCTGACATCCCGCCAACAGCACCCTTGAGCGATGCCTCGAGGATCTGAGCATTATCAGCAGCATTGCCAAATCCAGCAGAGGCAACGTCATAAGACGCACCAAGCAGCTCAGTAGTGCTGGCGAGGTTGCCTGATTCAACAGATACCCGCTTTAGTTGAGATTCAAGCTCAGTGACATTGACCCCAAGAGAACGAACCGCAGCACGTGCTTTATCTGCCTCTGCAAAGCCCTTGAAAAACCTATTTGCAACAGTCAGTCCAGCGAAAGCAGCACCAAGCTTTCCAAGAGCACCAGCAAGGAGTTGAGAGCTTTTATTTGCCTTATTGAATGACCTATCTAAGCGGTCTACCGCCTGCTGTCCGCTAGTTCTTACCTGAATATTTACTTGGGTATCAGCCATCTCTCAACCGCCTCTTGGGGTGTATAGCCCTAGTTTATTTACGCTTCCCCTTGCTCATTCGCTTCGTAGCTTCTTTGGCTGCATCTAAACGAGCCTGAGCTTTGGCGGCTTGGACAACACGCAAACGCAGCTCTTTGTCATAAGCAAGTTTTGCCTGCTGTTCCAACTTGGCATCCTTCAGAGCCTGCATCTCCCGCTCCTGTTGCGCCAGTGATTTACTGGCAGCATTAGAAGTTGCCTGACGCTTCTTTTGCTCGGTCTTTGAGATTGCCTGCTTTGGCTTTGCGGGCTTCTTTGCTTTAGCCATCACTTGCAGATGTACTTGACTTTGCTGCTTCCATTCTGCTGCGCCTCAGCAATCTGCTGCTCTCGTTTTTGGCGACGTTCGGCATCGTGACGACGACGTGATTCAAGGCGCTGCTTGCGTCGTTCTTTGGCGGCTTTACAGGCGGAGCAGGGCATATCTACTTCTGCGAATACAACCAAAGCATAAATTGAGCATCACATTGATACCCGCCATCTAGGACACGGCTGCAAAGCTCCCTGGCAGCGATGGTTGACTCTTCGGTGTGATTCTGTGCCTGCAGTTGTTCTTGCTCCTGTAGACCTGCCCAGCGCTGATTAGCGAGAGCATTGGTCTCTACATCACCCTGTCTGGGTTTTCTTCGTCTTGCCATATTCACAGATTAATGAAACTGATTGCGAGCCCCTTCACAACCAGCAGAAGCACAAGCGGATCCGCCAGCTGACACGGTCAACCAGAGCGCTGTGCATCTTTAATCAATTCATCAAGGCGCTTATCGAAGCCTGCCGCCATTCTTGATGCAGTAGACCGTCGCACTGAGTAAGGCTTGGGGATATGTGTATTACGTTCACGTGCCGCCCGTCTACATAGAGCTTCGTGGTTACTGACTCGCTTCTCAGAATTTGACTTACCATTTCTGAACCCGTATCTTTCTCCGTAAACCTGATAGCAGTGTCTCTCGACATTATCTGCGCAACGCAAAATATCAGGATCATTCAGTAGACATAAATCACGACGGGCATCAAGAAAATCAACCAAGTTCATTGCTGACTTCATCAACGGCAGCACATCGCGCAGCATTGAGCGAAATTGCTTTAGCTCAGGAGAATCTTTAGGACGTGCCTTTAACTCATCGTGCAGTCGTTGTACGGGCGAGCGGTTTTTTTGATGTTTTGCCATCAATCCTCCGTAGGTTGCTCAGGTTCAGGTGGGGCAAACGTCTGATTGATCTGTTGTGCGAACGCGGACGGATCTGACACCAACAGGCGTAGGTTGCGGTCCAAGTGTTCCTGCTGAAGCTTGGTCAGTCCTTCCTGCTCGCGTGCAGTTAGCTGCTCGTTGATGAAATCCTTAGCAGCGAAGCGTTCCAGCTCTTCACGCCTACTGGTGTGGTTAGCTTCCATCCACTCGTGATGCTGTTTTGCTGATTCGCGGTTGCGTTGATATTCTTCCTGCCCCGCCTTAATTTGTTCGAGCATTGTTTGCGTCTGCGCCTGTCCGTCATAAATATGCATCGCCTGTTTTTTCATCGCCTCCATCGAATTACGGTGGCGTGCATTTGCTTCTTCAATCTGCGCTTCGATTTCATTGCGACCAGTATTTAATTTATCGGCAAGCACTGCCATCTCGTTTGCGCTTGTCTCCCGCTCACTGCGCGCGAGATTACGTTCACGCTTTAGATCAGTCAGAACGTTTTTTGCTTCACGGATATTGTCCTTACCTTCAAGCTCATCAATGCGTTTTTGCATCCGCTCAATGGTGTTTGCAACCTCTTCGTAAAATTCAGCGTTGTTCATTGGTCAAAAAGGGGGTAAAGGTCAATGAATAAATATCAGCCTTGCTCCTTCAGCTTTGCCTCGAGTGCAGCCTCTTTATTCAGCCCCTCGAAATAGCTCTGGAATTTGCCACCCATCGCAGGGTTGAATTTCTGGTTGGCAGCATCAGGGTCGACGCCACGGCTCACCGCAAGCTCCTTGGCTTTGGCTTCCATATCGGCTAACACCTTGGTTTCCCACTCCTCTCTCTTCTGCTGCTCCTGTGCAACGAAGGCAGGGCTATGGGCACGGAGGTCGTCGAAGATCTCCTTGCTGCCCTCTACAAGTCCGTGCTCATAAGCCACAGTCCGAAGGCTGATTTCATCACCACTCTCTGATCGCCACTTGGCAGCCATCACAGGATTGACCTGCGTCACTGCCATCTGCATCGCCTCTGCACGCGGTCCCTTCTGCGTCCAGGGGTTAATCGCTTTCAACTCCGACGGATTCACATTTAGCTGCTTAGCAGCCTGCAGCAGAACAGCGATTTCTTCTTTTTGCACTGCGTCTTTGCGCGATTTGAAATCAGTCTATTAACCCCAAAATCACCAGAGCGAAAATCTTCGACGGCTCATCTTTTTCAGCTCCATCTCATACGTCGTCACGCTGCCATCAATCCGCTCTAATGCAGCACGAATTGCTCTACCGCAAGCATCTAGGTCGCGACCACCACCAGTCACATACGCCCGCTTTAATGCCGAGACTCTCGGATCATTCACCCCGTCCGAAAAAACTCCTCTCATCAGAAAGACCCCACACCAATGCGTTGCTTAGGAATTCTGCCGTGACTCAAATGCCGTCCTTGATTACTGGCGGTCAAGACATACCTGACAGCATCAGCGGAGTGGTCAGGCGCGTCTTTTTCCATATCCTCAGGATTCTTTGGATCTGAAATGCAGTAAGGCAACGTCGCCCACAAACTCTGACAACGCTCGGAGATATAAAGCCCTGGTTGCTCCGTTCCAGCTTGAAACAGCAACGATTTCATCAGCTGCCAACCAACCGCACGACTTGACTTCGGACTACCCGTAACCAGCCATCCATATTTCTTGAATTCAGTCGACAGTGTCACGGGGTCGGAGTAACCACCAAAGCCCAACTGTGCGGTCACTGCCGAATCCATAATTACCCGCTTTTCGTGGATGCTCCGCAATACAAACCCGTGCCGCCTGTATAGCCCTGTGACGCGCTCAACAAACTTCGGGGCAGTCAGTGTCCTGTCGCCTCTGTTCCACTCCGCAGCGCCGTCCTGCTGCGTGCTGCAGACGTATTCCTCATCGACACACACCCAGCTCCCCCGCGCCAGATATTTCCCGTCAAATTCCATTGGTTCTTGCACCTGATACATCAACACCGCACAGGCAGGCGATGCAGTGCCCCAGTCACCACCGATCCAACAATGACGACCGCGACTTTCTTCCCTGAACACCCCATCCACATCCTTCAGTTGAGGGATGACGAAGTCACCACTGATCAGGCTCTTTTCTTCACTCAATGCCGTCCCGAAGAAGCCAGCAGCTGATCCAGCCCAATCACCAAAGATTTCTGCACGGGCGCGACTCTCATCACCAAATGCACTGGCTTTGAGATCAGCCTCGTATTGATCTGGATTCGCTAGATACGGGTTATCCCTTAACGTGCTCTTAAACCAGACGGTTTCAACACCACCGAACAGTTCACAGTTAAAAATCCGCCCTGGAACGCTCTTGCTGATGATGTAATCGCGACACCACCAGCCGTGTGGGAATGGGTTTGCCGTCGCAATAAATTTCGTCTTAATTGACGGGTCAGACGTACGCATTGACGACCGAATCCGTAACACCGTTTGCGGGTCTGGAAACTGCGTCAATTCGTCCACATATACGTGCGACAGGTCTTCACCCTGCAGCTTGTTAAAACTGCTCGCATCGCTCTGGTGGATCAGGTTCAGTATTGCCCCATTAGACATCTGCCACTGACGCTTGGCTTTGAAATACCTGCTCCCTGGCAACACCTTCGGGATGTGGTCATACAACAGGCTTTCAAGCTTCTGTAGACCCGCAAGGTCCGTCCTGATCAATACACCCCGATGACCCTTGCCGTTGATGACGGCGAAATAAATAATCAGCCAGATCAGCAGGATTGACTTGCCGCCGCCCCTGCCACCGCTCAGCAGAACGGTATTGAGCGTGTCCACCGCCTGCACACAACCCGCAACCGTTCGCTGCCACGGACTGAGCTGTATCGGTGAATAGGACTCTTTGGTCGCTTTACTCACAAGTGTTTTTTATCTGCTTCAGTCTGCTGCGCTTTTTTGTTCGTGATCAGTCCTCTTTCTTCTCGACAGGCTTTTGGTAACGACGCAACAGCTCAGGGTTGAGTTTGGCTTTACGGGCGAAGAGTGCAGCACGTTTGAGTACAGCGGCGCGGGATTCTTTCACGGGTTGAATGCAACTACTTCAGTCTGCTTCCCTCCACGTGGAGGGAGAGAGCGTTTTGATTTAAGGCCGCTGGCGGCCCTCAGGAGAGGACGCTTCAACCTGCCGACCGCTGGGGGCAAAGCCTGACCGTGACCGCACAAGGTGCTAGCTGGTGCTATTTGGTGCCAGTGGGTGCTATCCCCGACTGGTCGGGTGAACACATCGTGCTAGCTGGTGCTAGTAGGTGCTATGCCCAGTGCCTGCAAGGGAAGTGGCACACCCTTACCCCCTAACCCCGCCCCGTCGTGGTAAGCTGAATGCAGGCGCAGCGGCTCTGCCCTCGCCAACCCTGAACCTTGACAACTCGACCCGTGGCTAAACGACCACGCGGCTTCATCTCTGGTTACCGCCCTCGCGGTGCCAACGTCGACCTGCTGGCGGCTGTGCAGTCCGTTCTGACGATGTATCAGGACCAACTGCCCCTGACCATCAGGCAAGTCTTCTATGTACTTGTCGGCAAGTACGACTACGAGAAAACCGAAGCCGCTTACAAGCGACTCTGCGAACTGCTCGCCAATGCCCGTCGCGGTGGTGTCATCCCCTTCGATCACATCCGTGACGATGGTCCCTCCGCAGCAGCTCCTCAGCTCTTCAAATCAGGCGATGACTGGCTCACAGCTATTCACCGTTCTGCCAACCACGTCCGACTCTCCCCCTGGAACCTCCAGCCTCGATACGTCGAGGTCATCTGCGAGGCAGGTGGAATGGTCCCGATGCTCGCCTCTGTCGCTGACCCCTACGGCATCACCGTTCGCTCTGGTGGTGGATTCGACTCCATCACCGCCAAGCACGAACTGGCTCAGCATTACGCCCGCCAACAACTGCCCGTGACGGTCCTGCACGTTGGTGATCACGACCCCTCAGGCGAAGCCCTCTGGACCAACCTCAGCGAAGACGTCGGTGCGTTCTGCCAATCCCTTGGTGCTGACTTCTCCGTTCAACGGATAGCCGTCACCAAGGAGCATCAGCAGATCTACAGCCTGCCAACGGCACCCCCGAAAAAGACCGACAAGCGTTCGGTCTGGAACGAAGGTGACCAAACCGTTCAGGCAGAAGCACTGCCGCCCGACATCCTTCAGAGCATCGTCCGCGATGCCATCGAAGCCAACCTTGACCTCGATCAACTGGCGGAGACACGACGGCTGGAACAGCAGACCCGCGACAAGCTCAGCGCCGTGCTGAGTGACCTGACCACGAACCTCGACAACTGAATAACCCGACCACGGGGTGGCTACGGCTGCCCCACCCATAGAATTTCCACGTCGGCAGGCAGCTCTAAGCGCCGCTGACATCAACACCATTCACATTCCAATGACCTGTTTCACCGTCTGGGTGCTGGTCGTTCTCCTGTTGCCCCTGCACCTGCTGCTATGGGCTACCGAGAGCAAGAGCACCCGCATCAATCGCTTGCGCCGTCGTGGCGCTACCTGGAAGACAATCGCTGCCCGTTACGGGGTCAGCCAATCAACCGCAAGGAGGTGGGCTAACGCTTGATCCGATACGACTATCAGCTAGCTAGGTGATATACTTATGGAGTCGCGGGGGAGCAATCCCGCGTTGAGCGCCTGAAGCGAGAGGCAACTGGCTTCCTCCGACCCTGACTCACTCCCCCCTTCCACTCCCTTTACCCCCTCCTATCTACTAACTAGCTGAAATCGCCTATGACAACCGCCTCCCTCAAGCGTCAACAAATGGACGCCCTTCAACAAATCCTCCCGCCTTCAGCAGAGGTCGCCTCAATGCTCAAGTGTTGGGCAGGCGCTGATGTCCGTTACTGGAACTCCAATCTCCAACCCTGTTGGCTTACCTCCAACATCGCCAAATACGGCAAGTGCATCGGCACCTGGACCCCCGACACGCGCACCCTCAACCTCGTCCCCAACCTCTGGTTCCATTACGTCGACCTCGGGCACACCGACAAAGACGGCAACCCCATCAAGACGAAGGTCAGACGACCTGCTGACGATCCCCTCCACATCGTCTCTGCCGTGGTAATCCACGAGATGTGCCACCAAGCACAATCGCAGTTCTATCGAGACCTTGATGCTGCCAAAGGTCCACGCGGGCGTTGGTTTGACTCCAGCCACCGCTGCCCCTCTTGGTCACGCGCCTGTGAAGACGTCATCCAAGTCGACGAGATGGACTTGTTCGTGCCCGTCTGGCATCGCTCCACTGGCAACATCTGGAACCCGTGGGTGCCTGACTCCAGTGACTGGATGAAGTGGAAGCAGGTTGAACCTGACGACACCTTCGACGGTCGCAAGCTCGCCAGCTTTGATCAAGCCAGAGCATTCCACCCCAAGGTGGATACATCCATCCAACAGCTCTGCGAAGAGGCAGGCATCCCGATCGAAGACGACAAAGGCAAGCCGATCGAGTGGACCCTCTAACCGAGGGTCTTTTTTTTATCAGTCAGCTGATTGATAAATCTCAGAGCAAGCGGTCACACTCCGACCGTCACCTCCGACTCCATCAGCCACAGCGCCAGCTGCTGCATCCCATCCATCCCAGCCAGCACCATTGAGCTGTAGACGATCGCCTGATGACGCGGGTCCAGCTCCAACCCCTCTTCCATCGCCGTCAACCCGTCTCCGTGCGCCATCGCGATCCTTGCCATCGTCCTTCCCAGCGCCACCGTCATCGGGTCCGTCATAAGCCTCTGAATCGTTCGCAATAAGCCACTGATGACACCGCTATGACACGGCGGTCAGCCTCCAGAGACTAAACCCACTGTCAGGGCTGGAATCTAAAGACAAGACGTATTGCTTCCTGAGCAATCACACATCGATTGTGCCTTGGTTGTCGTTCCAGTCACTGGCGGTCAGTTGCTTGCCACCCTCGCCCTGTTTGAGGAAGTCCTGGACCACCGCCACGTTGACCTGAGATACCCCTGCATCGGGGCTGAGCTGGTTGTTCAGCTGACGGGCACGGCGATCGTGATGCGTTGACAGTGCCCTGAGCAATGCGGGGTCGACGCTCTCCGATTTGGTGATCTTCACCTGTTCGGTGCCATCAGAGAAGCGAATCACCTCGCGGGTGACGCGACCCTCAAGCAACTGGCGACAGATCTCGTTTTTGATCTCGTCCTCGCTTTGTTGCCAACGAGCTTCTGATAGGGCGATGCGTTCATCCGTCGACATCTGCACCACAGGATGCTGAGACGCAGCTTCTTTCACCAGCTGACAGACGCGGGATTGAGTAACACCCAACTCCTCAGCAATCTTGAACTGATTGAGTCCTTTGAGGTGCAACTCCCAAGCCTTTTCTCTTTTCGCTTGGACTGAAAGTTTGCTCATATCTGAATCTTACCCAAAAAAATATGAGAAAAGATAAGCGTATGCGCCCAAAGGGCAGGCGTTAGGAGACGCCACGTCTCATTAGTTCGAGTTCACAGCTGATGTCTGAGAGGGTGCTGGTGTTGATTTCATTGATGGCATCAACGACAAAGGAGGCGGTGGAGTCTTTGCGATGAGGATTGAGTTGGCTGCGGATACCCGCGAGGTCTGAAGCGATGGATTGGAGGGCTGTGATGAGAAGGTCAGCTTGATCAGGAGTCATTGGAAGACCGTGCGGAGTAGGAGGAGTTGAAGGGACACACACCTATTAAGTGTGTGTGGGGGGTAATCGGGAAAAAACGGGCGAAAAGGGTTGGTAGCACTAAGAAAAGGGACGTTTTCAAGGCGGGATTTTGTAGGGAACACCAAGGATTCCCAGGGAAAACTCAGCAAATCCCATACTTTTCCCAGCAGGTACAAAGCAAAAAACCCAGTAATAAAGGGGGTTTATAAAGATTTTTTCCCTTATTCCCTGCATATACCTATGGGGTGTGTGTGGGGTCGCAGAGCTTGTTGAGGGCAAACTTGCCGCGTTTGGTCAGATGCCAAGCGGAGCCTGTTTTCTTGATCAACCCGCGTTGCCTCATCCGTGTGAGGTTGTTGGAGATGGTCTTCTCACTGACGTCACGCATCTGACTCTTGATTGCTGGGCTGGTGGTTGCAGTGCCGAGCCCCTCAAGGTCTCCAAGGGTGATCAGGATGCGGTCAGAGGCGTTGGTGATGACATCACCCTCCACCACGTTCAAACCGTCATCAGAGAGGCGATAAAGGAACTCACGCTGGGTGTAACCACGCACCTTGTGAGCAAGCCAACGGACACAGCTGGGCTTGTCTTCTGAGGAGGGTTCAACCCGCAGCTCGTGGACGGCGTAGGGGATCTGGTTGACGTTCTGGTTACCGCCTGCACCACCGACGCCTTTGCCTTTGGTGTTGCCTGATGGGTGGTGAAGGTAGAGGGCGCTGCAGTGCTGCCCGATGAGCGCCTGGAGGATGCGTACAACGGTGCCGACAGGACCGATGCCGAAGTCAATGCCTGCGAGTTCAAGGACCGCTTTCCAGCTGTCGATGATGACTAGGGCGTAGTCGTTCGTTTCAAGCTCTTCCTTCAGTTCGAGGAGTCCTGCTGGTGTGCAGCTCCAAGCACCGATGCCTTCTGTTTGGTCAGCACCCCAGTGGAAGCAACCATCAACCCAGAGCGGATGGTCGGCGATGCCGAAGTCTTCGGCGGCGTTCTGCCACATCTCATAGGCACCATCACCACCATCGGAGCCGATGAAAAGAACCTTGCCTTTGATGTCGCTGGGGATGTCGTGATCAAGGAAAGGTTTGCCACTGATAACTGACCACGCCAGTGCGACTGCTGCAGTGGTTTTGCCGACGCCTGCAGGACCAAAGAGCAGGGTGTCTCGCTTCCAAGGGAGGAACCCGTGAACCAGCATCTGCTGATGCTCACCATCCTTCGTTTGATTAGCTCCCCGCCGCTTGCGCTTGCCCGAGTGGTGCTGACTGATTGCAAGGTTCCAGCGGTCTGCCAGAGCTTCAAGGCAACGGCGTTCGATGTCCTGACGATTGACTCGACGGCAGGTGAGTTCAGAGATGATTGCCATCTCTTTTGCCCAAGTGTCTTCTGTGGTCAGGCGTAGGTCGAGCAGATCACCAATACGTTCTGCAATCCACTCGTCTAATGGCTGGTCGTCTAGATCATCAATATCAGCTAGCGGGTTGATAGCTGGCTTCTCGATGTGCTCGACGAAAGTTGCGAAGCCACCAATCGATGGGTTGAACCCATAGCCCGACAAGGCGTAACTGATGCCGTCACGCTCGATCAGGTCAGCACCAACCTTGAGGTCTGCAGGTGGTGAGAACGTCTGACCCTGATAACAGTTGATGCGCTGGCGATTGCCGTCGTTGAAGGTCGTACAGGCGCTGCTGGTGTTACGACCACAGATGACGCAGGGAGTTAATGGTCCCGACTGTTGATTGGTGCCGTTTTCAATCGGCTGACGCTCTTTGTCCTCAACAGCGTGCGAGTCGACGATGTGATTGATCAGCCCCCACCATTGGTCGTTGGGGGTGTCGAGCTTGGTTGGATCGCCGTTCCAGAAGTAATGACCGCCTGATTGCTTGTGGTCACCAAGGACAACGCACTGCCCTGAGCCATAGAAGAGTTCAACCGCTTCCTGCTTCTCCAGGGTGATGGGGCGGTTCTTCTCGTCACGCTTGGGTTCGCCGAATTCGTCGACGTCGTAAACGGCTGCCTTGGTCTGCAACACCCTCTTGCCGAGCGGTGAGCCGTCCTTCCTCGTCAGAAACGGGCGTTTGTCTTCGGGGATATGGAATGCAACCTTGAGCCGTTCAGGATCGGTGTCGCGACGAATTGCCCAGCCAGTGTCTTTGGGTGCGCAGGCAAACTTTTTGCAGATATCAACAGCACTTTGCCCGTCAATGTCCAAGATCAACAAATGATCTGCGTCTGGACCAGTACGGGTGCCAACAGCATTTACGTTGCCGTTGAGTTGAAGGATTTGGTCAACACTGAAGCTGGCTTTTTGCCATTTGGTCATTAACGACCCATCAGCATTGATCGGCTGCTTTCCAGTTGGACCACCACAGGGGAGCAGTGGATAACCATCTAGAAGATTTAAATGTCGATGGTCGAGTGGTGCCATTGCGGCGGTGGAGGAATTGCTAAGGGCGCTGGAACAAGCGACTAGGGTGCGGACTTACGAGCGAATCGACCCTTGAAACGCTCTGCCGCAAAATCAGCTGTATTGCAGCTGTTGAAGCTGCTCGCGAATGACTAACCAAGCGCGACTGATCAAAAGATTGGCGTGCTCGAAAACTTCGTAAGCACCTTCAGGCAGGCGACCACGATGGATGGCTTCATCCTCAAAATCAGTGACCATCTGCTCCATTCCTTTGAGGTAGGCGATGGACTGATCGATACGAACTTGTGCCATCCGTTGCGCTGCATCTGTAGAGATACGCAGCAACGCATCGGTGTCGAGCTGGTGTAAAGTGTCAGCAGGAATTGCACCCAGTGACTCTCTTCGGAGGGTCATTTTTTTTAGCGGGTAGGGGGAAGTTCGACGTCATTCGCTTTTGCCCATTCTTCGATGATGTGGCAGTAAAGACGTGACTTAGAGACGCCTGCATTACGGGCGACATCGCCAAGGATTTGAACCCACTGCCAAGGCATTTGGATGGTGGTTCCAATGCGTTGCTCGGTAAGTGGCTTGGTGGGGTCGATGCTTAAACCTCTTGGTTGCATCGTTCATTCAGTTAGGGGCAGGTTGACCCTATTGACGGAAAAAGGGTTTGCCCCGAAATCCCCACCAGCCATAGTTGACGAGTTTTTCAGGTAGAACCTGATGGAGCTTGAGAGACTCTTTTGAGTGACTTCAGTGATGACTTCACCCTGTTCATCTCTGGGGTCGTCACGATCTCAGCAACCTTTCCAGCCTTCTCGACCAAAGGAATGACCTCCTCTTTGCCGAACTGGTCGCAGAGATAATCGATGAGGACTGAATGAAACACCCTCTGCCGTCGATTGAGGATCGAGTCCCTTTGATCTAGGCGCTGCTCCTTTGCCTTATACAGGTCAAGCTTTTGCAGCCCATCAATAGCAGCCAGCAAGGCACCATAATTACGGCACTTTTTCTTCATCCCGTTGAGGTCAGATGAAGGGCAGTAATCAGGCAGATGTCCATTCTTGTTGAAGAAGAACTCAACCCTTGTGACCTTGCGATTGAGTTGATTGAATTCAATTTCAATCTCTTCACGCAACTGCAGGCGATGCTTTAACAGCAGATCCTCGAGGTCATCAAGATAGATTTTGGTGCCGAGTACAGCAGAGTCAAAGAAAGGTGGCACTACAGCCGAAGCTGTCGATTTAATCCGTTGCATCAGACAAGCTCCTGGCGCGGTTCAATCAACTCCACTGAGACGCCGAAGTCACGCAACCTGAGGGCGTAGGTATTGCCTTCAAAGCGTGCATCTTCAGCTTCAGTAAATCGCCCGTGCCTGATTAGGTACGAGTGTCTGAGACGGCACCAAGCCAGACCTGATGGCAGATCTTCGTTAGCGACAAGAGAACGTTTTCTAGGCATTGTTCTGATCCTCCGTGTAGGTTTCGATGTCCTTGGTCAAAGAGTCGACAGCAATCTCTTGCGTCCTCTCGATTTGCCATTGCTTAATGGCGTCGACGTTCCAACCGACGGAACCATTTTTTCCGCCAGATAAATACACCCAATGAACGCCAGGGGTGAAGCCTTTTTTCTTCAGGCTGTGAAGTGACGCCCGAGACAGCATTACCTGCTCCATCGTGTCGTCGATGTTGCTCCAGATAGGCATAGGAAATAAGCCCGCAGAAACGGGCAATAAAGATTTACGGAGTCAGGGATAGAGAGTTGAAATTGACGAACCGTGACTGATTGCCCACCAGCCGAAGACCAAGGCAATTGCGCCAATCGTGAATGAGCCGAATGGGTTTTTGTTCAAGGCACAGACAGCCCAAGTCAGGACCATCAATTGCAAACAGACGATTTGAAGCATTAGAAAGAAGCCCGCCGAATGACGGGCGATAACGTTTGCGGGTTAATCAGTTATTCAGACCGTGCTCGTTAATCAATTGACTAATCATTGACAGTCGATTGGTGCCGTTGAACTGCGGGTGAATATCAAGAGCAGCGGCTAAACATTCGGTCCAAGTGCTGCCCTGTGGGAGGTCAAGGTCACTGCAGAACCCGCTGGGTGCAATACAGAGACTTGATGCTTCAGGGAGGCTGTCAACGGCAATGTCCCAGAGGTACAAACCTGCTTCGCAGACTTCGTCGGACAGATTGCCCTCGGCGTTGAAGGGGACGCGATCAGCGATGACAGCTTCGATGAAGTCTTCGATGCTGATGCGTTCAGTGGTGGTCGTCATTGGAATTGCGACGGTCAAGCAATCCAGCCCGCAGCCCCTTGTCCTAAGCCGCGTGGTTGATGCCGATTCCCTCTCTGTAGCTTTTGACTCAGGCGCTGCTCTGCGCTGTTCTGAGCCTCCGATCTAGTTGCCAAATCCCTGTGGCTGTTGTGCCGCTGAACGGAAAAAGCACAACACTGATTTCTGAATCCGATGATCTGCAGGGACAGTCAAAGGTGGGGTCGTAAATCCGAGAGGGAAACGACTTGCTTGAATCCAAGTTATAGGAGAGTCCAGCAGATTGTCTACGAAGGTGTCACAAACTGCATTGGCACAATGTGTATAGCACAACGTGTTATCTCTTGCGCTAAGTATCAACAACCCATCTATCAACCAACTGACTGATAACTCACCCGACCCGTCGGGGTTCCTATGACACACCCTGATCACAGGCGCAGACTCAGCCCCGCTGATGACACACCTATGACACGCCCGTTCTCCCCCTCCGTATCACACCGCCAGCACCGTTGCCACAGATGCCAGTCCAGCACTGCTATCTTTCGATTCCACCAAGGCGTCATTCACGGGTCTGACAGGTTGCTGCACCAGCAGCCTGCATAACACTTGAATGGGGGCTGAGCCATCCCGGGTGAGACAACCCCTTGCCGCTTCCGGTCGTTTACCACCCGCACTACTCCGCGCCGCTGCCGAGCACCCATCGCTTTCCGATGGCGAAGTTCCGGCTGCTGCATCAACTCCTGCTGGAGCAGGGGGTGGTGCAAGCCGACGAGGTGCATCGGCCCTTGAGCATCGCCCGCAGAGATCTGGAGAGCATTCATCCCCGCACGTATCACGAAGCCTTCAGCCGTGATCGCCTAACCCGACCGGAGCAACGCCGCATCGGACTTCCAGCCACACGCCCTTTGGTGCAGCGCACCTGGATCGCCGTGGGCGGCACCCTGTTGACGGCACGGCTGGCTCTCAAGCGGGGCTTGGCCTCTCATCTGGCGGGCGGCACCCACCATGCCCACCCCGGCTTCGGGAGCGGCTTCTGCATCTTCAACGACTGTGCCGTCGCCGCACGGGTGTTGCTGGGAACAGGAGAGGTGCGGCGAATTCTGATCGTGGATCTCGATGTGCACCAAGGGGATGGTTCGGCAGCCTGCTTTCATCACGACCCAAGGGTGACCACCCTTTCGGTGCACGCCGCCAGCAATTTCCCCTTGCGCAAAGTGGAAGGGGATATCGACATCCCCTTGGCTGATGGCACCAGCGATGACGACTATCTCGCCGCCATTGCCGACCGGTTGCCCGATGCCTTGGACACCATCGCGCCGGATTTGGTGCTCTACAACGCGGGCGTCGATCCCCATCGCGATGATCGGCTCGGCCGACTGGCTCTCAGCGATGCGGGACTGATGATGCGGGATCGACTCGTGCTCGATGCCTGTCTGCGCCGCAGGATTCCAACAGCAACCGTGATCGGCGGGGGGTATGACGCCCTCAACCCCTTGGTGCAGCGCCACGCCATCGTGGTGCGCGCCGCTGCCGAGCAGGCTCGCTTGTTCGATCTGCCATGACTGAGGCTTTGCCCCCCTGGAGACCCCTGCTGCGCGCGGCCATGCAGCGGGAGGGACGTTCTGTTTCAGCACGCTGGGTGCAACTGGCCTCAACGGGACGTGATGGAACCCCCCGGGTGCGAACCCTGGTGTTCCGAGGCTGGGCCGGGGTGGACCAGCTCGAACTGTTCAGTGATCAACGCAGCGAGAAGGTGAAAGAACTCTCCAGCCATGGGGCTGCGGAACTGTGCTGGTTGTTTCCCAAAGCCCGCCAGCAATACCGACTGCGGGGCATGGTTCAGCTGATCACACCGGCCGAACAAGCTGACCTTTGTCAGCAGCGCTGGCAACAGCTCTCCGATACCGGACGTGCCGTCTGGGGATGGCCCACACCGGCAAAGCCTCTCGATCCCTCCGCGGCTTTTCCAGAACACCTCAGTGACACATCACCCCTACCTGATCATTTCGTGGTGCTGCGGCTGCAGGTGGAGACCGTCGAGCGGCTCAACCTGGGGCCGCACCCGCATCAACGCACGCGATGGAGCGCGCAAACGCTTTGGCAAGAACAGCCGTTGAACCCCTGATCACCACCAGCGCTCGACGCGACCAACGGACGGACGGCCCGGTTTACTGGGCACCGTCACCACCGACAACCGCTGCAGATCACGGCGGTAATCAAAACGGCAGAACCCGACGCCTGTGCCAGAACAAGCCGAGAGACTTTCCAGTGCAACGGACGCCCAGCGACGTTCTTCCTGCGTCGGCTTTTTTTCAGGGGCGGGACGCCAGCCATCGGCGATCAGATGGCGGTTGGCTTCGAGGATGGTCTGTCTGGCGTTGAGCTGCGGCTCAGGCTTGGCAAAGGCCGAACTTCCAACCCCCATCAACCAGGGCAGCAACAGCGACAAGAGAACACAACGTCCCATGGTGGGCCTCATCCCTCTCCGCCCTAGCCATGGATCCCTGCTCTGACCACAGGATCAGGCAACTCAGGCCACACTCTCTGGATCAAGCAGATATTCGGCGTAACGGATCGTTAATCCCAGCTGACCGTCCCAGGCCACGGCGTAACTCCAATGGCCTTCACCTCGCATCCCCGAAGGCGATGGACCCGGCTCGACCCAAAGCATGGGCTCATCCGCAATCACACCCCAACGGCCGCTGGCCTTGTTGCACACACGATCCCCCACTTGAAAACAAGGCTGTGGCTTCAATGCTTGCCCCTCCTCATTGTTGAAGCGGTCAGGCTCGCTTCCCCCTGCAGCAAGAGGCTCAGCTTCCTCCAGCAAATCAATCACCGGAGGCAGCCAATTGGGATCAGGCAGAGCACCCTGTAGCAGATGGCCAATGGCACGACCGCGACCAACCCCGTAAAAAGCGCAGTAAGTATCGAGTCGTTGAAGCACATCGGGCTTCAACCAAACCTGCACAGGCTTGGCCTTGGGTTCCTTGCCGGCGCGAAAGCGACCGCTGGAATCTCTAGACATTGAGCTGGGCAGGTTCTTCGACTGAGGCATATCACCATTCCGTCGGAAAGTTGCCATGTGGTCAAGCGGTCAACCTGCGGTGAGCTGAGCAAGGGGCTGAATGCTGAGAGCAATCACCAAACTCACCACCACACCGATGGCGGCTTTCCAAAGATCACTGCCAATGATCTTGGCGAGCGTGCCGCTTTCCTGGTTGGTGAACACGTACTCGAATTCCTGTTCCTTGATCCTCAGGGCGATCTCTCGACCGCCGAGCAACCCCAAAAACACCCAGGTTGTGCTGAGAGGGAAGGTCGAAAGAAACGCCTTGTAGAGCAGGCAAAGGCCGAAAAAGAAGTCGATCACCGTGGCCGAACGAAGATCGGAGGTGTTGGTCTTGGAGCGGAGCACAGCCTGAATGGGCCCACCACCAGTGGCCACCAGAACACAAAGGCCCACGCAGAGCACCAACGTGCAGATCAGCATCGGGAAGAACCCAAGCTGACGCGGTAGGAACACGAAGATGTTGGCCAAGTCCTGCACCAGCCACATGCTCCAAAGAAAACCGGTGGAGCACCACTGCAGTAGGTACCAGATTTTGCTGGGATCCTTCCCCTCCTCAGAGCAGCGGAACACCCAGCGCTCCAGCAACCACATGCCCAGTCCATAGGCGGCGAGGCCCACGGCAAAGGCGAGGACGTAGCCCGTTAGAGAACTGTTCAGCAGCTTGCCGATGTTGGCCGGCTGGAACGAGGACAACACCAAGAACGAGGTGCTTACTGGCGCCCCCCATTGGGTTAACGCCAGAACAGCGAGCGGGGGAAGGACATAAACCCAGGTAAAGGGTTCAGGCAAAGGGAACTCTTTGCCAGGAACACTGAGCCTTCCCCAGGCGGGATCACCATTGGACAGAACCCAGCCCAGCATCAACACAATGCTCGTTACCGAGCAGATGAAAAGCATCTGCACAACCTTCGGCGTGCGTTTCCTGTTGGACGAGATGTAGGTACCGAGGGTCTGCAGCGAGTCGTTCGCCACAACGGAGTATGCCGCCAGGAGGAAACCGACAATCATCCAGAAGCTTGACGTCCATGAAACCGATCAAGGCGCTGGATTGACTCCGTTGTAATGAGCTGCGAAGACAGCGTCGGTGATGCAGACGACCCTGTTATGGGATGCAATCTGATCCGATCATTTCATCCTGTCCATCGACTCCAAATGTTGTGTGGTCGACGGCGATGCACCACCGGAGCGATTCGACCACTTCGGCATGCTGACGGACAACTTCGTGTCTTGCGATACCAAACCGAATGTCTTAAGGGCGACCAAGCTTGCCCCCAGCCAGAGCAAGCTGTCCATGCGTCAGCCAGTCCACAGCAGTTAGGCAGAGAGTTCTCCGAAAGATGTCACCACGTCTCTCGCGAACACATCGCTCTTCACAACAAGCTTTTAAAACCTCAGTTTTTGACCGTCAGTGTGCGAATCCCAGAAGCCCTGACCCAACTTGCGAGTGCATCGATGTCGGACCTCTTTGGAATGCAGATGCACCCCGAACCGGGATAACAACGGTGGATTCCTAGAGCGCTGCGGGTGGTATCGAAGCGGGGGGTCAGGTCAAACCACAGGTCATTTCCCCATGGTTCCGGACGTCCAAGGCTGTACGTACCGGCGGGCAAGGGTGCCGCATTGCCAGGGCTCCAGCGGCGATCGGCAGATTGACGTCCAGCAACGCCACTGGCTGCTGACCAGCTTGCTAAGAGACGAGCGCCACGATGCAGCTCGACCTTCCAGATGCGGTTGCCGTCCGGGAACCGCTCAGCTGTTCGGCGGGTGCTGAGCTGCAGTGATCCGCCCTGAAGCAGCGCTGACGTTGGCCCCTGTTGCCCTGGCGGATCAGGAGCCGCTACAACAACGCCCCCCCCAAGCACCAAAGACAGCAGGAGTGCATGGCGCAGCATCACGATCGTCATGAACGGTGCACCCACTTTGGAGCTGCAACGATGGCCTGCAGCAGACCAGCCATTGGTGGACGTTCTCGATCTGTTTCCCCGCTCCATCCTGCGGGGCACCCTGCCGGATCCTCTGCTCCAGCAGCTGATTGCATTGAGCGAGAGCATTCTCGCCAATCCAGATTCAAGCCCCGATGCATCGGCGAAGCTGGCGGGTCAACTGCGTCAGCAACGGGAACTACGGCCTGAGCAACCCGGAGTGCAGGACCTCAGCAACAACCACCTGCTGCCTGCCTGTGATCGCTGGATCCGCCATGTGATGGACCGCCAGCCCCCCCAAGGTCGCGGCCCCTGGGTTCCCGGTCGCTACCGGTTGCAGATGATTGACCTCTGGCTCAATTGCCAGACAGCAGGGGACTACAACCCCACTCACACCCATGGAGGCAGCTTTTCCGGGGTGATCTTTTTGAAGGTGCCACCCCAGATCAATGCCAACAGTTTTGACGGCCAACTCTGCTTCCACGGCCCGGAGGATTGGCACCTGCAATCGTTCCGCACCGGTATGGCGCACTACGTGCTGCCCATCCCCGGTGAGTTCTATGTCTTCCCAGCCTGGCAACCCCATTCAGTGATGCCCTTCCGCGGTGATGGGGAACGCTGGTCGCTCGCCTTCAATGCCGTGGCAGCGCCCGGTGTTGCACCAACTGCAATGCAGCAGCCCACCCACCAGCAGCAACCGCTTGGCAACGTCTCCCTCTCGAGTCAGCGCCCCAGCGCCAAGGGGTTCTGAGGAGAACTGCCAGAGTCAACTGATTGCACTTAGCCAGGATTCATGGATCAAGCCGAGCCTCTCCAGCAGGCCAAAGCAATCGCACTGGCGTTGGAACAATTGGCCGATCAATTGCGTCCTGAGGTGATTCGCGCAGCCCGGCTCGATCAAGACGGTCGCCGGGATCTCGACCGGATCGAGTACTCCCTGGGCACCATCGGCAAGGCCTTGATTCTGACGGACTATTCCATCGACGAAGAAAAAGACATCGACAAACTCAAGGCCTTCCGCGAATCCCAGAAGGGGATGGACTGAGCTCAGGGGCTACCCCAGCGCAGCACTTGGTGCTGAAGAGCACCATCCATTGCCAGATCGAGCAACCTCCCACCGGGATCATCGGGGCGACCCACCGGGCAAGGCTGCACTGCCCTGAAACTGCAGAGCGTGGAGGGGCAACCCAGGAGTGGCACATCCGGACGTGCCTGCCAGAAACCCTGAAAATGCTGGTGAATGTGACCAAACAAAACGGCCCGCAGGGCGAGATGGGGACACAACACCACCTCAAGAGAGGCTTGATCGCGCAGGCGAATCGCGTCCATGCCGGCATCACCAATGGCGATCGGTGGATGATGAAGAGCGACCAGCAGAGGCAGATCACGGCGCTCCAAACACTGGAGACGCTGCGCCAGCCACTGGAGCTGGAGCGAGCCGAGCTCACCGCCGGCAGATCCAACCTGATGGCTGCTCAACAGCAGCAGCCGCACACCCCTCACCACCAGATCAGCAGGAGCAGTTGCCCACGTCCTCCCCAGCACCGCATCGAGCAGCAGCGGATGATCGTGGTTGCCAGGCAGCAGAGCGACCCGGCCGCGCACATGTCGGGTCAACGCCCGTCTCAGCCGGACGTAGCCACCCCAGCTTTCGTCCTGGCAAAGGTCACCCGTGACCAGAACAAGATCAGGATCCAACGCGCAGCCAACCTGCAGGGCTCTCTCGAAGGATGCAAGTGGCGCCCGTCCCCGCACCAGACCCTGATCAGCCGCCACCAGGTGTGGGTCACTGAGTTGAAGAATCCGCATGGTCCTCAGGAATGGACTGCCAGCCGCTGCTCCAGCGGTTTGGGTCCTTGAGCTCGCTCCAGAGCACCCGCTCCCGATGGGATGGCTTCAGCACAGCGGCCAATTCGACCCATCGCTGATCACCGCTCCCACCCTGCGTGATCAACTCGAAATGGCGATAACCGGCAACCGGGGTCTGGCTGGTCCAGGCCCGCGCAGGACGCCAAACCATCAGCTGGCGACGAACACCTGACTGATGGTGCTCTCAATCACATGCCCTGAAGCCTCGATCATGTCGGTGTTGTCGGCGATGAATTGCTCCATCACACCGGGAGAGGCTTGCATCACGGCGCAGACCTTGGTGGGGTCCTCCTTACTAACTCCCCGGTAGAGAGAAGTGATACCAGCGATTTTCTGAAGCGGCAGAGATGCGTCATAGGTGGCGACCCATTCAGCAAATGACTTGGTGATCGTGAAGGTGAGGACGTGGGTTTCCATCGACCAAAACGCATGTGCTGGCGGACGTTATCACCAGAGTTCGTCCCCTCTGCAGGGGAAACCGGCGGCATCAGAGCACGGCCATGACCCATGGCAAAACTGGGGTCTTCGCTCTGATCGAGATCAACATCGACCCAGGGGTGAGACAGCACTCTCATTAAGGCCTACTATTGAGAACAGGCGAAGAGAAACTGTGACAGGGTCCTCCGCGCCTGCCGCAACAGACGCAACGCTGCAGCAGGGACTGCATCAGGACGGGCGTCGACTCACCCCGCAACGCAAACGCGTTCTAGAGCTGTTCGAACGCTGTGGCTCCGGATGCCACCTCAGTGCCGAAGAGGTGCACCAACAACTTGCGGCACTCGACATGAAGGTGTCCCTGGCAACGGTGTATCGCACCCTGCGCCTCCTGGCCGATATGGGATTGCTCCAGGAACTGGAACTCAGTGAAGGGGGACGTCGCTTCGAACTCGCCGTTGAAGATCACCGTCAACATCACCATGTTGTGTGCATCCGCTGCGGTCGAACAGAAGAATTTGAAAGTGAATCCGTGCTAGCAGCGGGAGCTGCTGCCGCAGAACATGTTGGCTTTAAGTTGATTGAATCCAGCCTGAATGTGCGCGCGATCTGCCCCAAGTGCCAGGGATAAGCACGTAACAGCTGATCATTAAGCGCGAAATTCCCTGTCGTAGAGATCTGTCACCAGGAGGTCAATGAGCTGCACGGAAACAAGCTCTTTTTCCCGCCTCAAGGTGTTCAACAAGACTTGAACCTGGCGGTGATGCATCAATGACACTTCACCCATCTCCAGCCAACGGGTACTGAGTAGGGATTGGAGACGTTCGCGTGGGGACGTGGACATCGGGGGCGCCCGCTTTCACACACTGAAGCCAGCACAAAGCCTTCTGAGAAGGACCAAGCAACAGAAGTCTTCCGAAGCTTTTGTGAAGCAACCCCTGGGGACCTTCCTGCGGTGTCCTTACTGAGGATGCTCGTTGCAGGGCATCCAATACCGATCGCCCATGCGGTGCACGCCCTGGCAGCCCAATTTGCGCGCCTGCTCTTCTGCCTCCTCTCGACTGGGATACGCCAGGTAGCGGGGGTGGGTCGTCGAGCGGATTTGAATCAACCCCATGCTCATCGGGCCGGCGGTGATCACACCCATGGTGTTGACGCCGACAGCCACCAAACCCATACCGACGATGGCGGCATTGATCACACCCATCGCCACCACACCGATCGAGACCACCCCCATCGGCACCACCCCAATGCAGATGACCCCCATCGGCACGATGCCGATGGAGATGGTGCCCAGAGGAGCTACCCCAATCGCAATTCGCTTCGGCTTGCTGCCGCAGTGCCCGCCTTCACTCATGAATCAGTGCGCTCCATGGTGATCTGCCGCACCGTGCTTGTCGCAGACCATCCACATCTCACCCATCTGATGCGCACCCGAACAACCAAATCCCGGGGCAGCCGCTTCTGCTTCAGCTTTGGTGCTGAACATCGCCTGTTTGGGTTGGCCATGCGCCTCAGCCATGGCTCCCGTCGAAGACATCAAAAGAACAACGGCAGCGAAACAAATGCGATTCCTCGGCATGGCCTCGACACAGATCTCCCCACTATGCCCATGAAGAGAGAATCAGCCCTGAAGTGCTCCACCACAACTTGACCCTGCGCCAGCGGTACAGCCGAAACAATGCTGAGCCGTCCGGATGGACTGATCCTCCGGAACATTTGAGAGGCGCATCAGATCGCGAAGGTGACGGACCTCCCCGGAACAGGGAAGTCCGAGCTGCTGGTTGAAATCACAGTCATACAGATGGCCTTGCCAGTCCACACTGATCAGCTGGCGGCACATCACAGACTCCAGATTGTCGGGGTTGTGCGCTTCCTCCAGAAGGGCTTGATATGACTGCAGTTCGCCGTTGAGTTCCAATTGTCTGGCGAAACGCTGGATGGGCATGTTGGCCAGCGTCAGTAGACGATCAAATCGAATCCCCAACTCAGCCAGTGCGGTCTTGTAATCAGCCTCCAAGGCTTGCTGGGGGGGAGGCAAAACCGGCCCCAGGGGGTTGTAAACGAGATCAAGCTGCAGGTTGGGATCGCCCGTTCCATAGCCGAGGGCATTGAGCTGCCGCAGCCCATGGATGCTGCGTTTAAACACGCCATCACCCCTCTGCCGATCAACATTTTCAGCGCTGTAGCAGGGCAAGGAGGCCGTGATGCAAACCCCCTGCTCCGCCAGGAATTCGGCCAGGTCTTCCTGGCCGGGTTCACTGAGGATTGTGAGATTGCAGCGATCAATCACCGCGGTTCCGCGTGATCGTGCCTGCCGCACCAAATCACGAAAGCCCGGGTGCAACTCCGGTGCTCCCCCCGTGAGATCGAGGCAGGAGATTGAATGCCGTTCAAGGATCTGAGGAATCAAGGCCAAAAGATCCGCAGCCATCATCTCGATGCGGGTCGGGCCTGCATTGACATGGCAATGGGCGCAGCTTTGGTTGCAGCGGTACCCGAGATTGACCTGCAACGTTGTGAGCTGTCCGCGCTTCAGTGGCGGGAAAACCCTTTCAACGACAGCCACCAGCACCCAACAAACAACACTGATTCTTCCAGAGAGCAGATCGAAGTGCAGTGGGTTCCAGCCGACAGAATCAACGGGTCTGCTCTTGAGCTGCTGCGTTAACCGGCGGAGGCAAGCATTCCACTGCGGCGAAACTGATGGTCGAACTTGAGACCTGTAACCGCATCCGTACAGATCGGTTCTGAAGCCGGCAAATCAATAGTGCAATGGGGAATCTGAGCTTCCATCACCGCATGAATCGACAAGGCGACGATCGGAAGAGCGGTACCGCTGAGGACGGCGAGAACAGCAAAGGTTTTGGCAAACATGAGAACTGGGTTGGTGCTGAGGCAACCCTCCTCAATTCAGCGCTGATTGCTGATGACACCGGTCAAGCGCGGTTGTGATTTAGCGCACAGGAGCCACAGCACGATGCTGGGAAAGCTGGCGGAACCAGGCGATGTACTGCTCCGGACCGTCGGGCATCAGTACATCAATGCGCAGGGGATCCTCCGGATCAGTGATGCCTTGCAAGCTCCCATCGGCGTGGCTGGGCCGATCCACTTCGCCATGGCTGCTATCGACGAGAACAACGCGATTGGGTTGACCACACCAAGCCCCGAGGTCCTGCAACAGGTTGAGGAAACCGCGATCGCTGCCGCCTCGCAGCCACCCTGTGCCATCAGCTGATGCCGTGGAGGTGACGGTGTCGCCCACACCCACCAACAACGGCATTCGCTCGGCGGGGATGCGGTCCTTCACCAAGGCCAACAACTCATCGGGGGCGTGGGGAGCCGTTCTCACGTTGAAGGCATCGCCAAAGGGTGCTTCCCCCCAACGGCGCTGGATGTGCTGATTCAGCAGCACCAGCAGGCCAGCCTCTTTGATCGAGCCGGTGAGCATGAACTGAATGTCGGTGGTGCCGACATCACCGGAAGCAGCCGGTTTGATCCGCTCATGGCCCTGCGCATCACGGCCCAGGTTGGGAGCGACATGCAGAAAGAAGGAGTCCTCCAAACCCTGATCGGCAGCTTCCGCCAACAACTGATTCATCAGATCCGACAGCATCGTCTGCAGGGCCTGCTGACCAGTCACATCGTCAGGAACAAGAGCAAAAATCCCATTGAGATTGATGGTGGGTGAGACCTGGGTGTCCAACACCGCAGCTTTGGCAACCGCAGCCAGCTCCTCCATTCCCACATCAGAAAGCAGTGCCGGCAGCCGGTCCATCAGCAGGGCTTCCATCCGACCGGGGGCTGCAGCCAGAAAGGCCATTTCCGCCGGTGACACCCCGGGATGACTGAGGTCGCCAAAGCGATCCTGAAGCTGCACCCCGCCAGCCGCCAGCCCCGGAAGGTAACGGCCCTCCCGCTTGGGGAGATCGTTGTCTCCCAGGGCCTTCTCCACGAGACGGTTCACGCCGCGACGGCCTTCATGCTCACCGTTGGTCAACACAGCGAACGCACCATCCATCGCGGCCACAGCCGCCACATAGTTCGGATCCATACGCCGTGTCAGGGGATCCTTCACCAGCTGCATGCAGACGCCATCGAGGTCCTGCACGATCAGAAGATCATCAACATCGGATAGCTCTTCAAATAACTGGTCAGGAGTCAGTCGTGGCATGGAAGTTGTCCGACCCATGGAGTATGACCTGCATCACATCGAGAGTGTGCTGACTCAACCCACCAACTCAACACAGGATCATTCGAAAACAGACGACAAACCAGCATCCCTTCCGAAAGAGAAGACGGCTTAAAACAACATCGATGCAGAATTCCAAGTGACACAACAAGCTTCTGCAATAACAAACAATTAAGCCGACTCTCAGGAAAGCATCAGAAAAGAACAGTGCCTGATCAAATAAATTTTATCTAGAGGCAAAGATAACTTGAAAACGCAACTAAAAAGATTGTGCGTCGTCGCTTTAAGTCTGACATTATTTGGTGCCCTCGCAGACGTTGGACTTAATTTTACTGAAACTCACGCAGCCACCGAACACGACCGAAGACGGAACGAATTTCCAGACACCGGACATCGAAGGTATTGAGATCGTTTTCAAACAACCACCTCAACATCATCCAATCCATTTCATCGCGCTGCACCGTTGATTAACTCGGCATGGTGGTCCCAAAAAACCAGCCTCCTGCCGATCAGACAGTCCCTCCGTTGATTCGCGATCATGGCGCTTCTGTCGCCGGTCGTCATGCATCCCACCTGGACCGAACAGTGGTGGCCCATCAGCTACCTGCAAGACCTCGACTCCAAAACGCCGAGTCGGTTCACCTTGTTGGAACGGGATCTGGTGATCTGGTGGGATGCCGCCCACAACAGCTGGCGGGTGTTCCCCGATGTCTGCCCCCACCGTCTGGTGCCGCTCAGCGAAGGGCGGATCAATGACGACGGGCTACTCGAATGCCCTTACCACGGCTGGAGTTTCGATGGCAACGGCCAGTGCCAGGGCGTGCCGCAGGCGCTCGATAACACCCAGCCCAACAACCGGCGCTCCCGGTGCGCCAGCTTGCCGACAGCCACGGGGCAAGGACTGCTGTTCGTCTGGATGGGTGCCCCCGATGCCGCTGACCCCGCTCAACTGCCCCTGGTGCCGGCATTGGATGACAACCCAGACAGCTGGACGGTGCAGGACACCTTTCGGGATCTGCCGATGGATGCCGTCACCCTGCTGGAAAACGTGCTCGACGTCAGTCACGTTCCCTTCACCCACCACAAAACCGTTGGCAAGCGGGAGAACGCAGCCCCTGTTGAAGCCAAAATCACCCGGGAAGACACTGATGGCTTTGACGCGTTCTGGGAGGAGGGACCGCGCCGGGGCAAGCTCGGCGCCCAGTCCACCTGCTTTAAAGCCCCCCAGTTGATGTGGCACGACCTCACCGCCAAGGGCTTCGGCCGCATCCTCACGGTGGTGTACGCGGTCCCAATCCGCCGGGGCGAGTGCCGTCTCTTTGCCCGCTTCCCCTTCCAGTTCCAGTCAGCACTGCCCCGCGTCCTGATCGGATTGCGCCCACGCTGGCTGCAGCACATTGGTAACCACAAGGTGCTGGAGGACGATCAGGTATTCCTGCATTGGCAGGAAAGAGTTGTCGAAAAGGCGGGTGGCAGCCCGGCCGTGGAACGCAGCTTTTTCATGCCCACGTCAGCAGACGTCTACGTGGCCGCCCTGCACCGCTGGTTGAACACCAACGGTGGCGAACCCTTTGCAGGGCAAGCGCTCCCGCCCAGGCAAACCACAACAGAGCTGATGGATCGATACCTCAGCCACACCATCCATTGCCGCAGTTGCTCAACAGCGCTGACGCGCATTCGTGCTGTCCGCCCATGGGCCTGGGCACTGCTCTGGGGATCTGCAGTTCTCGTGGGCATCGGACAAGCCACCACCTGGAGCAACGTCGGCTTGGTGACGGCGGCTCTATCGGGCTTGGGGCTGCGACAGCTCAACCGATGGGAGCAAGGGCTCACCATCGGTAACGGCTTGGCTCCTCGCAACGGCTGATCAAGGAATCGGAAGCAGGGTGGGTTTCACCTTGCCTTCGATGTCGACCTTGCCTCCGATGGTGATCTTGTCGTCGACGTCCACATCCGCCTGAACAGGCAACGGCTGATCAGCTGTGACTGAAACTTTTCCTTCAACGCTGCTGACCCGTGCATCGGCATTCACCGTCACGGCCCCCTCAATCGAACGCACCGTGACTGGCCCTTCGATCGCGAGTGGTGCATTTCCGCTGATGGTCACCTGCTCCTGAACCTGAACGGGCAACGGGGTGTCAGAACGGATCGTGACACTGGGGGGAAGCACCAGCTTGTCGACCTGCAATCCACCCTCAATCGCGATGGGGATGGGCCTGCTGAGCAACCGCAACCCCGCAAAGGAGAGAACGACGGTGGAGAGAACCACCGCAACCGGCCAGCGATAGGCGAGCAACACATCACGGGAACTGGGTGCCATGACGACCACGCATATCCCGCATTACACCGCCTTTGCTCAGCCCATGCCCATCACCTTTCGGTAAGCCGGACGCTGTTGGGTAGATGCGATGAGCTCCTGGATCGCTGGATAGGGTGAAAGGTCCTCCTGCGGAAAAAAGATCGGCAGATAAGCGAGATAAGCAGTGACCGCACAATCAGCAGCTCCCCAGTGATCTCCCACCAGCGGACGGCCTGTCGTGAGCTGCCGGTTGAGTTCCTCCATCAAGCGAGGGAATTCCCGTTCGCGGTTGCTGGGAACAAACAAGGAAATCGCCAGGGTGGCATTAGCGAAAAGGAGCCATTGGTTAACAAGGGAGCGTTGAGCCGCGGTTTGAATTTCGCCGGCATGGCACTCCGCCAAGTGCAGCAAAATGGCACCAGATTCGAATAATTTCAGCGGCTGTCCATCCGCACCGGTGAGGCTGTCGTCCACCAAGGATGGAAGCTTGCCGAAGGGATTGATGGCCAGATAGTCAGGCTCACGATGCTGGTTGCCGCGCAGATCCAACTCCACTAGGTCGTAGGGGATTCCCTTCTCCTCCAGATACCAGCGAGGCATCGAGGCTCGGGTGCGCGGTCCGCCGTAGAGGGTGAGGGTCATGGGCTGGGGGCATCAGCAAAGAACAATCGCATCCGCTTGCGATCCCAATCAGAGCGACCAATCTGCCTGTCAGCTACCGCCAAGATGAAGTTCTGAGCCACCCTTTGAAATCGGGCTAGCGCAGCTCAGAAAATACTGATGGGGCAGAGAGGTGAGCAGCTGCCCAAGCCCCTGTAAAACAGCACTGTCCTTTTATACGGATGAATCCACATTCCCGGTCGCTCGACAGAAGCTTTGTCCAGCATCTCCCTAACAATTAAAATCAAGAAAGCAAACTGGCACTGCAAAAGCGATGGGACGAACCCCGTCTCACAGCACATTGATTACGACATAGTAAGACTCAGACAAAAACCCTAATGATGGCAAAGAAGGCCGATCCACAATCAGCCCCTGAGAATAAGGATTTTAATTAATCTGGACAAAACCCTCTCAACGATTCACACGATGAACTGATTGTCAATCACAGAAAGTGCTTCAGAACAAGGCCCAAAATTAAACTCAATATTCTTCATCAGCACAAGCTGGCTTCCATCAAGCGAAACAGACAGTCCGTCCTTGTGTTCCGTCAAGGCAAGCTTACCTCCAGCATGCTTGATATGAATGACATCAAGCCCTTGCTCAAAGAAATTGATTACATCCTTCCCTTCTCCCTCACTGACAACGAAGTGGTCTTTACCTTCATGCCCATAGAGAACATCCCCACCAGGCCCACCGTCCAGGACATCATTACCGGGACCTCCACCGAGGGTGTCCCGACCCTTTGAACCGACAATGGTGTCATCACCTGCTGCACCGTAAAGATTAGAATTTGGCACATCAGCAACCAAGTAATCGTCCCCTTTGGTTTCAAATTTGGCCGGCACCATCGTGGCAAAGGATGAATCATCCTCAATCCTTGGGGATTCACAATTGACTTGACTTGGGAAAGGAACTCGCGTCTCAAGCGAAGACGATTTTCCACTTTCCAACCCCCAAAGGCTCGACAGCGCTCGCAGATCATTAATAGTAAATTCTTTATACACGAACCGAGGATCACGAGCAGTGTTGTAAGACATAATCGTATTTGCAGTGCTGAATTCTGGGCTGTAGGGATTCTCTTTTGGATGCTTCAATCCCAACACATGGCCTAATTCGTGAGTAATTGTTGCCATCTGATCTGACAAGTTCTTTTGTTTTTTAACCAAAACCGTTGCAAGACCTGCCGAATCTCCCCCTCCCCTGGGATTCCAAATGCTTTCACCCGTGGTATCTCTACTCCATGGCTTACTCACATGCTTGGCCGCCAAAAAACGTAGATGCGCATCTGAAGATTTTCTTACCTCTTTGAAATCAACATCCAGGGATGCGTCAAGATGGCGGATTAACGTTTTGATCCAATTCTTTGTTTTATTATTTTGAACAGCACCTTTCACCTTATAAGTAAAAGTATTTCCATACTCTGTTTCCAGTATTCCATGAAAAGGCTTGCGCCGAATGTAGTAGCGAATAACGCCTGAATGCTGGACCAGTTGTTCAAGGTGTCGCCGCCGTTTCGAAGCGATAAGCCATTGGTTGCGAAACACCATGACGCAAGAAGTTAATACTGTTCAGGCTAAACGCAAAGCACGCATACAGCCAACACATCCTCATCACTGAAAAACATTGAAAATGACCAAGCATTTCGTCCCTCAATTCATGAATAATCCTTTGATTTATATGAATTGATGCTTTAGGGGGGCCACAACGCATCCGACAGCCATCGCTGCGCTAACTGCTCCTCACATCAAGGGACTGCAGTAGCGCTGTTTAGGCTTGCCGCCATGCGCAATTCCTTCTTCGACCAGAGCCTGGACGCCGGAGCAATACGGCAGCGCGTGCAGGAGCTGTCGACCGGCAAGGTTGGTTTTTACAGCGTTGGGCTCTATCCGGCCTCCCTGGCCTACAACTGCGCCATGCAGAACGCGGAAGGGCGTCTGCTGCTGGCCCCCCGCCCTGGGCGCGATCTCCTAGGAGCCTTCCCCCAAGAGACGATTGCAACGATGGATGACGAGCACGTGGAGACCGTGCTTGAGATGGGTGGCCATCGCAGTGGCGGTGAACTGGTGGCCAACACCCTGAGCGATCTCATCGAGCGCTGCGAGCTCGTTGTGCTCAGCGCCAACAGCAATCACATCGAAGAAGACCTCCACGAAGCCCTTCGTCTCAAGCAAGAGCTCAATCGGGAACAAGTGGTGCTGGCCTGCTTGGCGGGATCCTTCAACCATGACCCGATCAGCAACAGCGCCTATGTGCTCTGTGAACAACAACCGGAGCTCGCCTTCTTCTCCGGCTTCCACCGCCATGGCGCCCTGCGCAACCCCTTCGACAGCTTTACGGCCAACTTCTGCCATCCCAATGCCCTGACAGCGATGTTGGGAGCCCAGCTGATGGATCAACTGTCCCCCAACATCCAGGTCTCCGCCGGTGTTCACAACGTTGAGGGGCAGTTCATCAAAGCCGCCAAAAACATGGCGTCGGTGTTCGCCGGATTCGGCTACGGCTTCCATCAGGACAACCCTGGCGTGTTGCCAACGCTGCTGACCCTGCTGCTGAACCAGTGTCTGGATCAAGCGGCCACCGTGTCCATGGCACGGCCCGACCGGCAACGGCTGTACCACCGTCAGCCCTTTCCCCTTACAGAACTGGGCTACGCCGTACCAAGGATTGAATCCACTCTGGTGCGCGACGGCGACTTCGAGCGGGTCAGGGACCACACCTTCAGCCAGCTCACCGCCATGGTGGCCGATGTGCGCGGCAGCATGATGCTGCCGGTCTCTGGCAGCCCAACCCGCAATTTCCAGGCCGGGCTAGTGATGGCCAAGGAGATGCGCACTCAGGGCCGCTGCCCCCATTCCATGGAGGAGTTGGAACAGTGGTGTGAAGCCGCAGGCTTACGCAAAGGAGGACTGGAAGGCCTGAAATCGCTGCGGTACTGGCCTCAAATCGCCCGCAAATTCGCGATCCCAGCCCATGACGCTTCGATGGTGAATCTGCTTTACATGGCGATTTATGGACGGGCTGGCGTTAAAGACACCGCTTACAGGGTGATGACGGAGAGTCGGGAACTCTCGAGCTACTGCCAGGAATCGGTGCGACCAAGCCACAGCCGTCGCTATGCCGAGGCACTGCAAAACCTGGATGTGCCCAAAGCCCTCGACCTCGTGGTGAACGCCGTGATTGCAGACAATGCCAATCAGGCCATGGGCAGAAAGATGGCCCTCGACGAGAACGGTGAGACCGGAACGCCGGCCTACCTGGAATTGATGGATGTGATCGAAAGCCAGCTCGAGGCCTAAGTCGGCTGCTGTTCTGCACACCTGAACGGGGCAGACCGTCGGAAGAACGGCAAGGTGCGGCCTGAGACCCATGCGACCGTTCATGACTGAGGCCCTGGAAGCCATCGCCGATCGCTTCCATCCTCGCGAAGGGATCAAAACCATCCGCTCCCTTGGCTCCGGCAACGTCAACGAAACCTTCCTTGTGACTCACGAAGGACAGGACGGTGCCTTTGTCATGCAACGCCTGAACACAAGCGTGTTCGATCGTCCCGACCTGGTGATGCAGAACCTGCAGGCCCTGGGTGAGCACATGGAACGCCGCCTCGCGTCTCCACCGCCACAACTGAAGGGACGCCGCTGGGAAGTGCCCAGAGTGGTTCCCTGTCGGAGAGAAGCCTCTCCCTGGATCGAACAGAACGGAGAGTTCTGGCGCTCCATCACTTACATCGGTGCAGCCACCACCAGTGATGTAATCCGGGACAGTGTCCACGCCCAGGAAGTGGGGTACGGGCTTGGGATGTTCCACCACCTGATCAGTGACCTGCCCACCGATCAACTGGCGGACACCCTGGAAAATTTCCACGTCACGCCGGCCTACCTCCAACGCTTCGATGCGATCGCCACGGCCACGCACCGCATGGGCCCTGCCGAACGCGACGCCTGCGCGTTTGTGGAGCAACGTCGGCAGGGCGTGGATGTTCTGGAAGCAGCTCTCTCCCGCGGCGAACTCCATCACCGTCCCATCCACGGGGACCCGAAGATCAACAACGTGATGATTGACGAGGCCAGCGACCAGGCCATCGGGCTGATTGATCTGGACACGGTCAAACCAGGCCTCGTTCACTACGACATCGGCGACTGCTTGCGCTCTTGCTGCAATCCAGCTGGCGAAGAAACTCTTTTACTGGACGATGTGCGCTTCGACATGAAGCTCTGTGAGGCGATTCTCACGGGCTATCTGTCGGTGGCCGGTGGGTTCCTCAGTGACTGGGACCTGCACTATCTGCCCCACTGCATCCGTCTGATCCCGCTGGAACTGGGGCTGCGGTTCCTGACGGATCATCTGGAGGGCGACGTCTATTTCCGCTGCGATCGGCCTGGGCACAATCTGCAGCGAGCCCTCGTGCAATTCCGGCTCACCGAAGCGGTGGAAAACCAGTTCAACGCTTTAGAACACCTGATCAAGCGCCTTCATCTCGAGCACGGCGCCAGCCACTGAGATGGCACGTTCTGCTGTGATGCTGCGTCAGGCATGCCGCCTGATCCCCTTTGAACAATCCATTCCTGCGGGGATCCGGATCAGCGCTGAGCTCGTCTGGAAGAGTGAAGGATGGCTGGAACTCAGCTACGGGGTCCTGGGCAGAGCGACCACGGGCATCTCCGGACTCCAGCTACCCACTGGTTTGAACGATGGGCTTCAACAGGGACGGCGCAGGGATGATCTCTGGACCACCACATGCTTCGAGGCGTTTCTCGCCGCCCCTGGGGGGCAACGTTATTGGGAAGTGAACCTGGCTCCCAATGGGGATTGGGCCGTCTATCGCTTTGATCGTTACCGCAGCGGCCAGAACCAGCAAGAGCTCAGTGCGCCTCCAACGGTGCGGCTGCAACGCGGGGCGCATCAGCTCCGGCTCGACGCCCGGATTCCTCTGGACCCCTGGTGGACGCCTGGCGTCTGCCCAGACCTGGCACTAACGGCGGTGATCGACCGCGGTCAGGAGGGGCTGAGCCATTGGGCCCTCAGCCACGGCCGCAAACCGGACTTCCACGACCGCAGCACCTTTCTATCGGTCTGAACCACACCGGTAGGGTCAGCAGAGCGCCCCTGCTTCACCATGCGCAGCCGCAACGTGCTGATTGTCTCGGCTCTCACGGCAACCCTGCTGGGGGGGCTGTTGCTTAAACCGAAACAACCACGGGCCGAAGCCGAAGCATTAGTGGCCCCGACGGTGGTGACCGCTCCAGTGGTGCTAGCGCCGGTGCCACTTCCTGCCCAAGCGACCCAAACCAAAACACGAGACGGCAGGCACTACCCCCTTGTGCCAACCGACACAACCGAACTGGCAGCGCTGCTGGCAGCAGTTGAACAGGCATTACGGGATCCAGCCACACCGGGCGATGCACTACCCGATCTCGGGCATCAACAACAGGTGATCTACCGGGTCTTGTCCACGGACCAGCCCAGAGCCCAGCACGTCATCAACACACTGCCTGCCCGATGGCGCAGCGTGGCAGAACGGCACCTCGCAGCACGGCGCGAATTCGTGCGGATGAGCCGTGGCCGTGGACCGTCCATGCTCCCCGCCTGGCAGATCATTCAGCCCGAACCCGCGGACAAGCTGCTCAGCTATTACCGCAAGGCGGAAGCCGCGACAGGGGTCGAGTGGGAGGTGCTAGCTGCCGTGAACCTCGTGGAGACGGGCATGGGGCGCATCGATGGCGTTTCGGTGGCCAATGCCCAGGGACCCATGCAGTTCCTGCCCACCACCTGGGCGGAACCGGGGATTGGCGCCGGGAACATCCGCAACCCCCACGACGCCATCCAGGCTGCGGCGCGATATCTGGTGCGTCGGGGCGGACTTCAAGACATTCGCCGCGGCCTCTGGGGTTACAACAACAGCGATTACTACGGCCGCGCAGTGCTTCTGTATGCCTCGCTGATGAGGGAGGATCCCGCCGCCTACACCGGTTTGTATCACTGGGAAATCCACTTCAATGCTGCAGCCGGTGATCTTTGGTTGCCGGTGGGCTACAACCAGCCGCAGCGCATTGGTGTTCAGGAGTATCTGCAGACCAACCCTGCCAGCAGATCACCGAACCGGTGAGCATCGACACCTACGCTGAGACCTGGCGTGATCCAGGAAGCGGGTGTCCAAGGAAACCTCCCATCGCGGTGATGAACTGAAAGGTCTCGGATGGTCCGAGATTGATGTGGCTCGCTACATCGAGCTCTGGGAATACCGCCAGCGCTGGGGAGCCATGAATTTGGAACGGGAGGATCGTCTGTTCCTGCGAAAGGCCGAGAAAGCTCTCCCAGCGATTGTGTCGGGAAGGGCTGCGGCCAAGAAACCCATCAAAGACAAGACCTACTACCGATGGCTGCGCTTCCATCTCGATTCGATGACCGAGGCCGAAGCTGCGATGGGCCTGGCCGAGGGCGAACGCGGTGCATGGCCTGTGCTGCTGGAGGCTGAACTCCGCCTTCTCGACCATTACGAGCCTGTGCTGGGCTTGCCCGACACGCTGAAGGCCAAAGCCCTAAACCCCGTGCGTGAAAAGCTGACTGCCCAGGTGGCCGCCCTCGGCAACACCAAGGCCTACGACTTCCAGGCGCCCCTCATCGCACTGAAGGCGGAAGACAGCAGCAACCGCTGGAAGCACCTCCGCGAGGTGGACGCCAGCGATCGCACCTACCCTCTGCTCAGCGCAGATGGCGTGGCTGGTTTCCGCAGCGAAGCTCACCGGGACATTCAGGATGTGATCCGAAGCACATTCCCGTCCCTCGCGGAAACCGACAAACCCGAGCTCGCTGACGACTAGAACAGGGGCAGTGCCCCAAGCCGACGACGATGTCTCACCGCTTCGAGACCCTGCAGCTGCACGCCGGCCAATCGCCCGACAGTGCGACCAACGCGCGTGCGGTTCCCATCTATCAGACCAGCTCCTACGTCTTCAATGACGCCGAACACGGAGCGAACCTCTTCGGTCTCAAGGAATTCGGGAACATCTACACCCGACTGATGAATCCGACCACCGACGTGTTTGAAAAACGCGTCGCCGCCCTCGAGGGCGGGGTGGCAGCTCTGGCCACCGCCTCAGGGCAGTCGGCTCAGTTCCTCGCGATCACCAACTGCATGCAGGCGGGAGACAACTTCGTCTCAACGTCTTATCTCTACGGCGGCACCTACAACCAATTCAAGGTGCAGTTCCCGCGCTTGGGAATCAACGTGCGCTTTGCAGAGGGCGATGACGTTGCGAGCTTTGCGGCACAAATTGACGACAACACCAAAGCTCTCTACGTCGAAGCGATGGGCAATCCCCGCTTCAACATCCCCGATTTCGAAGGTCTCTCAGCGTTGGCCAAAGAGAAAGGCATCCCCCTGATCGTCGACAACACCCTGGGCGCGTGTGGGGCTCTGCTACGACCGATTGAGCATGGCGCGGATGTGGTGGTGGAGAGTGCAACCAAGTGGATCGGAGGGCACGGCACCAGCCTCGGGGGCGTGATCGTGGATGCCGGCACCTTCAATTGGGGCAACGGCAAGTTCCCGCTGATGAGCCAGCCCAGTGCGGCATATCACGGCTTGGTGCACTGGGACGCGTTTGGCTTCGGCAGTGACGTCTGCAAGATGCTGGGCCTGCCGGATGACCGAAACATTGCCTTCGCGCTGCGGGCCAGGGTGGAGGGTCTGCGGGATTGGGGACCAGCCGTCAGTCCGTTCAACAGCTTCCTGCTGTTGCAAGGTCTGGAGACCCTGAGCCTGCGCGTGGAGCGCCACACCGAAAACGCCATGGCCCTGGCCACCTGGCTGGATGCGCATCCCGCCATCACCCATGTGAGCTACCCCGGCCTGGCGAGCGATCCCTACAACGCCGCTGCCAAAAAGTACCTGACAGGGCGGGGCATGGGATGCATGCTGATGTTCTCCCTCAACGGCGGCTATGACGATGCCGTGCGCTTCATCGACAGCCTCAAGCTGGCCAGCCACCTCGCCAATGTGGGCGATGCGAAAACGCTCGTCATTCACCCCGCGTCAACGACCCACCAACAACTCAGCGAGGCTGAACAGGCCTCCGCTGGCGTGACACCCACGATGGTTCGGGTCTCCGTCGGACTCGAACACATCGACGACATCAAGGCCGACTTCGAGCAGGCCCTCGCAGTTCTCAGCTGAATGCCAACCCAGCCCCCATGGCGCTGATCCTTCCTCGCAGCTACCACAAGATCGCGGAGGTTGAACGCAACCGGATCTCCTGGATTGAGCCTAAACAGGCCGAACGCCAGGACATCCGGCCCCTGCGTGTCGGCATTCTCAACATCATGCCGCTGGGCAAGCAGTATGAGTTCAACCTTCTGCATCCGCTAGGTCTTTCGGTGCTGCAGATCGAACCGATTTGGATTCGACTCAACTCCCATGCCTACAAGAGTTGGGATCAGAACCATCTCAACCAGCTTTATGTGAGTTGGGATGAAGCCATGTCCCAGGGCCCCCTTGATGGCCTGATCATCACCGGTGCCCCCGTGGAGCACCTGCCGTTTGAAGAGGTGAGCTACTGGTCGGAATTGGTTGATTTGATCAACGAGGCGCGAGACACTTGCGCCAGCACCCTCGGCCTGTGCTGGGCCGGTTTCGCGCTCGCCTATCTGGCTGGCGTCGACAAGGTCGCGTTCCCGCAGAAACTGTTTGGGATCTACCCGATGCGTAGCCTTGTGCCGGGACATCCATTGATGGGGACCCAGGACGATGATTTCGTCTGTCCCCAAAGCCGTCATGCAGGGCTGCCGGACGACGCCATGGAAGCCGCCGAAAGGGATGGACGTCTCCGTTTACTCGCCCATGGCGAGCAAGTGGGCTACACCATTTTCGAGACCCCGGATCAACGGCAGCTGATGCACCTGGGCCACCCCGAATACAACGTCGGGCGAATTGTCGGAGAAATGGAACGCGACCGGGCCCGGGGTGATGTTCCCCCACCCGAGAATTTTGATGCGTCCCAGCCGCAGACCCTCTGGCGATCTCACCGGAACCTTTTGTTCCAACAGTGGCTCTGGTTCTGCTACCAGCGGGTCAGCCTGAAGGCCTAATCCCCTTCAAACAAAACCAAGGAGAAACACAGAGAACAGACCGAGATAAGTCCCGATCAAATAGCCCAGCAATCCGACCGCAACCCCAGGCATGGCTAGAGCAGGGCGATTGAGGGATGTCGCCAGAGCCAAAGCAGTACTGGGGCCACCAATGGCTGCCTGAGAGGCCACCAGCGATTCAACAAGAGGCCAGCGTTGCCACTGGTGCAGCAGCAACAACAGCACCCCCTGAACAGCAACGATCCAAATGGCATACAGGAAAACAGGCCAACCCGAGCCGAGCAAACCGCTAACTGGAGAGCTCAGACCAATCACCGTGAAGAAGGGTTGGATCAACAGCAACCCAAGCCCATAGCAACCCGAACGAGAGGAACTCCCGGGAAGCTGGGCAACGATCAACGCCGTCGTGGTGAGCACCAGGATGGATGGGCAGCTACTCCAGCCCCTCTGAATCAGAGCGGTTATCAGCTCCGCTGCGCTGAGAACGACACCACCCCAGAGCATTGACCACAGAATCCGTGGAGCCTCCGATCGCGATGGCGCATCGAGATCGCCGCGCTGCAATAAGACCGCAGCGGATTTCACCGGTCGAGCCCAACGACGACCAATCAGGATGCTGAGGCCGAACCAAGCAGCGAACACCACATGATCCGCTGCAGTGGCCATGAGGAGCAGCGGCTCCGGCGGCTGCAGCGTCCGGGCGACGGACACAAAGTTGAGGCTCCCTCCGGTGAATGTGGCGGTGTAGATGCCTGCAAGGAGAGTGCTGTTGTCCTGGAGCCAGGGCTTGAGCAGGACAGCCCCGAGCAGAACAGCGAGCAGCGTCGACAGCAGAGCCACGACAAAGGGGCCGAAAAGCCGCTGGGCCTCCGGCCAGATCCGTCGCAGATCAACGGCGAGCAGGAGCTGGGTGATGGCCAGTGACGTCAGCGGGCCACTCACCCAAGCTGATGCAGCAGCCTCCGGCTGCCAACCGGTGACATTCGTCACCAGAAATCCAATGACCAGGACCACCATGGTGGTTCCGAGCTGGCGGCCGATCCCTGTTGAACGGCTGATCCACCATCCCGCCAGGGTCAGTGCCAGAACTCCAACCAGCGAGACCACCATCGCCAGCCCTTAAGCGGTTGGTTTCGGCGTTGCTTCCAGCGTTACTGAGGACTCATGAGATGCAGGATCCGGACGCTCTGCCGACTTGCGGTTGAGTTCCCGCTCCAGCGAGGCAATGCGTCTTTCGCGGAGGCAGTGACGGCATCCCCCCAAGGTTTGCAGGTGCTTTTCCGGTGTGATTGTGATCAATTGAACCGGATGTTCCTTGCAGCGAATTTGAACAGGGCTCTTGTAGCTACGCCACCGCATCAAGCTGTAATCGAATTGATCACCGAAACGCTGTACAGCGCGTTTGAGGAATTCGTCTTCGGTGATTCTGGCTCCCATGCAACCGAATGTATGGGACAGTCTCGGAGACGAACCGACCTCGTCATCCGACGTCACGAATGACCATCGATCCAGCCGATCATGAACCGGACTGGACCCTCCATGAAGGGTGGCTTAAGGGTGACGAGGCAAGACGCTGGCAAACGCGTCTTGAACAACAACTCCTGTGGCAGCAGCCGGTCGTGCAGGTGTACGGAAAGCGTCACCCGGTGCCGCGGATGACGGTGTTTCTGGCCACCAAAGGCATTCGCTACCGGTATAGCGGTGCCGTTCACGCGGGCTGTGGTTGGCCTGAATGGTTCCAACCATTGCTGGTTCAGATCAATGCAGCCTGTAAAACCCAGTTCAACGGCTGCCTGCTCAATCTGTATCGCCGTGGGGAGGACCGCATGGGCTGGCACGCTGATGACGAACCGGAGATTGACCAACGGGCTCCGATTGCCTCCCTTTCACTCGGGGCCACACGGGATTTTCAGCTTCGCCACCGCAGCACGCCCCAACGACGAATGTCGCTGCCGTTAGCTGATGGCGACCTGTTGGTCATGCACCCGGGTTGTCAGAGCCGATGGATGCACAGTGTTCCGCAACGGCGAAAAGTTCAGACCCAGCGCATCAACCTCACCTTTCGCCGTTTTCAAAACTGAGATCGCAGCAGCACACCCCAGACAGGTGCAGTGAACAACGCCAACAGCGTGCTCCAGAACACCAGACCTGCAGCCCGTTCCTGATCAGCCCCAACCGACTCTGTGATCAACAAAAGGGAAATCGCCGTCGGCGCTGCCCCTTGCAAGGCAACCGCCTGAACCATCAGCGGCTCGAACCGAAGCAGTGATGCAAGCAGCAGCAGAAAGAACGGATACAGAAGGAGTTTGGCCACCAATGGCCTCAGCAGCGGCAACGGACGTGCCGCCGAAGTGATTCCCTTGCTGTGGATGCTGCCGAGGCGCATGCCCAACACCATCAGGGCCAGCACAATCACCACCCGGGAAGGCCACCACAGCGCGTCGGTCACCAGCGCAGCCCATGGGGTCGCCTGAACCAGCAGTGCGCCGATCAGACCGCGGGTTGCTGGGCTCGCCGCAATGCTGCTCAGCAGACCGCGCAGCCGTTGCGAACCGGTGACCTGCGCACCGATCAGCAGCGGACCAAGGCTCCAGGTCAGGAGTGTCGCCCCCAGGTCGTAGCCAATGCTGATGGGGAGGGCTTCATCGGGAAGAAAAGCCAGGGCCAGAGGGACACCGAAATAGGCCGTGTTTCCTGTGCAGCTGCCCAAACGCAGCGTGGGAGAGACCAACTCAGCAAATCCGGGCAAACGCGACGCCCCCACTAGAACGAGGGCCATAGCCAGCCATGCAAACCCCGCTGCCCGCAGCATGTCGCCGCTGAGGCCACCTTTGAGCAGCAGGCCCATCACACTGATCGGGACCCCGAACCGCACCAACGGTGTTGCCAAGCGGGTGGAAAGGGTTTCATGGCGTCCTCCAGCCCAGAACCCGATCAACAGAGAAGGCAGAAGCTCCAGCAAAAACCGAAGCATCGGCACATTCACCACATTTCTAGACCCTAGAAAGCTGAGGCCGCTTCCGCATCAGCCCCAAAACGTTCCATCGTTTGAGCAACAACTTGAACGACCAGCAGACAGCAGGAGCAGACCGAGCTGATTCATCCAACAACACGCTTAATCTGATCTTCGACATGTCGCGTGAATTCGGCTGATGCACCAAGCTTCACGCCATCGCATCGTGCGCAGTGACGGAACAGAGGACAACCTGACGCGGCAGCATTTCGACAGCTATGACGCTGCATACGATGAACTTGAGCGGTACTACGTCGATTTCTGCTGTTCGGACGATGATCGTGTCGAGTACACGATCGTTTGCGAGGGCTCAGACAGTCTTGACAGCACGGGGATAAGACGACCCGGGAATGATCCTGACCTTGAAAGCACTGCACAGGGCTCAACATCACCCAGTCAAGGTTCATTACAAGAGAACAGTCTGAAGAGTCAGTCCACAGAGACGCATCCCTAGATCCCAAGCAATCAGACCACTAAGTCATGGAAAATTCGGGTCGACTGATTGACACCTAGCCAGTCAATCAGTTATGAATTAAGTATCCAATGAGACGCATCCAAAATGCTGACCGGTTCCGAGCTGCTTGCCAAGGTCAAAGAACTTGGTGATGTTTCCAAATCCGACTTGGTGAGAGCTTGCGGCTACGTCTCTGACAAGAAAGACGGTGGTGATCGCCTTAATTTCACAGCCTTCTACGAGGCTCTGCTCGAAGCCAAAGGTGTCAATCTGAGCAGCGGTGGAGCTGCAATAGGCAAAGGTGGCCGCAAGCTGAGCTACATCGCCAAGGTGCAGGGCAACGGCAACCTGCTGATCGGAAAGGCTTACACCGCCATGTTGAATCTCGAGCCCGGTGATGAGTTTGAGATCAAGCTTGGCAAGAAGGCCATTCGTTTGATCCCCACCGGTGCAGCTGCAGAGCACAGTGAAGCCGCCGATCAGGTTGACGAGTGATCGACAGTTCCATCTCCTGAGGTGTCAAAACCTCTTTCAACCCCTCCCATGCTGGGAGGGGTTTTTTCTTGACGTCTGAACAACCAACGCACTCCCGCACAAATCAAGGGGCTGGCACACAAATTCTTGCTCGGTATGGTGAGCCGGAATGGAGCGAACGGCGTTGGAATCCTTCAAGGCAGCCGTCGCTTCGGTCTTGAGCAATGCATTGTTGGTTGGGGGGTCAGTTGCCCTGTCGATCCATGTTGTGCTGACCTTTTTTCGGATGCACGGCCTGGTGCTCACCCTCGCTTTTGTGACGGTTTGGCTGATCAGCGTCAGTGTTTACTTTCGTTGGACAGGACATCAGTCGACGCGAAGAACAAATAGCGAGGATCTCTCCCCTCAACAAAACAGCAGAAAACCCTCTGAACCTTGGAGAGAACGACAATCGGCCTGATGTGAAGGCTGGCATCAATCACAAACGCTCTCTTAGTGCTGCATCTGGTTGAGGAACCTGCGGCTGCGTTCTTCTTTGGCATTGGTGAAGAACGTCTGCGGGTCGGAGGTCTCCACAACCTGGCCCCGGTCCATGAACATCACCCGATCCGCCACCTCGCGAGCAAAGCCCAGTTCATGGGTCACCACCACCATCGTCATGCCGCCCTGGGCCAACTGACGCATTGCATCAAGCACTTCTTTCACCCGCTCCGGATCCAAGGCGCTGGTTGGCTCATCGAACAACATCACCTCTGGATCCAAGGCCAGAGCCCGGGCAATCGCCACCCGCTGTTGTTGACCGCCACTGAGTTGCGCCGGGTACTTGTGCGCCTGCTCACGAATTCCCATCTGGTCGAGGAGCTCCATGGCGCGCTGCTCCGCAGCGGCCTTTGCACGCTTCTGCACCTTGATGGGTGCAAGGGTGATGTTGTCTAGGATGGAGAGGTGGGGGAACAGGTTGAACTGCTGAAACACCATCCCCACACGCTTGCGAATCGCCTGCACCTCTCGTACCCCATGGGCGGCATCCAAGCGCACCCCCAGCACATCCAAGGCACCGCCATCCAGCGACTCCAAGCCATTGAACGTACGGATCAAGGTGCTCTTCCCGGACCCTGAAGGCCCCATCACCACGAGGACTTCGCCGCTGTTCACCTCGAAGGTGACCCCATCGAGAGCTCTCACCCCTTGGGAGTAGCTCTTGACCAACTCAGTGGCACGAATGGCAACGGTCATGGGGAAGAGCGGGCAGGGTCAAGCTGAAGTTCCAGGTGCCGGGCCAGCAAAGCCATCGCCGTACACGCCAGCCAGTAAACCGCAGCAAGCCAGAGGTACACCTCCAGATAGCGACCGATAAAAGCGGGATTCGCTAGAAGGCTGCGGCTGATGCCCAGCAATTCCACCAAACCGAGAATGGCCATCAAGCTTGTGTTTTGCAGGAGACCCACCGCCTGGTTGGTGAGCGATGGAAGCGCCACCCGCAGCGCCTGGGGCAGCACCACCAATTGCAGCGATTGAGGTGGAGAAAGACCAAGCACGGCTGCCGCTTCCCGCTGGGTGGGCGGAATCGCCTGCAATCCACCGCGCACATCCTCAGCGATGTAAGCCGCTGCAAACAAAGCGAACGCCACGACCGCCCGAAGAACCCTGTTGATCTCAAGCCCTGGCGGCAGGAACAGCGGAATCAGCAGCTGTCCGAAGAACAAAACTGCAATCAATGGAACAGCCCGCATCAACTCGATGTAGGCGGCACTGCTCCAGCGCAGCACTGGGAGATCACTGCGGCGGCCCAGAGCCAGCAGAATTCCCAATGGAAGCGCCAAAGCGCCGCTGCCTCCCGTGAGCAGCAACGTGAGCGTCAGACCACCCCAACTGCGCGTTCCAACCGGCAGCAGCCCCAGGCCTCCTGCCAGGAGCCAAAGTCCCAGCGGTGCCATCGCGATCCAGAGCAATGGCAACCAACGACGACCAGGGCCACGCTTCGGGCCGAAGAGGGTCAGCAACGTGAGCGTGATCAATCCAGCCATCCACAGCAGCGGGCGCCAACGTTGATCCGCTGGAAAGCTGCCCACCGCATAGAGCGGCAGATTCGTTGTCACAACAGACCAGTCGGCCGTGTGCAACAACCAATGCAGCAGCGACCAGCCAGCCCAACCGAGGAGGGCCACCAGGAGAAGGGTGATCGAGCGATCCAACCAACGGTTCATCAGCGGCTCCTGTTCAAACGGCCCAGCACCGCACTGTTGAAGGCGGCCATGCCACCGCTGATCAGCAAATTCAGGAGCAGGAAGCTGAACAACAGGAGCAGGAATCCCTCGATGGCGCGGCCGGTTTGCGTGATGGTGGTGTCACTTACGGCGTAAAGATCGGCATAACCCACCGCAATCGCAAGGGTGCTGTTCTTGGCGAGATTGAGGTACTGGCTTGTCAGCGCAGGAAGAATCGCCGGCAGCGCCTGAGGCAGCACAATTCGCCGCAGGCCGAGACCTTCTCCGAGCCCAAGGCTTCGGAAGGCCTCCCACTGGCCCCTTGGCACCGCATTGATGCCACCGCGGACGATCTCTGCAATCGATGCACCGGTAAAGACGGTGAGTCCGACGAGAACGGCGCAAAATTCAACGCTGAGATTCAGGCCGAACAGCTGAATGCCCTGATTCGAGAGCCTGATCAACCCGCCCACCGGTTCCGAAGGAAGACCCAGAAAGGCAACGAAGTACCAGAACAGCAACTGCAGAAGCAAAGGAACCTGACGAATCAGCGCCACGTATCCACCGGCAAGGCTGCGCAGCAGCCGGTTGCCGCTGCTGCGGGCTGAGCCAGCAGCCACCCCCAACACAGTGGCCAGCAACAGGCCAGCCACGATCACCTTGAGGCTGTTGAGCCAACCGATGATCAACGCCCAGAAATAGCTGTCGGAGGGGGCATAGGGGAGTGCGGTCTCCGCCAGAGCAAAACCTGCAGGTCGGCCCAGCCAGCCAAAGCCCAGCCCCAACCCCGTGCGAATCAGATTGACAGCCAGATTGTTGACCAACAGGGCCAGCAAGCCGAACAGAACGCCGGCGACACCAACCTGAACCAGCAGACGACGGTGCCGCATCAGGTGAAGGGTGGGGCAATCATCAAACCACCCTCACCAGCAAGGCGGTTAGCCCCCCGTGGGATGGCCACAGGGCTCTCCGGTCCCAGATGACGGTTGTAGATCTCGCCGTAATTGCCAGTCGACCGAATCACCTGGACGACAAAGTCATCAGGCAGCCCGAGTTTGCGACCCAGGCCGGCATCCACACCCAGGAAGCGACGCAGAGCCGTCTGGGAAGGGTCGGCTTCGGCTTGCTTCACCACCGCATCAACATTGGATTGGGTGATGCCCCGCTCCTCCGCCTCGATCAGGGCGTAGATCACCCATGTCATGGCATCCCCCATGGGCTGATCACCACCCACCACGGCAGGAGCCAAAGGCTCCTTGCTGATCCTGTCATCAAGAATCAGATGCTGCTGGGGATCGTTGAACCCCGAACGCGCAGCCGCCAGTTGCGACCGGTCCGAGGTCATGGCTTCGCAGCGCCCCTGGAGGTAGCCGCCAACCACCTGATTGAGATCCTGATATTTGATCGGTGTATAGGGGAGGCCCTGGGACGCAAAGGCGTCGTTGAGATTCTGTTCAGTCGTGGTGCCCGATCCCACGCAAATCGATTTGCCACTCAAATCAGCCAGAGATGTCACGCCACTGGCTGCATTCACCATCAACCCCTGCCCGTCGTGGAAGACCACAGGAGCAAAGCGCAGCCCATTGCCACCAACCGCATCGCGACTGAGGTTATGGGTGGTGTTGCGGGACAAAAGATCGATCTCGCCTGATCGCAATGCTGTGAATCGCTCCGGCGCAGTCAAAGGCCGGTACTGAACCTTCTCAGAGTCGCCCACAAGAGCAGCAGCCATGGCGCGGCAGATGTCGACATCCATGCCGGTGTAACGCCCATCAGGACTGAGGAAACTGAAACCTGGAATCTTGCCGCTCACACCACAAAGCAACTCGCCTCGCGCTTTGACGAGCTCCAGGCGTGACCCTCCTGAATTCTCCAGTGAGGCGCAGGAGCCGAGTAGGGCAGACAGACCAGCCAATGCCGCGATCAGAGCACGCGAGCGTAATCGGAACATCAGCTTTGGTACGGATCGGGTGGGATTGTCCCAGATCCCAGGCAAATCGATTGGAACCGACTTAATTTCGCCTTAATCAAATTCACTGCCATGAAAGTCTCGGCCTGGCTTTTGGCCGGACTGATCGCTGGAACCACTGTTCCCGGTGCTCATGCATGGGAGGTCAACGATCGCGGTGCATACAACAACAAAATGGCACTGCTAAGCGTTTTATTAGAGACGGCTCAGCAGCGAGCAGGACGTGACCTTCAAACGCTTTGCCTGTTGATGAGCATCGGCAACGACGTGACCGAGAGGTACGTGGAGATCAATCCTGAAGATGCGCAGATTCAGCAACGCCTCCTCGCCATGCGCCAAGACCTCAGTGTCTGCCTGGCCACGCTTGGGAATCCCACCGCAGCCTCAAGACTCTGAAGTCAACAAGCAGGATTAAGCATGGGCTGATTCCTGACCGCCGATCCGTTCCAACAAATCAAGGCTTTCTTCGTTGAGGCCAACAACGCTCACGGCCGAACCACCGTTGCGGAATTTGCGAATGACCTGATCGAGCGCAGTCACGCCGCTCTGGTCCCAAATGTGGGCTTGAGACAGATCAATCGTGATGCGCTCGGGATGATCGTGAAGATCAAATCCCTGCAGGAAGTACACCTTGCTAACAAAAAACAGCTGCCCCTCAACGCGGTAGCGGCGCTCCTGATCGCTGATCTCGATGCTCTCCACCTGAATCACCTTGGCCACCTTGCGGCTGAACAGAATGCCTGCAAGAGCAACGCCTGCCAACACGCCAAGGGCAAGGTTGTGAGGCGTGGTGAGCATGGTGACGGCAAAGGTCATCAGCATCACCGAAGTGTCGCTCTTCGGTATGCGACGCAGGTTGCGGAGCCCAGTGATGTCAGCCGTGCTGACAGCAATGCTGATCATCACGGCCACCAAAGCCGCCATCGGAATTTGCTTGAGCCAAGGCCCAGCCAGCAGGATCATCGCCAGCAGACTGACACCGGAAAACAGAGTTGAAAGTCGCGTTCGGCCGCCATTGTCCACATTCATCACGGATTGGCCCACAAGGGCACAGCCGGCCATGCCACCGAACAGGGACGCGACGATATTTGCAATGCCCTGGCCCCGGGCTTCCACGTTTTTGTTGGTGGTGGTATCCGTTTTGTCGTCGAGGATGTCCTGGGTGAGGAAGGTTTCCATCAAGCCCACAAGGGAGATGGCCAGGGCAGTGGGAAGAACAAGCCCCAGGGTGTCCAAACTGAAGGGAACACCTTCGGCACCGAAGGGAAGACTGAACGATGGAAGGCCGGCGGGGAGAGTACCCAGACTGCTGACCGTGGGGATGTCGAAGCTGAAGCCCACACTGATTGCAGTCAGCACAATGATGGCCACCAGCTGTGATGGCACCACCCGGGTCAGCTTGGGAAGGCCATAAATGATCAGCAGGCCAAGCAGAACCAACCCCCAGACGATCGGGATCTGCCCGCCGTGGGGCAGCAGAGACGAGGCTCCATGATCGGCATCCCCAGCATGGAGATTGAAACCGAGCTGGGGCAGCTGGGCCTGAAAAATCAGAAGGGCCAGCGCATTGACGAACCCGCTCAGCACGCCTTGAGGCACGAAGCGCATCTGATAAGCCAGACGCAGATATCCCCAGAGGATCTGCAGCACCCCTGTCACCAGACCGGCCACCATCAGGTACTGAACCCCCAGACCTGGCCCGCGTGCCTCACCGGTTGCCACAAGCCCTGTCATCAAGAGCGCCGTGGAACCCGTGGCTGAAGTGATCATGGCCATGCGACCACCCACAACGGCGATGGTCAACGAGAGACAGAAGGCTCCGAACAGACCAACCTTGGGATCCACCCCAGCGATCCCCGAAAAAGCAATGGCCTCCGGGATCATGGCGAAAGCCACCACCAGACCTGAGAGCAGGTCTTTGGTGGGATTGGCAAACCACTGATTCACCAGGGTTGGATTGGATCGCTTGGCCATCAGCGGATGCCGGTTAGCGGCGACCGTAAATCAGAGCGATGGCAGGGTGCCTGCCGGATCCAAACGCTGTTTCAGCTTTCGCAACTCCGGCAACCAGGGGCCGAAGGCTGCTTCCAACTCCCTCCGATGGAACGGCAAGTGATCATGCAACTGAGCCAGATGCACTCCAGTACAGACCGGCTGGAGGATCTGCCAGACCGCGTCCAGCCAATCGAGGCTGCGGCTCTGGCCCGAGATATCCCCCGGGGCCCAGGCCGCCGTGATCCAGGGTTTCCACTCGGCGTTGCGATGAACGAAGGACGTGGCCTCCACGGGGACCTGTCGCGTTGCCGCCCCAAGCTGCTGACAGGCCAGGCTGCAGCCCGGATGAGGACGGCGCTGCAGCAAACGGCATAGCTCCGGCATCAAATCCCCCCAGGCCTCAGCAGCTGCTGGGCCCAACAAACCAACGACCTCCGAATGACTACGGGGGGGCAGCGGGGCTGATCCTCTCAATGATGGGAGCTGATGCAACCCATCGATCCGCTGCGCTCCAGCCCATGCAGCATTACCAACCCAGAGCGATTGCACCGCGTCGTCGCTCTCCCAATGCCATTGCAGGCTGTTGCTGGAATCCGATGCTTCCGCCTGGAGCATGAGCTCAGGAAGTTGATCCAGAGCAACCGAACGCTGCTCCACCCACAGCGGCTGCACTGGCTGGGTGGTCATGCGCACCTCGCTCACCACACCCAGAAACGGCGCTGCTCCACACAGGCCACGCCACTCCAACGAGCCAGCATCAGCTGCTCGTGACAGCGCAAAGGGGGTTCCATCGCCCCACACCCCCTGAATCTCCAGCAATTGATCGACAGCGAGCCCAACTTGTCGACTCAGCGGTCCCATGCCGCCGGTGAGCACATACCCAAGCCCGGGCAGCCCCGACAAACCAGCAGGGATCGTTCGGCCGTAGGGAAGCAACGCCTCGATTACCTCACCCATTCGCCACCCTGCACCGATCCACACCGTCTGATCGGCAGGCTCCCAATCGAAGCGTTTGAAGTGGGTTTGAACATCCACTGTCCAGTGGTCGTCGGCGGCGGCGCGAGAAGTGGTGCCCCCCCCACAGAGTCGTAATGGCCGTGGGCCGCTCCAATCCCGAATGCAATCACTCAAGGTTTCCGGCAGCGGAGACACCAGGCCAGAGCACCTCGCATCAGCCGCCTGCGCATTGATGAAAACGGGACGGTCTGAATCCATCGCGATGCGACCGATATCGTCAATCCATTGGAACAGCAGAGCGACCTTTTGGCCGAACAGCAAGCGGAGAGCAGCAAGGAGCAACTTGGCGTTCTGATCTGCGGCCATGGCAGCCGAAACCGATTGGCCGTTGAAGAGTTCGCGCAGATGGTGGAAGCCCTGCGGCCACGGCTCGCTCCGATGCCGGTCGAGCACGGTTATCTCGAATTTGCCCGTCCCATCCTTCGTGATGGCCTTGAGTCGCTTCGGCAACAGGGCGTCACCAGAGTGCTGGCCATTCCGGCCATGCTTTTCGCCGCGGGACATGCCAAGAACGACATCCCCTCCGTTCTCAACACCTACACCGCCGAAACTGGTCTGCCGATTGATTACGGCCGAGAGCTGGGGGTGGACCGTCTGATGGTCTCGGCAGCCGGGGCCCGCGTTCAGGAGTGCCTGAATGAAGCGGAGCAGGACGTCCCCCTGGCCGAAACGCTGCTGGTGGTGGTGGGTCGAGGTTCATCGGATCCAGACGCCAACTCCAACGTGGCCAAGGTGACGCGTCTACTGGTGGAAGGGTTTGGCTTCGGCTGGGGAGAAACGGTGTATTCCGGCGTGACCTTCCCACTCGTGGAACCAGGGCTACGCCATGCGGTGAAGCTGGGTTTCAAACGTGTGGTGGTGGTGCCCTACTTCCTCTTTTCAGGGGTTTTGGTGAGCCGAATCCGCCAACACACCGCTCTGGTGGAAGCCGACCACCCGGAGGTGGAGTTTCTCTCGGCGGGGTATCTGGGCGACCACACCCTGGTGGTGGACACCTTCAAAGAGAGGGTCGAGGAAGTGTTGCGGGGCGACACCGCCATGAACTGCTCGCTCTGCAAGTACAGAGCCCAGGTGCTGGGCTTCGAACAGGACGTTGGGCGTGCACAGGAAAGCCACCACCACCATGTGGAAGGACTCGCGGAAAGCTGCACGCTCTGCGAACTGGAGTGCACAGGGGCATGCCAACCCGACGGCGTACCGATTGCCCATGACCACAGCCATGGGTCAGACCACAGCCATGACCACCACCACCCGCCCTATCCCCATGCGGAACACCCCCTGGGCCCCGTAACGCTGAAACGCGCCAGCGACGCTCCTAAAGATTGAGTCCATAACCCTTAAGAGAAACCGTGCCTCGGTCACCAATGACACGGTTCTCGAAAGCGACAGGAGCGACGAGGCAAAGATCAGTTTTTCTGATCAAGATCCCACTACTCCGGTTGGCCCACGTTTTCCACAGAAAACCCGGCTTCTTTCCACAGGCCGAAGCCGGGTTGCCCGATGTGACGGTCAACCTGTGAAGTTCCAAGGGAATCACGTCATCGGGTTGACAGTCCGCCTCCCACCCCTAGGCCAAGCAACCTTCGTCCTGCTCCCTTCGTTCAATCCCAGTCCCTCACATCTGTCTCATCTCGTCTCATCCGTAATTCAGCAAATGGCGACGGCTTTGACGCAAGTGCCGGTGATGTGGCTTTCTTAGTGGCGTTGGACATGGGCGAGCTAGGCAACATGGATCGAAATCACCTCGAGCGATGCCATGAGATGGGCGCAAAGGACCACAGCGCCCTCGCAAAGTCCAGCTACGTGAGCCTGGAAACGGAAATTCCCGAGGTGCTCTACAAGGGCATGAAGGATTTCATCGGAGAGAACCCCAACTGGGACCAATACCGCGTTATGAGTTCAGCTCTTGCCCACTTTTTGTTTCAGAACGGCTGTGACGACCGTGCCGTGACCGAGCGTTATCTCGACGATCTGTTCATTCGCCCCGACCACTGAGGGCTTCCAAACACGCCCGACGGCTCAGGGCCATCATGGTCAGTGTTGGGCTCTGCCAGGCCGAAGAAGGCCAACAGGCGCCGTCCACCACCAGCACGTTGGGAACCCGCCAGAGCCGGTTGAAGGGATCAACAACGCTGCATATTTCGGCGGAGCCCATGGCAGCCCCTCCAACTTCATGGATGTAATAGCCCGGAGGTGCTGCACCATCCGACAGCGCCACCGCGCCCTCCAACCAAGGCTCAACAAAGGGCAGATGGAAAAGGTTCTTGATCGGCCGAGCCTCGCCTCCGGCAGCGTCGATACAGGCCTTGATTGAGGCGCGCATGTGCGTCACCATCTCCAGCTCATTTCGGCTCCAACGACAAGAGATCGAGGGAACACGCACGCCCCAGCGATCCGTGCGCTCACTCAGCGTCACCCTGTTTTCCGCTCTCGGCAGGACTTCACCGTGACCGATGAGAAACCCGGTGATGCAGGTCGGGCGACGCCGCAGCCATCGTGGTGGATCAAATCGCCCAATGCCTCCCCAGAGGCCGTAGCCGCCCTGAAATCCAGCCGATGGCAGGTGACGCCCCAACGGAACAAAGAAACTTCCAGCACCCGTGAGGGGGGGCTGATCAGCTTGGTCCCGTTCGGGAAAGGCAAAAAACTGCGATGTGGAGACGTGGTCCATCAGGCGTGTGCCGAGACGTCCTGAAGGGTCGTCAAAACCGTTGGACTGCACCCCACGACAGGAACGCAACAAGATGGAAACGGTCTGAATCGTGGAAGCAGCCAAAACCACCAGATCCGCCTTTAACTCCTTTCGGTTGCCGTTGATTTGATCAACGGCAACAACACCCGTGGCGTTGTTGCCACCTGCATCCATCAGCAGACGTTCCACCAGATGCTCAGGCATCAGCTGAGTGCGTCCAGTGGCCATGGCGCGGGGAAGGCTGCTGCCGCGACTGCTGGAGCGGGGCCAAGAAGCATCCTGCCCCTGCGGCGCTGGACCAAAGCCCCTTGAGCGAATAACGGGGTAACCCAACTGATGCTGCACGGCTACAGCAAAGCGCTGTTCCGCCGGCGTCGCCGCCAGAGCCGGTTGCGTGTCTCCATCCGGCAGATGATCCAAACCATCGCGCCCACCATGAACGCCAAGCCAGCGCTCCAGTTCGGCGTAATGGGGCGTCAGGTCACTGCTGCGCAGGGGCCAACCAACCTGTTGGCCATCAACGTTGACACCAGCCAGATCCTCGTCAGAAAGACGCAGGGTGATCCCCCCCCAGGTCAGGCTCCGACCGCCCACCTGCAAACCTCTCGTCCAAAGAAATGGCTGATCCGCCGGGTGCTCGTAGGGGTGAATCCGCTCGTCGGCATACAAACGAGGATTCGCTTTCCAGTAGCCGGGATGCTGAGACTGCCGGCGATGGCTGCCGCTGGTCAGACCCGCGATCCGCCGCACCAGATTTCCCGGTTCAGACCCAAAGGCTTCGGTGCTGGTTAGGTCGGGGCCAGCGTCCACCACAAGCACACGCGCACCGCCCTCAGCCAGCGTCATGGCTGCCACGCCTCCACTCGCTCCTGAGCCAACGACAATGGCGTCCCAGGGACCATCGCAGTTCATAGAGCGACTGCTCATGGAGCGACCACAGACAAAAAAAGATCCCCCCTAGAGGGAGATCTTTCATTCAATCAGAAGTGGTGGCGGGGGGGAGATTTGAACTCCCGACCTTCGGGTTATGAGCCCGACGAGCTACCAGACTGCTCTACCCCGCGGCGACCTAAAAATCATACATGTCGGTGTCGCGCGTGACAGCAGAAGTCACGAGTGCAACGCACCGGTCACGGTGAGCCTGACACTCGGGTTCACGACCAGCACCTGGTCCTCAAGCTCGTCAAGCCCCATGGGGGTGAGCCACTCCAGTTGACGCAACACATGCAGTGCAACCGCCTGCTTGGCACGGCGGGAGCCGTCTTCAACCTTGATGGCTACCCCAAGGCCTTCACCAACGCGACTGAGACATTGGATGCCCTCTGCTCCACCTTTGCTCAACACTTGACCGTGACTGCGCCGCATCAGCTCGGTATCGAAGCGCCCCTCGCCTGCCACCAAGTCGGGATGACTCAGCATGGCCCGGCTGATCTGTTCAAATTCAGCATGCTGTGAAGCGCCGAGATGGGCATAGAGCAGTGCCATCTGGGCTAGCTGCATGACCAAGGTTGGAGCACCGCAGTCATCGCGTTCTGCAACCAATTCCTCCGCAGGCAGGCCAATCAGTTCAGCGACCCGACGGTTCACTTCAACCTGCAGCGGATGATCGTTCTGCAAATACGAGTCAATCGGCCATCCCATCTTCCGACTGGTGGCCAGAAAAGCAGCATGTTTGCCGGAACAATTGTGCTGAAGGGGACTGTCAGCACCGTCAGGAACAGGACATTGGAGTGAAGCAATGTCCAAATCCGCTTTCCAGAGCAACCTGAAGGCTTCCCGCGCATGGGCGTTGGTGCCCGCATGGGAGGCGCAACTGATGGCAATGCCCCGGTCATCAACCTCCATCTGATCGGCAGTTCCACTGCTGAGAAATGGCAGGGCCTGAAACGGCTTGAGCGCCGAGCGAATGAAACTTTCCATGCCGGAATGCCCCGCCGACATCAACACCCGACCTCGGCCATCACAAACCACCGCATGGACGCGATGCACTGACTCCGTAATCGATCCACGCCGCAGGCAAACCTCAAGGGGCGCCGACCCGGATCGGGCTGCAGGGCTGAAGCCCGAAGGCAAAGTCATCGGACACCCCGATTGATTCAGAGAGCCTGACAGAGACTGGCACCAGCGAGCATTAAACCCGCCGAGGTGGCCATGGCACGGCCAAGCCGCCCAAGGATTGGGCGGACTTCATGGCGGGCCACCAGCAGATCGCGTTCTCGCCAAGACAGGGGTTTTTCCCAGGTCTGCCCGTCGTACCAGCCGGATTCCTCGTAGTCGACGGACTCACGCAGAAGACGCTGCATGACATAGGTCCACCCCAACCACTGGCGCACCAGGAGCAGCAAAGGAAGGACAAGGGCCGCCACAGCAGCAGCGGCCACAAGCCGCGGCGGATCCTGCTTAAGGGTCCAGCTTCCACTGGCGATCAAGGAGCACACCGGCAACATCAGCAACCAGCTGCCAGCCAGACGGTCTAACAACCGAGGATCCTGGCCAGCTGGCCAAGAAAAAAACCATGAGTCGCAGAGCTGCTGAAACTCCTCGAGAGGACGCTGCTCCGGGGGAACAGGGCAGGACACCGCTTCTGTCATGGGAAAAGCGGTTACTTCACGGACGGTAAGAAGGTTCTGCTTTCACCGTGACTCCAGAAGGCCTCAAGGTCGTAATAACCACGCTCATCGGGCATCAGCACATGAACGATGACATCGCCGTAATCCAGAAGAGCCCAGCGCCCCTCATTGAGACCTTCCTTACGCAAGGGCAAGAGATCTGCCTCAGCCTCCAGGCGATCTTCAACGGACAGGGCGATGGCACGAACCTGGACATCGGATTGACCACCGGCGATCACCATCCAATCGGCCAGGCTGGACACCTCATCGACGCGGATTAAACGGATATCTGTTGCCTTGCGGTCATCGCAGGCATCAGCCACGAGCTCGGCAAGCTTCTCGCTATCCATAAACGTTCTCGCTGGTGACGGAGCTGCGGGAGCCCTCTTGCTGTGCCATTTCAGCTCTGGCCTTGCTGGCACTCTTCCGCAGTGCCTCAAGACGGTCCTCGTAGTAGCTGCGACGACGCTTCTTGCGGGTCTTTTCGACCAGCTCTTTCAACGCGCCCCCCAGGCTCCGGTAGGCGTTCGGCACGCTGTAACCAAACCGGCAAGCCAGATCAATTGCACGTTCATCGGCACTGATGGCGTCCTGAAGACGCTTTTCCGAATTGTTCTTCAAGTACAGCCTGTACCCCGCAAAGCCAGACAGGCCGAGGGCCATGAGCAGCAACAACCCGTCCTGGACCCACAACTCACCGATGGCGCCCCCGAGACCGATGGCTAGAGCTGCCATCTCCCAACCATCTCTGGGGATGGTGTCGTTCTGAACCCGACCAACCTCGTGCCAGAACAACAAATTGCGATGGTCCAACGCCAGGGAATCCCATTCGTCGAGATCCACCTGGATCTCCACTTCATCCCGTCCGATCTCTTCGAGGGTGATCAATGGCGGATCAACTGCAGCAGCTGATTCGACGAACACCCAGCTCTGCATTTCCGGTGGCAGCAGCCCCTTCAGGCGCTGGAGCTCACTCATTGCAACTTTGGTGCTGATATCTCATCACCGTAGCGAGGCCGAGTCCCCAGGCCGGGGCAACCCCGCGTGAGAGGCTTGAACTGTTTGGCCTAGGACCATTTCCAATGCCCAGGCGGTCTGACCTGCGTCGCATTCTCCTGCTGGGATCAGGACCGATTGTGATCGGCCAGGCCTGTGAGTTCGATTACTCCGGAACCCAGGCCTGCAAAGCCCTCAGAGCCGAGGGATATGAGGTCATCCTGATCAATTCCAACCCGGCGTCGATCATGACCGACCCGGAAATGGCGGATCGCACTTACATCGAACCGCTCACGCCTGATGTTGTCACGCGGGTGATCGAAGAGGAACGGCCTGATGCTCTGCTGCCCACGATGGGCGGTCAGACAGCTCTGAACCTGGCTGTCACCCTGGCCGAAAACGGCACCTTGGAGCGTTTCGGCATCGAATTGATCGGCGCCGACCTCAAGGCGATTCAGAAGGCGGAAGACCGTCTGCTGTTCAAGCAGGCCATGGAGCGCATCGGCGTGAAGGTCTGCCCTTCTGGAATCGCCTCGTCTCAGGAGGAAGCCGAAGCCGTTGGAGCCGCGATCGGCAGTTTCCCCCGGATTATCCGGCCCGCCTTCACCCTTGGCGGAAGTGGTGGGGGGATTGCTTACAACCCGGAGGAATACGCAGCGATCTGCAAGAGCGGGCTTGAAGCGAGTCCGGTTTCCCAGATCTTGATCGAGCAATCGCTGCTGGGCTGGAAGGAATTCGAGCTTGAGGTGATGCGTGATCTGGCAGACAACGTCGTGATCGTCTGCAGCATCGAAAACCTCGACCCCATGGGGGTGCATACAGGTGATTCGATCACAGTGGCCCCGGCCCAGACCCTCACGGATCGGGAATACCAGCGGCTGCGCGATCAATCGATCGCCATCATTCGCGAGATCGGTGTCGCCACGGGCGGCAGCAACATCCAATTCGCCATCAACCCTGACAACGGCGACGTTGTGGTGATCGAGATGAACCCCAGGGTGAGTCGATCCTCCGCTTTGGCGAGTAAAGCCACCGGCTTCCCGATCGCGAAGATCGCTGCACGCCTCGCCGTCGGTTACACCCTCGACGAAATTCTCAACGACATCACCGGTAAAACACCCGCCTGCTTCGAGCCGACGATCGATTACGTCGTCACCAAAATTCCACGCTTCGCCTTCGAAAAATTCCGCGGCAGTCCAGCGGTGCTCACCACATCGATGAAATCGGTGGGCGAGGCCATGGCCATCGGCCGTTGTTTCGAAGAGTCATTTCAGAAAGCCATGCGTTCCTTGGAGACAGGGTTCTCAGGCTGGGGAGGAGACCGGGAGGAACCGGACCTCAACGACGGTGAGCTCGATCGTCGGCTGAGAACCCCCTCACCTGAACGCATCCTCAGCGTGCGAACGGCCATGGTGCGCGGACGCAGCGATGCGGAGATTCATCGAATTAGCGCGATTGACCCGTGGTTCCTGGCAAAACTGCGGCGCATCATCGAAGCAGAAACAAGGTTGCTCAAGGGCAAAAGCCTTGAGCAGCTGGATGCCGACAGCCTGTTCGAAGCCAAGCAGCTTGGTTTTTCAGACCGACAGATCGCCTGGCAGATCAACAGCAACGAATTGCTGGTGCGTCAGAGACGTCATCAGCTCGATGTTCGCGCCATCTTCAAAACAGTCGACACCTGTGCTGCGGAGTTCGCTTCATCCACCCCATACCACTACTCAACTTATGAGCGCCCCTTGCAGAGCCTGCAAGCGGATGGATCCCTCAAGCCCCTTTCCTCCTCCTCCGAGGTGACATGTCGCCAGGACAGGCGCAAGATGATGATCCTGGGTGGTGGTCCCAACAGGATCGGCCAGGGAATCGAATTCGACTATTGCTGCTGTCATGCCTCCTTTGCCGGGCAGGACCAAGGGATCACCACCGTGATGGTGAACAGCAACCCCGAAACGGTGTCCACCGACTACGACACCAGCGACAGCCTCTATTTCGAACCGCTCACGTTGGAGGATGTTCTCAACGTGATCGAGGCGGAACGTCCCGATGGCGTGGTGGTGCAGTTCGGTGGACAAACTCCGCTGAAACTCGCCATTCCCCTCCTGCGCTGGCTCGAGAGTGACGAGGGACGGGCGACGGGCACCACCATCTGGGGGACCTCTCCCGAATCGATTGACCGCGCCGAAGACCGCGAACAGTTCGAGGCCATCCTTCGCGAACTGAACATCCGGCAACCCCGCAATGGTTTGGCGCGCAGTGAGGAGGAAGCACGAGCCGTGGCAGCAAGGGTGGGCTATCCGGTCGTCGTAAGGCCGTCTTACGTCTTAGGTGGACGTGCCATGGAGGTGGTCTTCGACGAAGAAGAGCTCAATCGCTATATGCGTGAGGCTGTTCAGGTGGAGCCCGACCATCCGGTTCTGATTGACCAGTACCTGGAAAATGCCGTGGAAGTCGACGTGGACGCCCTCTGCGATCACACCGGAGCCGTGATTGTCGGTGGTCTGATGGAGCACATCGAACCGGCTGGGATCCACTCCGGTGACTCAGCCTGCTGTTTGCCCTCCGTCTCTCTTGGTGAGGCGGCCCTGGACACCATTCGCGGCTGGAGTCGCTCCTTGGCACAAACCCTTGAAGTTCGTGGACTGATCAACCTCCAGTTCGCCGTTCAGCGCAACACCGATGGTTCGGAAGTCGTCTACATCATTGAAGCCAACCCCCGCGCCTCCAGGACGGTCCCCTTCGTTGCCAAAGCGACAGGACAACCTCTGGCACGCCTGGCGACCCGTCTGATGGCGGGAGAAACCCTCACCGGCATCGGCTTGACCTGCGAACCGAAGCCGCCGCTGCAGTCGATCAAGGAGGCGGTCCTTCCCTTCCGGCGCTTCCCCGGAGCTGACACGGTGCTTGGGCCGGAAATGCGCTCTACAGGGGAGGTCATGGGATCCGCCGACAGTTTTGGAATGGCTTATGCCAAAGCCGAACTCGGTGCAGGAGAAGCGCTGCCCACCCAGGGGACGGTGTTTCTCTCAACCCACGACCGCGATAAGCAGGCATTGGTGCCCATTGCCGCTCGACTGATCGAACTCGGGTTCGATGTCACGGCCACCTCGGGAACCGCTCAAGCCCTCGCCAACGCAGGACTAAAAGTCCAATCAGTGCTCAAGGTGCACGAGGGTCGACCCAACATTGAGGACCAGATCCGCTCCAATCAGGTGCAGCTGGTGATCAACACACCGATTGGCCGTCAAGCAGCCCATGACGACAAATACCTACGCCGGGCAGCGCTTGATTACGCCGTACCAACCGTGACAACCCTCGCAGGCGCACGGGCTGCGGTGGAAGCAATCTCTGCCCTTCAGCAACAACCAAGCCTCAGCATCCATGCCCTGCAGGACGTCCACGCCATGCAGCGGTAAGCCACCGGTAGGGTTGATAAAGCCAACTCACCGCTGTGACAGCCTCCATTCCCGTCAAGCCTGGGAGCGACCTGCGTGATGATTTCCGTCGCGCCTACGCAAATCGCTACACCTGGGATCCTGGCTTTGCCGGCTATCGCGGACGCTGCGTCTGGCAGCAGGACGATCAACGCGTCGAAGGCCAGTTCGAAATCGGCGCTGATCTCAAGGCCAAGGTGGAGGGAATTGAGAACGAAGACATCCTCAAGGCCGTGAATTCCCAGCTTTGGGAGGTGGCGATCCATCGCGTGCGTCGCAGCTTTGATCAGACCCACGGCGAGAACACCTTTACCGCCGGTGACACCAACGACGTGGGAACCGAAGTTCTCGTCGGCGGCAAGGGGCAGGGTGACAAGTACCGCATCAAGGATGACGTGGTGACCATGGTGCATCGACACATCCATGGCACCGTCGTCACGATCTTCACCACCGATGTCACCGACACGGGTTCGGGTTACCTCAGCCACACCTACACAAGTCAATATGCCGACCCGGCGACAGGAGAAGCCCGGGGCGGACGAAGCAGCTTCAAAGACACCTTCGCTCCTCTTCCAGGCGGTGGCCCCTGGGTGCTGACCGAGCGGGTCGTGACCACCGAAGCCCACGGCGACACCCCTGCAGGAAGCCAGACCTTCCGCTTTGAAGATCTCGAATCGCTCTGAGTTGATTGCCGGCACCAGCTGGCTATGAGACCATCCGCCCAAACTTGTTGAAAGGCATGGGCGGAATCGAGTCGACCATTCAAGCCATCAATGGCCCGATCAACAGCGTCGTCTGGGGATGGCCCACCGTCATTTTGATTGCCGCGACGGGCATTCTTCTCATGGTGGGCTTGCGTTTCATGCCGCTGCAACGGCTGGGATATGGCATCTCAATGATGCTCCGCCCGGCGGCATCCCCAAGTGAAGGTGAAATCACCCCGTTTCAGGCGCTGATGACGTCGTTGTCCGCCACGATCGGCACAGGCAACATCGCTGGTGTTGCCGGAGCCATCGCTGTTGGAGGTCCTGGAGCGGTCTTCTGGATGTGGATCATTGCGATCTTCGGCATCGCGACCAAATACGCCGAGGCAGTGCTCGCCGTTCAGTTTCGAGAAACCGATGGAGAGGGCAACCATGTCGGTGGGCCGATGTACTACATCCGCAACGGACTCGGCAGCGGCTGGAGCTGGATGGCGGGACTGTTTGCCCTCTTCGGGATGTTGGCCGGATTTGGCATCGGCAATGGGGTACAGGCCTTTGAGGTGTCGTCTGCATTGAGCCTGATCGGCATTCCCAAGTTGGTCACCGGAATCGTTCTGGCCGCCCTTGTCTTTGCTGTTGTGATCGGAGGGATCAAGCGCATCGCCCAGGCGGCTTCGGCCATTGTTCCTTTGATGTCGATCCTCTACGTGGTGGCATGCCTCTTGGTGCTGCTGATCAATCTGGGAGGCGTCCCTGAAGCCTTCGCCACAATTTTCTCCAACGCCTTCTCCGGCAAGGCAGCTGCCGGTGGTGCTCTCGGTCAGGTGGTGCTGATGGGTTTCAAGCGAGGCATCTTCTCCAACGAGGCAGGCCTCGGCAGCGCGCCGATCGCTCACGCTGCAGCACGAACAGATGACCCCGTTCGCCAAGGCACGGTGGCCATGCTTGGCACCTTCATCGACACCCTGATCATCTGCACGATGACAGCACTGGTGATCATCACCACCAAAGCCAACCTGATCCTCGATGCAGCTGGCGAGAAACTGAGCGGCGCAGATCTCTCGATCGCTGCCTTCAACACCGGCATCTCCGGCAGTGGCGTGGTGGTCACCCTGGGGTTGGTGGTTTTTGCCTTCACCACCATTCTTGGATGGAGCTTCTACGGCGAGCGATGCACGACTTATCTGTTCGGTGAATCTGCCGTGATGCCATTCCGTCTGGTCTGGGTCGCTGTTGTCGTGATCGGCGCTGTGGCCGGAGACCGTGGGGTGATCTGGTCGATTGCCGACACACTGAACGGCCTGATGGCCCTTCCCAACCTTGTGGCGCTGCTGCTGCTCTCGGGAACAGTGTTCAAACTCACCAAGGCTTACAAGTTCGGCAACTAAGGACGGCGCAGAACTAACAAAAAGGGGGGCTCAACACCCCCCTTTTTTCATGGCAGGCGATCAGCCCTGACCATCAGGCAACGGCGTGACGGACTGAAGCTTTTCATTGAGCTGTGTGGCCAGGCTCTGACGACCTACCGCCAGAACCTTGAGGGTGTCTTCATGCATCCGCAGCTGAGCATCAGCAACCTGCATGCCACGCACAAGCTCCTTGAGCTCATCGGGGAGAGTATTGAGGTCATAGCGCTTGCCCTCAAACGTCAGGACAGGGTTGTTGGCTGCAGAATCAGTCATCGTTCGTCGCCGGGATTGCGTGGAACCGGCGGCCAGATCGTAGAGGGATTCAGGACGTCTGCCGATCCCGTATGAACTGCCGTTCGCACAACTCCCGGTAACGCCCACCACGCTGCATCAACTCGTCATGGGTTCCTCTATCGACAACAGCACCCTTTTCGAGAACCACAATGCGATCAGCCTCCTGCACCGTCGCCAGCCGATGGGCGATGACCAAGACCGTTCGGCCTTTCATCGCCTGTTTGAGTCCGAGTTGCACGGCAGCCTCCGCCTCGGCATCAAGGGCACTGGTGGCTTCATCGAGCAGCAACAGCGCTGGATTGCCGAGCACCGCCCGAGCGATGGCGATTCGCTGCAGTTGTCCACCGGAAACATTGGTCCCCCGTTCCTCAAGCTGGGTGTCATAACCACGAGGTAAGGCACGGATGAACCCATCCGCATTGGCCAAACGCGCCGCCTCGCGAACCTCATCGTCAGTCGCGCGACGTCCAAAACGGATGGCTTCGGCAATGGTTCCAGAGAACACGGTCGTTCGCTGGGGAACCAGGGCCACCTGCTTGCGTAGCTCACGGGCGCGCAACTGACTGATGTCGATGTCGTCGAGACGAATCTGCCCCTGTTGCACCGTGTTAAAGCGCAGCAGAAGCGACATCAAGGTGCTTTTCCCAGCACCAGAGGGGCCAACAATGGCCAGCACCTGCCCCGCATCCACCCGTAGATCCAGCTGATGGAGAACCGGCTCGGCAGGGTCATAACCAAAACTCACCTGGTCAAAGACCAGATCACCCTGGAGATCACCGATGGGTTGCGCCTCCGCTGGATCTGCGGGCTCTTGCGGTTCTCGCTCGATCTGACGCAGACGTCTCAGCGACGCCTGACCCTGCTGAAATTCGTTGAAGTTGTTGGTGACGTGCGCGATGGGATCGATCAGCACGATCAGTCCAGTCAGGTAACTGCTCAGGCCTGCAATGCTCAGATCACCGGTCTGAATGCGCCACGCTCCGAGCGCCAACACGGCAAACAGACCCACCACCTCGATGATGCCGACCACTGGATGCTGGAGCGCCACGAGGCTGTAGGTGCGGTGACGTGCCTGGCGGTGCTGGTCGATCTCTATCTCGAAACGTTCCTGCAACCAGGGCTCAGCCGCAAAAGCACGAACCAAGGGCAAGCCTTCAATCGCCTCACCCAGCAGACCGGCCAGTTCACTCACCTTTTGCTGACTGCGTTCGGTGGCCGCCATCACACGAGCCCCAAACAGACTGATCAGCCAAACGATCACAGGCGCCAGCAACAGGATGGCGAGCGTCAGTTTCCAGTCGAGCCAGAGCATCATGCCCAGCACCGCAACGAGCTGAAGCACGCTGGGGACCGTGTCGTGGATGGTCTTGTAGAGCACCTCACTGACGCGGTCAGCGTCTTCCGTGAAGCGGTAGGTGAGATCTCCAGCCGAGAGCTTTTCAAGGGCACCGAGCTCCACAGTCTGCAAGCGGCGAAACAGATCCCTGCGCAGCCCCTGGCTGACCAGCAGTGCAGGGCCGGCCAGAAGAGAGTCCTGGCCGAACTGAGCGATTTTCTGAACAGCAAAAATCAGCAACGCCAACCCAATCAGCTGAAGCACTCGAGCAAGATCACCTGAACCCAATGCGGGAAACAGCTCCCCTGCCAGTTGCACCAGCAGCGGAAAACTGCCGACGTAGACGACCATGCAACAGCCCCCCCAGAGCAGTTCTCGCAGGTGGGGGCGGAGCAGCGGCAGCAACCGGCGGAAACCGGCCTGGGATGGGGTCAGCATCGCGGCACAGTATCAATGGTGGGATCAGAACTCTCTCCGATGAAGCTGGATCAGTTCCTGAAATGGAAGGGTTGGGTCTCCACCGGTGGTGAAGCCAAACAACGCATTCAGATGGGTGAGGTGGAGGTCAATGGAAGCGTGGAAACCCGGCGAGGACGCCAGCTTTCCCCTGGAGATCGGGTTGTGCTTGCTGGGGAGGAGTCCGTTTTGGAGAGCGAAAACGCGCCCGGGCCGTAAGTTGGCTCCCAAATTCCATGGGAAGTAAGGCGTGCGGAGACCGGTGATCGCTGGCAACTGGAAGATGCACATGACCTGTGCCCAGTCGCGGGAGTTCATGGAAGCCTTCCTGCCATTGGTTGCTGACACCCCTGACGACCGCGACTTGGTGCTGGCACCCCCCTTCACGGCGCTTTCGACCATGGCAGGGCTCAGCCAGAACTCGCGGCTTCGACTCTCCAGCCAAAACGTGCACTGGGAAGGGCAGGGTGCCTTTACCGGTGAGATCTCGCCAGCGATGCTCAAGGAGCATGGAGTCACCCACACGATCGTGGGCCACAGCGAACCAAGAAAATATTTCAGTGAAAGCGACGAGCAAATCAACCACCGGGCCAGGTCATCCCAGTCGAACGGGCTGATTCCGATCGTTTGCGTGGGTGAAACCGATGAGCAACGCGAACGCGGCGAAGCTGAACGGGTGATTCGACGCCAAATCGAACAGGGTCTGGAGGGACTCGACGCTGAAAAGTTAGTCGTGGCCTACGAACCGATCTGGGCGATCGGAACAGGCAAAACCTGTGAAGCCGAAGAAGCAAACCGCATTTGTGGGCTTATCCGGAGCTGGGTGGGCTCTCCAGATCTCGTGATTCAGTACGGGGGGTCGGTCAAACCCAGCAATATTGATGAGTTGATGGGAATGAGTGATATCGACGGGGTGCTTGTGGGGGGAGCGTCCTTGCAGCCTGAGAGCTTTGCGCGCATTGCGAACTACAAAACCACTTGATTCAGCGGTCTGGCCCAAGGGCTGGCGCCAACGCACAACGGTGATGGGGGTCATCAACATCACCCCCGATTCCTTCAGTGATGGAGGAAGATTTCTTGGAAGCGAACTGGCTCTCGCTGAAGCTCAGCGGCAACTACACAATGGCGCCGACGTGTTGGATTTGGGCGCCCAAAGCACTCGGCCAGGAGCCACTGAGGTTGGCGCAGAGGAGGAGTTACGAAGGCTTCTGCCGGCACTGACAGCCATCCGGAAACGGTGCCCGGACACCCTGATTTCTGTCGACACCTTTCTCGCGCCGGTTGCCGCCAGGGCACTGGAAGCAGGTGCCAGCTGGATCAACGATGTGAGCGGGGGCAGACGTGACCCCGATCTGCTGCGGGTGGTTGCCGATGCGGGTTGTCCAGTGGTGCTGATGCACAGCCGCGGTGACAGTCAAACCATGGATCAACTCACGAGCTACTCCGATGTCGTGGCGGACGTGAAACAAGGATTGCTGGAGCGCAGTGATGCCGCCATCAAGGCCGGCATCCGGGAAGAGCAAATCGTCTGGGATCCAGGTCTCGGTTTCGCCAAGACCCACGAGCAAAATCTGCAGTTACTGCGGAATTTGGAACAACTGACCCAGGGGCCACGCCCCGTGCTGATCGGCCCGTCACGCAAACGCTTCATCGGTGCCGTTCTCGACGAGCCGAGACCGAAGGCGCGGCTCTGGGGAACCGCTGCGGTGGCCTGCCGCTGCGCTCAGGCCGGTGCTGCCGTTCTGCGGGTGCATGACGTAGGACCAATCACCCAAACGCTTCGCATGGCTGCCGCACTCTGGTGACAGCAACAGTCTTCGTTCAAATTGCGGCTTACCGGGACCCAGATCTACCGGCCACGCTTCAAAACTTGATTGAACGGGCAGCCCATCCAGAACGCCTGCACTTTGGAATCTGCCTTCAATTGGCCGAAGACGATCCGGATCACTGGAGATCCAGTGCGTTTCCGGATCATCCAAACCTGAACATCGTCGCGTTCAATGCCTCTGAAAGCCGAGGCACCTGCTGGGCCCGGAGACAGGCCCAGAACTTGTACGGCGAAGAAGATTTCCTGCTTCAGATCGACAGCCACATGCGGGCCGTGGAGCACTGGGATGACCGCCTGCTGAAGACCTGGTCGGACTGCAGCGATCAGCGAGCCATCCTGAGTGTCTATCCCAACGGATTCCAACAGCCGTGCTGCCTGCAGACATCAACCTTGCCCGTAATGGGAGCTGCTGGTTTCGACGACAACGGCATTCTCAGATTCCGAGGCATCAGTCGTTTTCGACTGCCGGACGAACAACCTGAACGGCCAATGCCTGGAGCTTTCATCGCCGGAGGGTTCCTGTTCGGCCCGGGCTAAATCGTGAGCGAAGTGCCCTATGACCCCGAGCTCTACTTCGATGGAGAGGAGGTGGCCATGTCGGCACGGCTGTGGACCTCTGGCTTCAACATCTACGCACCGAATCGTCTTCTGCTTTTTCATCTCTACAAGTCAGAAGGCACAGCAGCAGAGCATTCGGCCACGCACTGGGGCGATCACAGCAGCTGGTTTGAACGGAACCGACGCTCTCTCGTGCGAGTGCACACCCTGCTGAACAGCCTGGATCGTGCTCCGCAGAAGCTCAGGGCGACAACCGAAGACCTGACTGACCTCAACAGCTATGGACTGGGAGAACAACGCACACTGCATGAGTACCAGCAATGGGCTGGCGTGGATTTCAGCAAAGCAGAAATCAGTGAATGGTCAAAGAGAGCACAGTTTGACAAAACGCATCCCTGAACACCACGAAAAACAGACGGCCAGAATCTTTTGTTTAAGACCATGTTAAGGTCGTCAAGAGTAAGGAAACACTTGCAAAGGTGAAGCCAAGGAAACAATCAAAAACAAGCAATATTGAACAAGACCTGCAAACATGCTTCATCATCGCTGGCTACACTGGAGCAGGAAAATCAACGATTGTCAGAACATCCCATCAACTTGAAATTCGACTCTTTGGAGAAGAATTTCACCAGCAATTCAGAGACACGAGCAGATCACACTCTCACGAAGAAAACGACAACTACAATGAGGCAATAAAAATCAGCGCCAACTTCCAAGGCAAACACATTCGCAAACTCACGAAAGAACAGCACCCTCCCAAAAGCATACTCGTCCAACTGGACTTGAAGCATGTAGTGCACAGGCTCGGGCACTCAGCAGCAACAAGAAAAGCGCAGAAGAAAATCGAAGTACTCACAAAAATCCCCACCCCACGCAGCAAAAAATCAGATCCAAGAATTTGCGACCTAATGATGTCGAACTACCTAAAAAATCCATTCTTCCTGCGGTTTAAATGCATCGTCGTAAACACTGTCTACACAGATTTTGAAAGCAACTACAGACAATACTCATCCCGCAAAACACAAAAAGGGTCAACAGCTCATTTCGAAGATGCAGACAAGCAAGAGACAGAACAAAAAACACATGCCGCGATGTATGGGGCTTGGTACAACAATCTGCACCTTCTCAAGCCAAAACAGCAGTTCATCACAACGGTCAACAGCGATGGAGACCTGATGTCCAACAACCAATGCATTTGCGCGAATTGGAAACACAAAGCAGGGCTGGCGTAGTCGCATCTCCATCACCAGTTCGGTAACTCCAAAAAAAAGCCAGAGTTCGATGGAACCCTGGCCTTTATCTGGGTTAATGCTGAGGCCTTAGTCGGTGACAACACCCTCAATCCGATCTTCAACCTCCTGATACAACTCCTGAAGCTGCTCAATGTTTTCGTCTGAGGTCTCCCAGTAGCCGCGACCATGGACTTCGAGAAGGGTGCCCACAATCTGACGGAAACTGTTGGGATTCAGTTCCAACAGACGCTTGCGCATCTCGGGATCGTTAATGAAGGTCTCATTGGCTTCTTCGTAGACAAAGTTGTCGACGGAACCACTGGTGGCACTCCAACCAAGGGTGAAGTTGAGGCGCTTTGCCACCTCTCGAACACCCTCATAGCCGGAGTCGAGCATGCCTTCGTACCACTTGGGATTCAGCAACTTGGTGCGTGAATCGAGACGAATCGTTTCACTCAACGACCGCACCTGCGCGTTAGCCGTGGTGGTATCGGCGATGTAGCTGGTGGGAGCTTTGCCGTCGTCCCGGAGGCCAGCGATCAACTTTGTGGGGTCGGAGTCGAAATAGTGGCTCACATCGGTGAGGGAGATCTCAGCCGAATCCAGATTCTGGAAGGTGACATCCGCCGTCTTCATGACGTTCTCGAACACCTCACGCTTCTGGTTCATCTCACCAGGGTTGTCGGCATTGAAGGCAAAGGTCTTACGGGAGAGGTACATCTCCTGCAGCTCGCCTTCTTCTTCCCAGGTGCTGTTCTCCACAGCGAGGTTCACGTTGGAGCTGTAGCTGCCGCTGGCATTGGAGAACACCCGGCAGGCCGCATCGCGGAGGCTCGTGCCTTCTTTCTCTGCCTGCTCTAGAGCATGCTTGCGCACGAAGTTCTGCTCCAGGGGCTCATCCGCTTCAGCGGCCATCTTCACGGCCTGATCAATCAGGGCCATCTGGTTGATGAACAGATCGCGGAACACACCGGAGCAGTTCACCACCACATCAACGCGAGGACGTCCAAGTTCTTCGAGAGGAATCAGCTCGAGTTTGTTCACCCGACCCACGGAATCCGGCATCGGCTTGACACCAACGAACCAGAGGATCTGCGCTAGGGATTCTCCGTATGTCTTGATGTTGTCAGTTCCCCAGAGCACACAGGCGATGGTCTCGGGCCAAGTGCCCTGCTCCTCGCGCTGACGCTCGATCAGCTTGTCAACAACAGCCTTGGCTGCAGCGACCGCAGCGCGGGTGGGAATCGCCTGTGGGTCCAGAGCATGGATGTTCTTGCCACTGGGCAGCACGCCAGGATTACGAATCGGGTCGCCACCAGGACCCGGAAGAATGTATTCGCCATCGAGAGCCTTCAACAGACTCTCCATCTCCATGTCGGCACACACCTGCTCGAGACAGAAGCGCAGGTAGGCAAAGAGCTTGTCGAGCTCGGTGGCGTCGATCTGAACGAAGCCAGCGGTGCAGCAGGCCCGCAGCCAGGGGGAGGGCAGCTTGAAGCCGAACTTGGCCAGCAGGTCGTAGAACCAGCCGAAGCTGTTGCGCAAGCTGACCCTGCCATCACGACCGGTGAGCGTACGGACCATGGCTCCGATCGCAGCTCGCGATGTCTCTGTGATTGTGCGATTGAGCTCAACATCGGCGAGCACACCCTCGTCGTTGCCTTTGTAAACATCCTCAATGGAACGACCTATCGCTTCAGCCAAGAGGCCGGGAAGCGAACGGAGGCCATCCTCCTCACGCTCCAGAGCAGCAATGTTCACCAGGGTGGCAATGGCTTCCTCAGCGGTGGGTGGCTTGCCGATGGTGTGGAGACCACAGGGCAAAAGACGGCTCTCAATTTCCATCAATTGGCGGTAGACCGCACCCACGAGGGCATCGCGCCCGTCTAACTCAAGGGTCGAGGCGTCGTCTTCAGGCAAGTCGACATCCTTGTCGAGGTTGCACTGACGCGCCGTCTCAATGATGGTGTTGACGATTTGAACGCCGCGACCACCTTCACGAAGCTGTTGGTAGGAACCAACAAGCTCACCCAGCTCTTTTAGTCCCCTGTAGAGACCTGCATTTTCAGCAGGTGGGGTGAGGTAGCTGATGGTCGAGGCATAGCCACGACGCTTGGCAATGGTGGCTTCCGAAGGGTTGTTGGCGGCGTAGTAGTAGAGGTTGGGGAGAGCCCCGATCAGTGAATCGGGGTAACAGGTTTCGCTCATGCCCATCTGCTTGCCGGGCATGAACTCCAGGGAGCCATGGGTGCCGAAGTGGAGCACCGCATCGGCCTTCCAGATCTTCTGCAGGTAGGTGTAGTAGGCGGCAAAGCCATGGTGGGGGCTTGCACTGCGGGAGTAGAGAAGGCGCATGGGGTCACCTTCGTAGCCAAAGGTGGGCTGCACGCCAACAAAGACATTGCCGAAGTGGCGACCGAACACGAGCAGGTTCTGGCCATCGCTGTTGAGATTGCCGGGAGGCTTGCCCCAGTTCTCTTCGAGCCTCTCGGAGTAAGGGGTCAGGCGTTCGTATTCCTCAACGCTCATCCGATGGGCAATGGAAAGCTCCGGCGAGCCCTGCATGGCATCGGCATCGTTGATCACCGCCTCCAGCAGATCACGAGGCGTCGAAGGCAAGCCCTGCACGTCGTAGCCCTTCGCCTTCATCTCCTGCATCACCCGATGGATGGAACCGAAGACGTCGAGATAGGCCGCCGTTCCGACATTGCCCTTGTCGGGAGGGAAGCTGAACACCGTGATCGCAAGCTTCTTGTCGATGCGGGGCTTGATCCGTAGCGACGACCAACGAATCGCGCGCTCAGCGATGGCATCAACACGATCTTGGAGGGTATGGGCCTTGCCGGTGGCATCGTCGCGGCCGGAGAGAACGATCGGCTCGATCGCGCCATCCAATTCAGGGATGGCGATTTGCAGGGCCACCTGCACAGGGTGAAGGCCGAGGTCGCTCTGTTCCCACTCCTGGGTGGTTTGAAACACAAGAGGAAGCGCGACCATATATGGACGATTGAGCTTCTTCAGCGACTCAATGGCTTTCGGGTGGTCCTGGCGAGCAGGCCCTCCGACCAGTGCAAAGCCGGTGAGGGAGACGATCCCATCTACCAAGGGCTGCTCGGGATTCAGGGGGTCGAAGAAGAAGGCGTTGACCGGCTTGGAGAAATCGAGACCACCGCAGAAGATCGGGAGGACTCGCGCACCGCGAAACTCCAGTTCCTGAATGATGGCGACGTAGTGGGCATCGTCACCGGTGACGATGTGGCTGCGCTGCAACACCAGACCAATTATGGGCCCCTTAAGGGCTTCCTCAGAAAGATCCGTACGACTTGACGTCCAGTTCAGATACTCCTTGAGGTCCTCAAACATCGAGGGGGCAAGGGGGTGCCAAATGCCGAGGTCCGGGAACACCTCAGGCTCCGCTACCTCCATCGCTGGACGTTCATCTCCTTCCGCTGCAGGAAAGACGTACTTGTCCGCCAGCATCAGCAGGAAATTGCGCAGGTTGTCCGGTGTTCCCCCCAGCCAGTACTGAAAGCTCAGCATGAAGCTGCGGGCATCCTGCGCTTTTTCAACCGGCAGGTACTTGAGAACGGTGGGCAGCGTGTTCAGCAGCTTGAGCATGGCGTCTTGGAAACCGGCGCCTCCGGCTTCCTTCCGCTTCTTCATGAAGCCAGCAATGGCGCTCTTGCTCTGACCGAGCTGCGCCATGGAGAAGCTGCCCAGCTTGTTGAGGCGCATCACCTCGGGCATGGACGGGAAGACCACCACTGCTTTCAGGCGATCTCGGTGAGGAGCAACTGCATCCACAACCTTTTGTGCCAGGTCCTCGATGAAAATCAGCGAGGCGATAAACACATCCGCCTCGGCCACGTCTGCACAGAACCCGGCGTAGTTGTCCTCGTCTCGCAGTTCCTCGATCAAGTAGCCGCTCAGCTCGATTCCGAGATCGCCACCAGAGGCGTTAAGCGCAGTAGCTGCCTGGGTTAGGGCGTTTTGATACTGGGGCTCAAGCACCACATAAACCGCCTTCATCACGGATTTGTGGTTCTGACCCTCCACAGGAGCAACGCGGCGATCGGCGGAGCGGACCTGTGTGAACATCAGCGCTTTGAGCAATGTGAAGAACCTTACGGTGACCGCCCCTTGGGCGCGAGGATTTTGGATCGGCCGTTACACGAGCCGCCCCATAGGCTTTGAAGCGTCTGCTGCGCTTTCATGACCGCTCCTATTCCCGTCGTTGTCGCCGGCGCCCTGGGGCGCATGGGAGCCGAAGTCATCAAGGCTGTGGTGGGAGCCCAGGACTGCAGCCTGGCTGGAGCGATCGACAACACTCCTGGCAAAGAAGGCGTGGATGTTGGGCTGGAATTGGGGTTGGGCGAGCTGGAGGTGGCCGTCACAGCCGATTTCGAAGGGTGTCTCTGTGCTGTGAGCCAGTCGGTGCGTGACAGCGGCAGCGGTGCCGTGCTGGTGGACTTCACCCATCCCTCGGTTGTGTATGAGCACACCAGGGCAGCGATTGCTTATGGCGTTCATCCCGTGATCGGAACAACAGGGTTATCTCCTGAGCAACTCAACGACCTCACCGAGTTTTCTGCGAAAGCTTCCGTGGGTGGGGCCGTGATTCCCAATTTTTCTGTGGGAATGGTGCTGTTGCAGCAAGCTGCTGCAGCCGCGGCACGGTTTTACGACCATGCCGAACTGACGGAGTTGCATCACAACCGCAAAGCGGATGCACCCAGCGGCACTTGCATCAAGACCGCAGAGCTGATGGAAGAACTGGGCAAGACGTTCAACCCTGAAGAAGTGGACGAGCACGAATCCCTGGCGGGTTGTCGCGGCGGACAACGGGACAGTGGCCTGCGACTTCACTCCGTTCGCCTGCCGGGGCTGGTGGCCCACCAAGAGGTCATGTTCGGCGCCCCTGGTGAGACCTACACCCTGCGTCACGACACGATCGATCGTTCCGCCTACATGCCAGGAGTACTGCTCACGGTGCGCAAGGTGGGCAGCCTAGGCAGCCTTGTTTATGGCCTCGAGCGTCTGATCTGAGGGCGAAACCATGCTTATCCCCCTGCGCCCCGGTGAACTGCAACGGCTAATCCCGGCCGTTGCCACTGGCAACCAGTTCCGCGTCTCCGTTGGCAAACCCCAGGAAGTGCTGCAGCGCCTGATGATTGCCGCCATCGGGGGGGTGATCACCCTCCTGATCAGTCAGAGCCAGATGTCCAGCCGCTGGGGACCCTTTTGGCTTGTGGCTGGAGTGGTGTTTCTGCTCTATGTGCTCTGGGGACCAATCGTTCAGGCAGGTCAACGCAACGCCACCCTGCGGCGCTATCCAGCGGCAGCCATTTTTGAAGGTGAGGTGGCCGACGTGATCACCCGAGAGCGTGTCGAGAATCGCCATGAACAAGCCGATAGCCGCGGCCGGCTTGAGCTTGTGGAGAACCGACGCACCTGGATGCTTCTCGAGCTCGAGGACGAGGAGGGCTATCTCGGTCGGGTGGCCTTCCCAATGGACAAAAAGCACCAGCCGATTCGTCGCGGCAGCCTGATTCGCTGCCTGGTGCTGAGCGAACGAAAGGATTTCTCGAAAATCGACGCCTTCAGCGATGCCTGGCTACCCGGTCTTCGCCTGTGGGTTGGCGAGTACCCGTTCCTGCTCCGTCCCGCCTTTGAAGAGCTGTGCCAGCTCCGCTTGAACAACCGCCGCTGAACATTTCTTAAACCTGGTTTACACTTCTTAGCAATTCAACCGGTGGTCCTCATGTCCCAGTCCTCCCCTTCCACTCCTGTCGTGCGCGGTGCACAGGTCACCATGGAAGACGGCGGCCGCCTCAACGCCTTTGCCACAGAACCACGCATGGAAGTGGTTGAAGCGACGCAGGGTTGGGGTTTCCACGACCGCGCCGAAAAATTGAACGGCCGCATGGCCATGCTTGGGTTCATTGCTCTGCTCGCCACCGAGTTGGCCCTGGGCGGCGAATCCTTCGTTCACGGACTGCTCGGCCTGGGCTGATCCCCTCGCACTGGATTGGGATGGCTGGCCAGACTCACTGAATGGCTCCATCCCCTCCAGAGGTTCATGTCTTGGGCGCTGGTCCCACCGGCGCCCTCACAGCTCTTGCCCTCGGCCTCCGAGGTCAGCGTGTGGTCCTGTTTGACCCGCTGACGGCATCGGAACTGCAAGCCAGAAGCCGGGCCTACGCCATCACCCATTCCAGTCGTCGATTGTTGACAACTCTGGGGCTTTGGCACGACCTACACGATGCCTTGGTGCCCTTTCGAGACCTGGATTTGCGCGACGCTGCAACGAAGTCTCAGGTGCTGTTCAGCCAGACCGATCTCGCTACCGCCAACAAGAACCACGACGGGATTGGTTGGATCTTGGATCACCGTCCACTGATGGAGCTATTGCTTGCCCGTCTGAAGGGCAACAAAAACGTTGAAATACACCTGGCCGAACCATGCCCTGCACCAAGCTCAGACGCCCTGATCGTCGCGGCTGATGGGCCTGGCTCACCCACGCGAGAAGCCTGGGGAATCCGTCACTGGGGGGTTCGCTATCGCCAAGGCTGTCTTACCGCCAAGGTTGCCCTGAGGGGACTCGCCCACGACAGAGCCTGCGAGTTGTTTCGTCCGGAAGGCCCCTTCGCCGTGTTGCCTCTCGGCCAGGGAACCTTCCAGGTGGTGTGGAGTGCACCCTGGCAGCGATGCCAGCAGCGCAGCACGTTGCAACGAAGTGAGTTTCTGGATCAGCTGGCCGCTGTTCTGCCTCCGGGAATTGAACCGGATCGTTTGCTCGATCAACCCCGCGCTTTCCCACAACAGTGGCTGCTCGCTCAGAGTTTTCATCGTGGACGGGGCGTGCTGATCGGCGAAGCCGCTCACCGCTGTCACCCTGTCGGCGGCCAGGGACTCAATCTGTGCTGGCGTGATGTGGATGGTCTTCTGCGCGCCGTGCAACGGGGCGGCAGCGCCGCAACGATTGCGAGGAACTACGGAATGAGCCGCTGGCTGGATGTGATTCAAGTGGGTTTGGCGACGGATCTTCTGGTCCGCGTGTTTTCCAACCGCCAACCGCTGCTTCTGCCGCTGCGACACTTGGCTCTGCAGCTGCTGAAACAGTTCTCGGTTTTGCGCAGACTCAGCCTTCGAGCCATGAGTGACGGACCCATGCAGCTGTGGCAGGCATTGCCAAAATGACGACAGCACCGGTCGTGACCATGGTGATGTCCAGTCAGCGGCAACCCCCACCAGCCGACCCCCTGCTGCAATTTCTTCAGCGCAGGCTGGGACTCAGCCCCAGTGCCCTGGATCTGGGGCTACGCCAGGCAGAACTGGAACAAGCTCCCCTCCCAATCGTGCTCTGGAGCTTCGGGTTGTTGAGCCTGAACCAGCTTGAAGAGGTCTTTGACTGGCAGAACAGTCAGCTGTAACGCAACAACGCTTCCACGGGTTGACCTTCAGGCAACGCTTTGCGTCCCCCTAGCCCCTCCAGCTCGATCACGAACGCAAAACCCGCCAAGCAACCACCGGCCTGCTCCACCAGCAGACCTGTGGCTCCCGCGGTTCCACCCGTGGCGAGCAGATCGTCCACCACCAGCACCCGCGGTGAATTTTCAAAGGCATCAGCTTGAATTTCCAGCCGATCGGTGCCGTACTCCAGGGCATAGTCCAGGCCGACCACCTCACCAGGAAGCTTTCCAGGTTTCCGTACAGGGACAAAACCAAGACCTCGGTCGGTGGCCAGGGGAGCCCCAAAAATGAAGCCCCGGGATTCAATCCCCACGATCAGATCCGGCTTCACTTGGTCGCATACGCGTCCAAGCTGCCGGATCACCTCTGCCATGGCTGCTGGTGATCGCAGGAGCGGATTGATGTCTCGAAACAGAATTCCAGGCTTGGGAAAGTCAGGAACTGAGCGAATGTGCGACTGAAGATCCAAATCCAGGTGACGCAATGGCAGGGCCCCTGGCATCATCGCAGCCATGACTGAAGCTCCATCGTCCAGCGTCCTGCAGGAGGGCGCACGTCTCAGCCGGCGAGGTGTCGAGCGTCTTGATCTACTCCTGCTGAGCATCGAGGCTCTTGACCTCAATGGTGGCGAAGCAATGGTCTGGACCAGCCAGCAGATGGGTCTCCAGGCACAATTCCCAAATCGGGTTGAGCTCTGGAAGCGGCGCTGTCACAACCCCCTCAGGCGCACCACCCGTCGAGACCAACTCGACCCTGTGGATGCCGAATCGCTGATCTGTCTGGTTTGTGCCATGGCGGAGCGGCTGTATCCAATGCTCCACCAACTCCTCTCGAGCCGCGAGCCGGACGAGCTCACCCAACAGCGCTGGCAGTTGTTCCATGAGCGTCTCCGCGACCTCATTGAAGAGCGAATGAATCTGCGGCGGGAAGCGGTTGCTCGTCTTCTGAAAATGGAGCCAGCAGGACCTCTGCACCGGCAGCTGATCAGCACCCTGGCGTTCTGCGCAGGCCCGGGAGGAATCAATCGGCTCCGCGCCACCCTCCTCGACCCCACCCCTTAAGCCGACCATGCTTCAAACGACATACCGATACGAACAAACGGCGGCACGGCTGATGGTGGAGGGCTATCCCGATCTCTCCGCCGGCCATTCCAGTGATGCGATCGGAATCCTCTCGTCCTGGCGGCTGCAGTTGGTGGGTGCACCGGAACTGGAAGGCACCCGTGATCACCTGGAGGCCCTGATGAAAGCGGTGATGCCCTACGCCAGACATCGCTTGTCGGGTGTGGAGCGCCGCTTTGGCCAGGACAGCGGGTTTGTAAGCATTGGACCGGATCAGACCACCCATCTGCTGGAATTGCGCAGCAGCCGAGACGGCGTTGAGCCACTGCAGCTCAAGCTCGATGACGCTGAACTGGCCGACCTGGTGCGCTGCCTCGATCAGTTGCGACTCGATAGCAGGGTCAAGCTGACGTGGGCCTTCCCGGACGACCGTCCGCTACAGCGACAGGAGGTCGTCGATCGCATCCCTTTGCAGAAACGCCTGGGACCGCCAGTTCTTGCTGGGGTCGCCCTGGCGTGCACCATCGCCACGGCATGGCTGGTTCCTTTGCCTCAGGAGATCAAGGAGACCGCGCCAGCCCCAGCAGCCATTGACAAGCCGGAGCAGGAAACGACGTCAGACCGTTGACGTGCAAGAAACACGCTTCAGAATCGCCGGAGTGATGTCAACCTGATCCGCACCATGCCATGAAGAAGGCGCGCCGGAGCAGCAAGTTGGATCAGCGACGGGTCTTTCGCCCGCGACGTCGCTTCCCCTATGGCCCCGTGTTGCGTCAGTTGACGGTTGTTGTGCTGATGCTGGCTGCTGCTGCAGGACTCGCCGTCCTGTTGCATCAGTTGCCCCAGCAGGTCGACATTATGCTGCTGGTCAGCGAAGCCATCGATGATCTGATTGGCGGTGTCCAGCAATTGCTGGAGGCTTTGCTTGGGATTGCCGCCATCCTGCTGATTGCGGCCATTGCGCTTGTGGCTGGGGTCCTCCTGCTCGGCGCTCTCTGGAGGTTGATTCGCACCATCCGACTGGTGGTGTCTCCCCCCCATCAGGGCCGGCGCTGACGCGGGGCCAAGGACCGCTGATGATTCCAAAGCTCCTGCAGCGTCACGGACCCATCCCGATCACGATCCAAGGCGTTGAAGTTGCGACTGATCCAGGGAATGCGTTTTGCCTCCCGTCGATCCAGGCGTCTGTTGTTGTCGCGGTCAGCCTGGCTGAAATGGTGTTTGAGACGCGGCCCACTGGGAGATGAACCCTGGGGACGTAGATCTTCTAAAAGAAGATAGGGACGGTGGTTCTGCCGTTTGAGCCGTCGGCTCAAGGCACGACGACCCTGCACTTCAGACGCATCCAGTCGACCGTCACGGTTGACGTCCAAGCGAATGAACAGCGTTTCCATCCTGGCGTTGTACACGCGCATGGTCTTGTTCCCCGGAGCGGCATGCGTCGCCAAGGAACTCACCATCAAGACCAGTGGCCCGAGCACACGGATGGCGATCAGCGCAGTCATGTCCCCAGCCTATGGAGCCTGCGCACCGATGACGATGACTCATGGATGACCGAAGCCTGCTCAGCTGTGACTGGGTCCTACGGGGAAGGGACAGAGGCCATGTCACTGCATACCATCAGCCCAGCCGCTGATGGACATGGCCAAGGACACCATGATCTGGGTGGTGGATGACGACCCAGAGCTGAGAAAGATGGTCGGCACCTACCTGATCGACCAGGGTTACGACGTACGCAGCCTCTGCGATGTGAAGCAATTGGAGGCACGTCTGGAGTGCCAACGTCCAGACCTGGTGGTCCTTGACCTCATGCTGCCGGGCGATGATGGTCTGACGGCGCTGCGGCGATTGCGGGATGCCGGGGATGATCTCCCCATAGTGATGCTCACCGCACGCGCAGACGGCGTGGATCGGATCATTGGCCTTGAGCAGGGAGCCGATGATTACATCGCCAAACCGTTCTTACCCCGCGAACTCACGGCCCGGATCGAAGCCGTGTTGCGACGGCGCAATGCCATGCCTGCAGGAACGCCGGTAGAGGGTGGGGAGTGCGTCTGTTTTGGAGACAACCAGCTGGATCTCTCCGCCCGCACATTGCTTCAGAACAACCAGCCGGTTGTCATCACCAGCGGTGAATTCAGCCTTCTGGCCGCCTTTGTTCGCCACCCGCATCGGCCCCTATCCCGGGAGCGCCTGATCGAACTCGCCCGAGGTCCCGGCAGCGACACCGACAGCCGAAGCATGGACGTTCAGGTGTCGCGAGTGCGCAAGCTGGTGGAGCCGGATCCAACCCGCCCCCGCTACGTGCAGACGGTTTGGGGCTACGGCTATGTGTTTGTCCCGGATGGCACGCCGAGATCCCGCTGAAATGCCTGTTCAACCGGGACTGAAACGTGGACTGACTCGCTTCGGCATCTGGGGAACGACCCTTCTGACCAGCTGGCTGCTGGCCCTCCTGGTGCTGCAGGTGCTCTTCGGCCGGCAACTGGAACGAAATCAAACGCTGCAGCTGGGACGAGATCTGGCGTTGAACGTTCGCCTCACCGAATTGACCCTGGAGCGCTACCCCCCCGCACTGATCAGCGAACTGACCGGTCTAGAACTTCTGGTGAGCCAACAGCCACCGGGGCCAAACAAAGAGGCACAGGCAATGGCCCAGCGGCGCCAGGAACTGCAACAGGTGCTCTGCGCTCGCCTGACGCAATGCCCTGAGCTCCGGCCAGCTGTCAACAGAGCTGGCACACCAGAGGTTTGGATTGAGCTTTTTTCTCCGCTGGAACCGGTTTGGTTGCGGACCCCCCTACCGATGGCACGAGCCTGGCCACCGCAACCGATGCTCCTGCTGCTGGCTCTTGTGAGCGCTGTGGTGATGACTGGGGTGCTTTACCTGCTCCTTGATGTCGCCCGTCCACTGCGAAAACTGGAGGATGCTGTCTCCCGCGTGGGGGAACACAACGAACGGGATCCTGTGCCGGAGCAGGGAGCCCCTGAAGTTCGGCGGATCTCACGACGCTTCAATGCCATGGTGCGCCGACTCGCGGAAGATCAGAGGGAGCGGGCCACGATGCTGGCTGGCATCGCCCACGATCTGAGGGCGCCACTGACGCGTCTGCAGTTCCGTCTGTCGATGCCAGAGCTCAATGCAGACGAGCGAACGCGTTGCCAAAGCGATCTCGATGCACTCGAGCGGATCACAGGTCAGTTTCTGCTTTACGCCGGAGGCGGTGATCGGGAAGAGTGCGTTGCGTGTCCACTGGATCAGTGGCTGGCTGAAACCGTGGCGGGGCAACCCAGGGACCAGCTTCAACTGCAACTGATTTCGATCAGCGCACTGATTCGACCGGTCGCCCTGGGGCGCGCCGTCAGCAACCTGGTCGACAATGCCTTCAGCTATGGCGAAGCACCGGTTGTCGTTCGGCTACGAAGGACGGGACCCGATGTAGCGATTGAAGTCTGGGACCAAGGCCGGGGGATGCCCGCCAGCGAGTGGGAACGTGCCCTGCAACCCTTTCAACGCCTTGATTCAGCACGGGGACGTCAAGGCCATTGCGGCCTGGGGCTGGCCATCGTGAACCATGTGGTCCGCACCCACGAGGGAAAGATCGATTTCCAGCAGGGAAGCGGTGATCCAGGACGATTCGCGGTGATCATCAACCTCCCCATCCATGAGACGAAAAGTGCCGTAATTCAGGACAAATCCGGTCCGGATCAAGCCGGCACATCAGATTTCTGGCAGAAAGGAACTACCGATTCACCGCCGGCATGAGCCAGTCAAGCGACCACGACATGGCAGGCGTGTTTGGGGCCATCGACCATTACAGCGATGGCGATGTTGACCGTCCGCAGGAAATCATGGTGGAGCTTCAGGAGGGCTTTTCCAACAAGCACAAACGGCTGAACAAAAAGATCTACGAAAAGCAGCTGGCCAAACTCCAGACGGAGCTGGTCAAGATGCAGTACTGGGTGAAAGCCACGGGCTTTCGCATGATCATCCTGTTTGAAGGACGAGATGCCGCGGGCAAGGGAGGCTCGATTAAGCGGCTAACGGAGCCTTTGAACCCAAGGGGCTGCCGGGTGGTTGCCCTCGGTACGCCGTCAGAGCACCAGAAATCGCAATGGTATTTCCAGCGCTATGTGGAGCACTTCCCCGGTGCTGGAGAAATCGTTGTCTTTGATCGAAGCTGGTACAACCGGGCCGGAGTGGAAAAAGTGATGGGCTTCGCCACGGCCGAACAGGTGGAGCAGTTTTATGTTTCCTGTCCGCGGTTTGAACAAATGCTGGTGCAAGACGGAATTCTCCTACTGAAATACTGGTTCTCCATCAACGATGACGAGCAGGAGAAGCGTTTCCAAGAACGAATTGATAACGAAGAACGGCGCTGGAAAATGAGTCCGATGGACATCGAGTCGCGCAATCGCTGGGTGGAGTACTCCAAGGCGAAAGACATCATGTTTTCCAAGACGCACACTCCAGAAGCACCTTGGTTCACCGTGGAGGCCAATGACAAACGTCGCGCTCGCCTGAATTGCCTGAGCCATATCCTCAGCAAGGTGCCCTATGAAGACATGACACCAGAACCGATCAAGATGCCAAAACGCCCAAAGCAAGGAAGTTACAAGCGCCCACCCTTCAACGAACAATTCTTTGTTCCCAACCACTATCCCTACAAAGATTGAAGGTCTACACTTTTCAAAAGCAGATAAAAAGTTTAGCCAGAATCAATATTCTTACATCAAAACCCGCACGAATTCATCCTTTCTATCCATATCGTCCATTTCATTTCCAATGTCTTTGCACATCTGAGGGCTTCACCAAAGCCTGAAGTTCGCCTCCCCAACAGGCCAGCGATGAAGCTTCTGGGTCAAAGCCAATCCAGCCATGCAAGGAACAATCAGGCCGCAGACGCCCCCCATCAATAACAGACGAGATGCACGCCTGGATGCCAAGGGACCAAAACCTTGGATTGCGCTGGTCACACAGACCTATCAGGTTCACTCTTAAGTCCACCACTTTTCAGCCCAGCCTGCCTGGGAAACTGATGAGAGCTCAATCGCATTTGACCGAGACGAAGCAATTACAATCAATCAAATAAATAAACAAACAAACAAACAAGCCAGAACTAAATATTAAAATGCACCAATCCATCTCCTCATAGCCCGAAGACTTGACTTGTTAATACATAATGAAGCAGAATAAATAAATCAGCAGCGACAAGCCGAACACCAGCATTCCAACCGATGTTTTAATTCGCATCCATTTCTTATCCCATTTGTATGGGGCCATCACCAAAATCGAAAATAACGTTAAGCCGGCATACACAACCAAGGTGTGTTTCGGATGCTCCTTCGCAAGAATCATGCCGATGCCATGCCAAAAGAAGGTCAACATCGATGCATAGGATGAAATTGCTCCGAGGTTGTACAGCAACTCTTTGCGCTTTCTGAGTTGCTCTCCAATCCATTGTTGAAGCCGCATCGTGGAGCTCTTAGAGATCGACCTGAAATTTAGCGGTCAAAAGTTTGACCTCAATCCTCGAAAGATAAGGTCACAGCATTGATCGCTGATCGCAAAGGAGGAGGCTTCAACCGAAGTGTTCACTGGGCTTGAGCCAAGACGTCGGCACGCTTAATGTGTCGGACCATCCAATTCCACAGGTTTTGCTCGGTTCCTGGCAAGTCCTAATGCGATGCATCGCCAGCGCGCTGTTCCTTGTTGCCCATGGACTTCTGGTGCTCGAGCACATTGCGATTGGTACGGCACTCCATGGGATTGCGGAGTTGTTCCTTGCCCCTTGGGCGCTGCGCCACAAGGCCTGGGACATCATCGTGATTGGGCTGATCTTCTGCGTGTTCGACCTGTGGGGAACGCTGCGCCTGACCGGTGCTCTTGTCTAAGAGCTCCCCCGTCATTCAGCCATGCAACCGCTGGGACCAAAAGCCAAAGAGCTGCCAGGACGACCAGAGAAACATTCCAAGAAAGACCCAGTTCAACCAAGCTGGGCGGCGGTCGTTTTCAAACATCTCTAGGAAGCGAGAAGGCGACACTTGACCTTATCGGTGAAGTCGGTCAGTGGCCATGAAGAAGAAGTTGAAGCAGTAACAGCCCCCCCATTCCGCCACATCCGGCCAGCAGCCAGGGAAGGCGAGCCTGCCGGGCGTCAGGTAGTTCATCGCGAAACACCGCCATCAAGAGCCCTCCCCCAAGGAACGCCGTTGCCATGGCCAGTGTGAGCGCATCCACTGGATGAAATACCAAGGCGTGCAGTAGCCCCAAAACGAGAGCGGCACTTCCAATCCAGCGGTTGCGACGGCGAAAGCGCTGCGGATGGTGCGCCGCGGCATAGCGGTCCATCAACAGAACGTGGGCACTGATTGCGACAGTGAACAAGACCCCGTAACCGATCCCTGTTGTGATCAGGGATGGAAGGGAATAGGCATAGAGGTAATTGATGGCCGCAAAACTGGAAAGCTGCAACCACACGGCAAGAGGTGGTGCGTCGTCCCTCTGCTTCATCAGCACATTCAGGCTGAACACCACCAGGACACCCAAGAGGGCAATAAGGAACAGCAAAGCCTCCACCAGAGATGTCGGCACGTAATCGATGAGACCCGGGGCTTTCGAGAGTTCAGATCCCCCAGATGCAAGTTCCGGCAGCAGGTGGACGAACACATAGGCAAGGCCGGCACCACCACCAACAGACGACCACCGTCGCTGCTGCTGCTCTGAACGTGATGCGACCCAACTGGCCAACCAATGACAACTGCCGATCGCCAGCACACAGAGAACAGCGACACCCCAGACCACTGGATAACGCTCAATTGATCAAAGTCTGATCAGCGACGTGCGACACGTCATCACTTTGCCGAGGAGCTCCAATCGGCCGAGCGAAACGACACATTGGAACCACCACTGCGTTTTAAGTCGTGCATGCCCTCCAACTGGTTGTAGACCGACAGCAGCTGACGCCGCATGTGATCGGTGTGGGGTAAATCAGCGATCAAACGCAGCACATCCTCCAGGGATCGCTTGGCATCGATCACCAAACGACAATCAGGGCTGCCAGGCTCATCGCGCATCAGAACGGAAGCGAATAAATCCATTCAGCAGAAAATCCCGGCATTTGGGTGTCTGAATCCCTACCAATGCAGCGATATTCACCAGAAATTCAGGGTTCACCACCACGTTCCCGTTCCATCACATCCCAAGGACGCTGGAGAGGAGGTTGCGCTGACCAAACCCCGCGCTCTGCGGATGCTGCCTGCCGCTCAAGAGAGGGGTAGTCGAGATCATCACAACGTCCGAGGAAGCCATCCCAGGCAAACACCTCGCCCTTGCTGATCAATGCAGCACCAAGATCCTGCCCATCGATCAAAAGGCGTCCCACCAGTCGCCCGTAAACATCGCGTGAGCGGAGCTCAAACAAAGCTGGGTCTCCGACCTTCACCAAGGCATTGATGGCCGCCGATGCGCGCGTTGACCATGGCGTCTGACTGCGTCGCGGAGCCTGGAGACACGCCAGCCGAATCGCTCTCCCCTGACCATCCAGCTCCACCAGCAGCTGCTGCGCGTTGCTGATGCTCAACACACGAACCGACTGCAGCTCTGCGCGACTCGACAGCGGCAGAGCCAGAGCCATCAACAGGGCTGCAGCCATCCTCTTCATCCCGGGGCATGTCGCACAGCCGGCAGTCTGAAGCTGCTGACGCATGACAACAACACCAGCAGGGATGAAGCCCATAGACAGGCCTGCATGCCAGCAGCTTCCGTCCTCCCAAGCATGAACACCGCACCGGAGAGCATGGTTCCCACCAGGCGTCCGGCGGCGTTGGCCATGTAATAGAAGCCCACGTTGAGGCTCACATTCTCCGCATCGGTATAGGCCAGCACCATGTAGGAGTGGATTGAGGAATTCATCGCGAACACCACTCCGAAGGCAGCGAGCCCTGCCGGGATGGCAACCGCCACATCAACCTCGCGCCAAAGTGCAACAGCGATCAGAGCCGGGATCGCCGTCAACAACGCACTCCAGAACTGCACAGCGGACACGCCAGGCGGAGCGGTCTGACCCCAGAGTCGTCGCAGACTGGGAGCTGATCCCTGGACGATGCCGTAGCCGATCACCCAGAGGCCGAGAAAGCCACCGATCTCCCAGAAGTTCCACCCCAATGCGGCCTCGAGGAAGACCGGCAAAGCCACGACGAACCAGACGTCACGGGCACCGAACAGAAAGAAGCGCGCCAGAGACAGCACATTGATCCCCTGGGATTTGGAAAACATGGATGCAAACGCCGGTTTGGACTTCATCTTTCCGATCTCCCCCGGCAGCACCAGCGTCAGCAAGAAGGCCAAGGCAAGGCCCGCCGCCATCCACCCCACGGCGGCGTTGAAGCCGAAGGCGGTGAGCAGCACCCCACCAAGAAAGAAGCCGACACCCTTGAGAGCGTTCTTGGACCCCGTGAGGATCGCCACCCATTTGAACAGCTGTTGTTGCCCCTGCGTTTGGTCCTCCGGCGTTTCGGGCACCACGGTCTTGATGGCACTTTTGGCACTCATCTTGTTGAGGTCCTTGGCGATGCCACTGATGGCCTGGGCCGCCATCACGTAAACCACGCTGAGAAGTTTGGGCCAACCGGCTGCGACGGGGATCAGCATCAGCAGCGCCAGGATCTGCAACAGCGTGCCCATCCAGAGCGTGAGCCGAAGCCCGTAGCGCGCACCGATCCAACCGCCGTACAGGTTGGTGACCACCCCGAAGAACTCGTAAAAGAGGAATAGAGAGGCGATCTCGAGGGTGGTGTAACCGAGCTGGTGGAAATGGAACACCACCAGCATTCGCAGGGCGCCATCGGTGAGCGTGAAAGCCCAGTAGTTGGCCGTGACGATGCCGTACTGCTGCAGGGGGGAGAGCTTCATGCCTCGAGCTCGACCACGTAGCAGGTGAGATCTGCCATGCGGCAGCTGTAGCCCCATTCGTTGTCGTACCAGGCAAAAACCTTCAACTGGGTGCCATCCACAACCATCGTCGACAGGGCATCGACGATCGAACTGCGATTGTCGTTGGTGTAATCGCAGGACACCAACGGGCGTTCCTCATAACCCAGGATTCCCTGCAGTGGTCCTTCCGCTGCAGCTTTGAAGGCAGCGTTCACCTGCTCCACCGTGATGTTCTGCTTGAGCTCGAATACAGCGTCAGTGAGTGAACCATTCAGCAGAGGAACGCGCACGGCATGGCCATTGAGCTTGCCCGTCAGCTCAGGAAAGATCATCGCGATCGCCTTGGCCGAACCGGTGGTCGTGGGGATCAGCGAGGTCAGTCCTGAGCGTGCCCGGCGCAAATCGCTTTTGAATGAATCAATCGGCACCTGGGTGTTGGTGATGTCGTGAATGGTGGTGATCAGTCCATGCTCAATGCCGAAGTTTTCCTGCACCACCTTCACGACTGGAGCCAGGCAGTTGGTGGTGCAGGAGGCAGCCGTCACCAGCTTGTGCCGCGCCGGTTCATAGAGGTGATGGTTGATGCCGTAGACGATGTTGAGCGCTTCCTCACCCGCAACAACACCCTTCACCGGGCAGGCCACGACCACACGCTTCAAGCCCACCTGCTCGAAATAAGGGTTGAGGGTCTCCGGCGTTTTGATTTTGCCGCTGGCCTCCAGCACCATCTCCACACCCCGATCCATCCAGGGCACGGCGGTGGGATCCTTTTCGCTGGACCAGGTGAGCTCGGATCCCTCCACGCTGAACCCATCGGCGCTGCTGTTGATCCCCCGATCCCAGCGACCATGGACGGAATCGAATTCCAACAGGTGAGCCGCCGTTGCAGCGTCACCGGCGGGATCATTGATATGAACCAGTTCAATGCCGGGGCGGCCCCACAGGGCACGAAACACCAGGCGACCAATCCGCCCAAACCCGTTGATACCGATGCGCATGCCGACCTCAATAACCAATCAAATTATGTTGATCCAAACAGATCAGGGCACGCTGCTCTTGTGATGCAGAACACCCTCAATGTCGAGCAGTCCAGGCAGATGCTCAAAGCGCTTGCCGATCCCATCCGCCTCGAGGTGATTCATGCTCTGGCGCTTGGAGAACGATGCGTCTGCGATTTGACGGGGGATCTCAACCTCTCCCAATCCAAACTTTCCTTTCACCTCAGGGTGCTTCGCGAAGCGGGGCTGCTGTCAGACCGGCAGAGCGGCCGTTGGATTTACTACCGGCTGCAACCGGATGCCCTCGCAGCACTGGAAGCCTGGCTGGCCGAGCTGCGCCGCCACTGCAGCCAAGACGCTGTCCCCTGTCAGGAATAACGATGGACCAACGGCTGTTTTTTCCTGCAACGGAACGCAATCGCGAACCCATCGGGGATCTGCTGAGCCAGTTGCTGCCCACCTCGGGAGCCGTGCTGGAACTGGCCAGCGGCAGTGGTGAGCACGCCGTCTGCTTTCAAAAGCTGTTCCCGAATCTGCTCTGGCAAGCCAGTGATCCAGATCCGGAGCATCGCGCCAGCATCGACGCCTGGATCCATCACCAGGGCCTGAGCCATGTCATGCCAGCAGCCCTCAACCTGGATGTTGAGATGCGCCCCTGGCCCCTACCCCAGACCATCCGAGGGTCACTGAAGGCAGTGGTTTGCATCAATCTGCTTCATATCAGTCCAGCCAGCTGCACTGATGCCGTGCTCGCAGAATCTGCCGTGCTGCTACCCAGCGGCGCCCCACTGATCATCTATGGCCCCTTCATGCGCAATGGCGCTCACACGAGTGAGAGCAATGCAGCGTTCGACCAGGCACTGCAGCAACGCAACCCTCAATGGGGGCTGAGAGACGTCAACACGATCACATCACGCGCCACCAACATTGGATTCAAGACCGAAGACGTGATCCCCATGCCGGCTAACAACCTGACCGTTGTCCTTCGGCGCCCATAAACCTGAGAAGGTTCTTGCCAGCAACGACAAAACACTCCACAATTCAGTCTTAGCAGCGGCAGCAGAAATGAAACTGGGCGAGTTCACGGTGGAGTTTGTCATTGGCATAGCAATCACCTTTCTCCTTTCATTTGTGCTGAGAAAAATATTGCCGCGCTTGACCAAGAGCAGCAAAACCAGCTTCGATGATTTTGTTCTGAAGGCCCTGGCGGATTCAATCGTTCCGTTCGGATTTGTCGTCGTCCTAATCCTTACGGAAAACGAACTTGGCCTGCCCAGCAATATTGAACGGGCCTACGACACAGTCTTAAGACTGATTGGCACAATCGTGCTGATCAGGCTTGTCAACCGTATCGGCTCACGCTTCCTGATAGGTCTCGCCAGACATTCGGGCGCTGAAGATCTTGAGGAGTTGTTTCAAAACCTTCTGCCGCTGCTTAAAGCAGTGGTCTGGGGCATCGGCAGCCTGGTGCTGTTGCAGAGCCTAGGCGTCAAGATGACTGTGATCTGGGGCTTGCTCAGCGCCGGCGGCATCGGCATTGGCTTGGCCTTAAAAGAGCCGGCCCAGGAATTGTTTGCCTACTTGATGATTCTTCTGGATAAGCCATTCAGCGTTGGGCAATTCATCTCGGTGGGCTCAACATCAGCAACGGTGGAAAGAATCGGTGTTCGCTCCACCCATCTGCGCAGCCTGCGTGGCGAACAAGTGGTGATGAGCAATTCAACCCTCACAGGTTCAACCATCCTCAATTTTGCCGAAATGGCGCAACGCCGCATGATCTATTCGATTGGCGTCACCTATGACACAACTGTTGATCAGATGAAGGCCATCCCGGCCATGATTCAAACAATCATCGATTCTCAGAAACACAGTACCTTTAATCGCTGCCACTTCACCGAGTTTGCTGATTACAGTCTTAATTTTGAGTTGGTCTATTACATCGACACCCGAGATTTCACAGTTGCATTAAATGATCAGCAAGCGATCAACCTTGGAATCATGGATGCCTTCGCCAAAGCAGGCATCGACTTTGCCTTCCCAAGCCAGACGCTCTATCTGGAGGGGGATTCACTCACCGGCAAAGCGTCCTGAAGGCTCGGGGCTGCCGAATGCCATAGGACTCCACCGATCAACAGGGCTACAGCAGCCACGGCAGCGGTGAGGGGAATCAACCGACGCTGATCTGGACTGGTCCCAAGAGCAATCTGGTTGGAGATGTTGTCGCGCCGTGATGCCACAAATGTCCCTTGGCGACATCTGGTGCACACCGTGTTGGTGAGGCCCGCATTTTTCAGCTTGAAGCCATAACGACCTGGAATCTCAACGGGTGTTCCGCATATGGAACAGGGGAGAGAAAAAACAGCCATCGGGAATATGCCCTCTGCTCAGGTCTATCACCTCGATTTCACTCCAAAGGGATGGCTCCATTGGCGCAGACAGCGCCCCAACAGAGACTGCGCTCCGCCGTCCAAAACGGTTGCACCTGTCGCCAGGCCTCGTTCAACCCAACACGCATCATCATCTGACCAGTTCCGTCGTGGACAAATTCGACGCGCTGCTGATCCCAGGTCAACACCCAGCGCTGTCCAGGACTGTCGGCGACCATGCGGCAAGGGCTCCAGGCCTGCTGCCCAATCCGGCAGCGCATCGAGGCCGCGGCGGCGGCAGTTCCTACTCCGGAACTGCCAATCAGCACAACAACAACTGACCAGAGCTGGATGCGATTCACAGACTCCCCCTGGACAGCACAGTGACGAAAGGACTCCCTCTCACCATGCGACCGGGCAACGGTCACGCCGTCGGGGCGCACCGGATCTCTTCAGGGTTTGGTGTCTGTCAGGATTCGATCAGACCAGTTGCTGATCGTGCCGCGTTTTCAAGCCCGCGTCCTTGTGCGTCTGCGCCCCTCTGTGCTCGATCCAGCCGGAGAAGCCGCGCGTGGTGCCGCTGAACGTCTTGGGGTGGAGGGCCTCAGCAAACTGCGGATCGGCAAAGCCGTGGAAATGGAGGTGGAGGCTCCGAATGAAGAGGAAGCCCGCCGCAGGTTGGAATTGCTCAGCGATCGATTACTCGCCAACCCGGTGATCGAAGACTGGACTCTGGAGCTGCAGAACCCATGAGCATCGGGGTCATCGTTTTCCCCGGCTCGAACTGTGATCGGGATGTTCAATGGGCGACTGAGGGATGCCTCGGCATGAGCACGCGCCGTGTCTGGCATGAAGAGACCGATCTGAGCGGCTTTGACGCGATCGTGCTCCCTGGCGGTTTCAGTTACGGCGATTATCTGCGTTGCGGTGCCATTGCCCGCTTCGCGCCAGCCCTGCAATCCCTGATTGAGTTCGCGAAACAGGGCGGGCGGGTGCTTGGCATCTGCAACGGATTCCAAGTGCTGACAGAACTGGGCCTTCTCCCTGGCGCATTGACCAGAAACCGGGATCTTCACTTCATCTGTGAGGACGCGCCCCTCAAGGTTGTGAGTCAGCGCACAGCCTGGATGCAGGGGTACGACGGCGGAACGCTGACCTTGCCGATCGCCCACGGAGAAGGCCGTTATCAGTGCAGTGATGACACGCTGAAGCAGCTTCAGGACAAGGACGCCATTGCCCTGAGATACGGCAACAACCCCAACGGGTCGGTCGCCGATATCGCCGGCATCACCAATCCCAGCGGCACCGTTTTGGGCCTGATGCCCCACCCGGAACGGGCTTGTGATCCAGCCACTGGAGGAACCGACGGCCAACGCATGCTGGAAGCCCTGCTGGGCTGATGCAGAGCCGCCGAACGCTGCTGATCTCAGGGGCATCAGCCATTGCATCCACAGTCGTTACGGCCCTGCTCTCCCCAAGGGCCATGGGCGCGCAGGGGAGGTTGGCACCGCTGAAACCTGGAGCGCGCATCCGGGCGGTGAACCCCGGCACATGGATGGATCCAGACACCGATCTGCAACCCTTGATCGAGCGCTGTGATGCACAGAAATGGCATCTTGAAATCCCAGCCACCGTCACCCGTCAATGGCGCTACTTCTCGGGAACAGACCGAGAGCGGATCAGCGACCTGGCAGCGGCCTGGAATGATCCAACAGTCGATGCTGTTCTGACCCTTGGTGGCGGCTGGGGTGCCGCCCGCGTGCTTGAAGCTGGATTCCGCTTTCCGCGACGTCCCAAATGGAGTCTTGGGTTTTCTGACACCAGCTCCCTGCTGCTGGCCCAGTGGGCCGCCGGCCTGCCGGGGGGCATTCATGGATCAAGCGGCGGCACGGACGCGCAGTGGCAACGGACGGTTGCTCTGCTCCGGGGAGAACCGGTAGCCCCCCTTCAGGGAGAGCCGCGACGGCGAGGAATCGCTTGTGGCCCCTTGGTTGTCACCAACCTGACCGTGGCGACACATCTGATCGGAACGCCCTGGCTTCCCTCGCTGAAGGGCGCCATTTTGGTGCTGGAAGACGTTGGAGAAGCGCCCTACCGGGTGGATCGGATGCTGACCCAGTGGCGCAGCGCTGGCCTGTTGGAGCACTTGGCTGGGGTGGCTTGCGGTCGGTTCAGCTGGGCACAGGACGACATCCTCCCTGGAGATTTCACCATGGAGGAAATCCTTGAAGAACGCCTGGGCGACCTGGGTATTCCGCTTGTGCTCAATCTGCCGATGGGTCATGGTCGGCCCAACCAGGCGTTGCCGCTGGGTTCACAAGCACAACTGGATGGCCAGCGCGGCCTGCTCAGCCTGCTCCCCTGATCTGCGGGTGACGCGGGAAGCACTGGTGCTTCGCGGACTTTGCCGCTAGCGATGAACCAGAGCAGCTAACAATTTTGGCCGACCTCACCATCGCGAACACGGTTTCCGATCTGATCCAAGGCGATGTTCGCGAACATCTGCCATTGGAACGGATTCCCCTGCAAGGCGATGTGCTGGGGCTTGGGACCACGTCAAGTTTGGAGAACGGTGAACTCACCTTTCTTCGCAACGCCTCCGGGAATTCGGACATCTGGCGCTGCATCGCCCACAACGGAAGCATCATTCGGCTGCAGCCTGGGGACGGCAGCGGACATTTCCCTTATGTGTGCTTCACAGGAGATGCAACGGAGCTGCGTCGACCTGTTGAGCTGAGCTCGCTCAAGCAGCTGGAGCAGCAGCCAATCCAAGACATCATCAGCTCCGCGATCAAACAGCAACGCAATCGCGGGGCCCTGGAAGATGCCCCCATTTACGGAATCCGAATGCTGGCCCACTGGGATGAGCTGGTGATCACCGTGGCCTCCAAGCTCTGCATGGGGCAGCAACGACGGAACCGAGGTTTCTCCAGTGGTTCAGACAACGGCACACAGGCCGAGACGAGCATCTACGACATGCTCCAGCACTATCGTCTCGCGCCGTTACCGCCTGAGCAACCCGGCGATCCGATCAGCTATCTCGGCAAATCGATGCAATGGGATTGCTGCGGGTTCTTCGACTGTGAACCGGAACAGGGGCGCGTCACGGTTCCCAAAGCAGGCGATCATCTGCATCTGCATGGCTGCAGCACCGACCTGGCCTATGGGGGCCATGTTCTGCATGATCATCCCCACACCCGCCTGGGGAGGATCGAACAACTGGTGCTTTACCCGCTGCAGTCAATTGAATCGCTCTGCAGTGATCTCGCCATCAATCACCTGAACTATGAGAAGGGCCAGATCCAGTTCAGCGTCACCAATGCTGGTGCCCTTGATGTGAGCGACGTGGGGGTGGCTGTGATCGTCAACGACCGCTTCAGTGATCACCGTTATCTGCAGATTCCCTGGATGAATGCTGGAGCGAGCGAGAGTTACAGCCTGGCCTGGCAGCTGCCCCCTGGTCAGCACTCCATCTCAGTGATTGCCGATCCCCAAGAACTGGTCATCGAACCCCAGAACCGGCGCCAAAACAATCGGATGGATCTGAAGGTCAACATCTCCTAAACAAGCCAGATTCACGGCAAAAAAAAGGGGGACCGAAGCCCCCCTGTGATCCGAAAATCGTTTCACTCAAGCGGTGATTGATCAGGCAGCGACGGCAGCCTTGGGATCAAGAGCACCCTTGGCATACAGGCCGGCGTAGTGGGTGATGCTCTGCTGCTGGATCTTGCTGGCATTGCCGGCAGCCCAGAACTGCTGATAGCGGTCAAGGCAGACCTGCTTCATGTACTTCCGAGCCGGCTTGTTGAAGTGGCGGGGATCGAAGTTGGCGGGGTCGGCCATGGCTGCCTCACGCACAGCAGCGGTAAAGGCCAGACGGTTGTCGGTGTCGATGTTCACCTTGCGCACACCGTTGCGGATGCCCTCCTGGATCTCTTCGACGGGAACGCCGTAGGTCTCGGGGATGGAACCACCGTGCTTGTTGATCATCTCCAGCCATTCCTGGGGAACAGAGGAGGAGCCATGCATCACCAAGTGGGTGTTGGGGATGGCTTTGTGGATCTCAGCGATGCGGCTGATGGCCAGCACTTCGCCTGTGGGCTTGCGGGTGAACTTGTAGGCGCCGTGGCTGGTACCGATGGCGATAGCAAGAGCATCACACTTGGTTTTGGCGACGAAGTCAGCAGCCTCTGCAGGATCGGTGAGGAGCATGTCTTTGGACAGCTCACCCTCGAAACCGTGGCCGTCTTCAGCTTCACCCTTACCGGTTTCCAGGGAGCCCAGACAACCCAGCTCACCTTCAACACTCACACCCACGGAGTGAGCGAAGTCAACAACCTGCTTGGTGACGTTGACGTTGTAGTCGTAGCTGGCGGGAGTCTTGGCGTCGGCTTCCAGGGATCCGTCCATCATCACGGAGGTGAAGCCGTTGATGGCAGCGGAGTAACAGGTATCAGGAGCGTTGCCGTGGTCCTGGTGCATCACCACGGGGATGTGGGGATAGGTCTCGGTCGCGGCCAGGATCAGGTGACGCAGGAAGATTTCGCCGGCGTAGCTGCGGGCACCGCGAGACGCCTGCAGGATCACGGGGCTGTCGGTCTCGTCAGCCGCTTCCATGATGGCCTGGACCTGCTCGAGGTTGTTCACGTTGAACGCAGGGATGCCATAGCCGTTTTCGGCGGCATGGTCGAGCAAAAGCCGAAGCGGAACGAGCGCCATAGGAAAAATCTGATACGGAACCTTGACGGAAAGACTCCGCCGGGCGATGACTTTACCTATTTGTGTTCAAATTGTCACCAAGCCCGTCCAAACAAACGACAGGGCTTGGTGAAATTCGATTCAGTAGGTGTAACCGGCGACAAACAACTGTTCATCCGACGAAGGCTGGGAGCCAGCAACGTATTTGCCGCGTGAGGCTTCAGAGTTAGCTTGGGCCCTTGCAAACAGTGCTTTCTGGCCAGCTTCAGTGTTGGTCCCACCCCAGCCTTTGAGGCAAGAGTGCTGCAGAGCTCGGCCATAAGAGAAACCAAGGTTCCACTTGGCCTTGCGCTCAATGCTGTTCATATGGTTCAAGTACACCGAAGCAGCTTCTTCACTCAAGCCTCCGGAGAGGAACACAATGCCGGGAACACTGGCAGGGACACTGCGCTCGAGGGTTCGCACCGTCATCGCCGCGACTTTTGCAGGGTCTGCCTTGTCTGGGCAGTCCGCGCCCTGAACCGTCATCGAAGGCTTCAGCAGAGTTCCTTCAAGCAAGACACCGTTGGCGTAGCAAGCGTGATACACCTCCTGTATGACGTGTTCCTGAACTCGAGCGGTGGTTTCGATGCTGTGGTTGCCATCCATCAGGATTTCGGGCTCCACGATGGGAACAAGGCCGGATTCCTGAACCGAGCGGGCATAGCGAGCCAAGCCCCAAGCATTTTCGCGAACAGAGAGGGCTGAAGGGCAGCCATCTGCAGTGATTTGCAGCACAGCACGCCACTTGGCGAAGCGAGCGCCCTGGGCGTAATAGTCGGCAGCACGCTCAACCAACCCATCAAGACCAGTGCAGAGCGTCTCGACGGCGTTGGCGCCACCAAGGGGCCTTAGGCCCATATCGACTTTGATGCCGGGAATGATTCCAAGCTTGCCCAGCTTGTTCACCATGGACTCGCCGTCAGCATGGTTTTGGAAGAGGGTCTCTTCGTAAAGAATGGCTCCGCTGATGAAATCTCCAAGCCCCGCAGTGGTGAAGAGCATCCCCCGATAGGCCTGGCGATTGGCTTCGGTGTTCTCCACTCCGATGGAGCCAAGGCGCTTGCCGATGGTCTTGGTGGACTCATCAACAGCAAGAATTCCTTTGCCAGGTGAGGCGAGGGATTGTGCAGTTGAAATCAGTTCGGAGGTGTAATCCGCCAGAGCCATTGAGTCGATTCAATCGACGTCAATTCTTCAATCGAAATCGAAGCACCAACGCACGTGAGTTACAGATAGGCCTTTAAATTGGAACCAAGGGATTGCATCATTTGGCCCAATCAGATGTGAGCAAGTGACGCTTCCACTTGATCACATGCGTTGCGGCTCATCACACCTTCGGCCAAACCAGGAATCATCGGATTGCCATGACGGATGCTCTCGGCCCACCAACCCAACACTCTGGCAACGGGCGCAATCCGACCATCACTCCAATTTTGATTGAACGCGAGGTCCGCATCGAGCGGCACCTCTTTTAGACCGCCACCCAACGCTGCGTGCTGAAGTTCGAATCCATGCACATAATCCTTCTGGTTGCTGCTGCTGAGCACCAAGGATCCCTCTGATCCAGTGACATCGAGGCAGAATCCCCGTCCGCATCGGGACACCGAACTCAGGCTGACCTGGGCTGGCACCGGCATGTCAGGTCGGCCTTGCCAGTGCAGATTGGCCTGCACCAACGACACATCGGGTGCATCAACGGGGGCCAAACCACCCTCCGGGTGCGGTCGCTGAGGAATCGAGACGCTGTTCAATGCTTGAACAGACCCCACAGGACCAACCAACCAAGCGAGCATGTCGAAAGCATGGGTTCCCAAGGCTCCGATCACACCTCCACCCTGATCCGCCTCGGCATACCAGTTCCAGCCACGTTGGGGATCGGCACGGCTGCCCATCAGCCAGTCCAGTTTCACCAGCCAGGGCGTGCCAACAGCACCAGCTCGCAGCAGACGCTCCGCCTGCATGAACAGAGGTACAGCCCGATATTCGTAATCAACTCCCACCGAAAGTCCCCGTTCCATGGCCAGCCGCTGCAGCTCTCTGGCTTGATCGGCATGCAAAGTGATGGGCTTCTCCAGCAGCAAGTGCTTACCCGCCTCAAGGGCTCGACGGGCTAACGCAAAACGCGGTGCAGGGGGGGTGGCAATGACCACCGCTTCCACAGCAGGATCAGCCAGCAGAGCGTCCCAGTCGCTGTATCCCTTCAGGCCGTGGTCGGCCTTCGCGGCATCCAGCCGCTCTTGGCGTGGGTGCCAGAGGGCAACCGCCTGAAGATCGGGAGCTGCGGCAAGCGCCGGTAGGTGCACCTTCTCCCCAAAGCCGAGACCGGCAACGGCAACACCAATGGGTTGTGGAGACATCTCAACTGGAGAGGGGTTCGGTGCAGACAGCCTCCATCACGGAGGTGATCAGCCCGTCGTCTCCAGCAGGCTGCCATTGGGCACGAAACCGCGGCAAACCATTCACCTGTTTGTCGCGATAGAGACCTTGGGCACAGTCCAGCTGCATCACATAAAGCTCCCCAGCGGGTTGATCCCCATCGTCAGTCGCCGCTGGCGTAAAACGACTCAGCACCGTTCGGAATCCATCCCGGTCGATGCGAACACTGCCGCGATCCCACCACTGCTGACCCGCGTCAGTAACAGGAACTTCGATCCATTCGACAGGGGCCGCCAGAACAGGTGCGACCCAGCAGATCAACCCCAGGATCAAAGCAAGTCCGGACCTGATCATGCGCTGGTGAGCTCCATCGATTTGCTGCCATGCAAGCGCAGCAGGTTGGCCAACGTGGAGCGCAACTGGGTGCGTGGAACGATCGTGTCCACGAACCCGTGATCCTGCAGATACTCAGCCGTCTGAAAATTGTCCGGCAACTTCTCCCGCAGGGTCTGCTCAATGACGCGGCGCCCAGCGAAGCCAATCAGCGCTTTCGGCTCCGCCAAAATGAGGTCTCCCAGCATGGCGAAGCTGGCTGTGACGCCTCCGGTGGTGGGGTGGGTGAGCAAAGGCATGTAGAGCAGCTCGGCTTCACGGTGGCGTTCCAGTGCTCCAGAGATCTTCGCCATCTGCATCAGGCTGAGCATCCCCTCCTGCATCCGGGCACCGCCAGAGGCGCAGACGATCAGAAGCGGCAGCTTGCGGGCCGTGGATTCCTCGATCAAACGGGTGATTTTTTCCCCGACCACAGATCCCATCGACCCGCCCATGAAGCGGAAATCCATCGCTGCCAGCCCCATGGGAATGCCCTCAACACGGCACAGGCCGGTCACCACGCCATCCCGCAGCCCCGTCGAGGCCTGACTCTCCCGCAGCCGATCGGCGTAGGCCCGTCGATCTTTAAACCCCAGAGGATCAACCGGTGAGAGATCAGCATTCAGCACCTGGAAGCTGTCTGGATCAGCGATCAGCGCGATGCGTTCGGCACTGTCAATCCGGTGGTGATAGCCGCAGTTGGCGCAAACGCTGGCATTCAGTTTCAGGTCTTTGACGTAGACCACCTGCCCGCATTCAGGGCATTTGCTCCACAGACCATCGCCTTCATCAGGTTCCTGCTTGACATTGGCGACGTACTGACCCTTGCGGCGATCAGCAAACCAGTCGAACAGAGACACACAAGGCTGTCAGCTCTCTCCATTAAAAGCTGCCCTGGGGAGAGCCTTCGAGCTGGAGCAATGACGAACCAACCACGCTCTACAGCCCCAGAAGGTGATCCATGCTCTGAGGGGATGTTTTTTTTGTTTTTGAAGCCAAGAAATGCAGTCTCTAACCTGCTGATGACGAGATTGAACGCCATCAGGCATGACCTCCCATACAGCGGCGATCAACAACCATCTTTCCCTTGAATTCCAAGCCAGCCATACCTATTTGGCCATGGCGATCTGGCTGCGGGAAAAAGATCTCATCGGCTTCTCCAGCTACATGCTGAACAAGAGCATTGAGGAAAGGGGTCACGCCTCCAAGCTGATCTCGTACCTGGTGGACAGTGATTGCAAAGTTCAATTGCCCACCATTGACTCGCCGCAACGGGACTGGGAGTCAGTCGAAACATTGTTCGACATGGTTTACAGCATGGAAAAAGACGTCACACGCTCAATCAACAACATCTACAGCCTCGCGGAGAAGCAGGGAGATCGCACCGCGACAGCCATGCTCGATTGGTTTGTCGAGGAACAACTTCAGGAAGAATCAGAAGCCCGTTTTGTAATCAAAAGGCTGCGCTTGGCCGATTCGAACAGCGCTGCGTTGATTCTCCTGGATCAGCAGTTCCTGGATGGGACGCTGCTCGCCAATGTGAAAGCGGGGGGAGCCTTTGATGCGACGGCTGGCGGTGCCGGAGCGTGAAGCGTGGCGGCTTCAGACGCCCAGCAACATCAACCACTCACTCCACCACCACATCGGACCGGTCAGCCAGACCAACCAGATTCCGAGAGCAATAAACGGACCGAAGGGGAAAGGTTCCCGAGGGCCCAGCCGTCCACTTAATCGAGCAGTGCCTCCGACCGCGGCACCCGCCGCAATCGCAATGGCCATGGCGGCTGCAATCCCCCCAGGGCCAAGCCATGCCCCGCCCAGCGCCGCCAACTTGGCATCACCCAGACCCAGCGCAGGTTGCCCCAACAGCCGTTCGGCCAAGGCACTGAGGCCTTCCAGAAGCAGCAAGGCAAGCACCGATGCGATCAGATGGGTTGAAACCGCGGAGACCCCACCAACGCTGCTGACGAACAACCCCAGCACCACACCCCAGCGACACAGGGGCTCCGGCAGCCACAGGTGATCCAAATCGATCAGCACCAGGGGCAGCAGCAGCGCGATCAGAGGAAGACCCGCCCAGGGGAGCCAGAGATCGGGAAGCCCGGCACCAGCACCAGGCCATACCAATACAGCCGACATCCACAAGCCGGCACTCAGGACCTCCACCGCTGGATAGCGCCAGCTGATCCCGGCATGACAGTCCCGACAACGCCCCCTCAGCAGCAGCCAACCGAGCACCGGGAGATTGTCATGCCAGCGAATGGAATGACCACATTTCGGGCAGTGGCTTCCCGGGAAGACCACGGATTCCTGACGGGGCAAGCGCCACACCACCACGTTGGTGAAGCTGCCGACGCAGGCGCCCAGCAGGGCAATCCAAAGCAAGCTCAACCCTTCCATCGAGACCGGCCACGGCTCGTGCGACTCCGGATCAGATCGATCGCGATGAACTCCTCATCCGGCAGCAGGACAGGAGTCTCGAAGACCACCCGACCATCAGGCTGCTGCGGATCCACGACAACTCCTGTGGGCTCCTGTCCCGCAGGGGTGTTGGAGAGATACGCGAAGTAGATCCTTCGGGCTTGAGCGATCAGCGTACGGCTGTCAATACGATCCCAGCGCGGAGCCGACGGAACACCCGAAGCTCCACGAATTTCGAAGGAGGGCGTTGACAAAGAAATAGAGCCCACCTGATCACTCAGATGGGCTCATTCTAGAGATGAATGTTGTATCGAGAAGCGATCAGCTGACCTTCTTCTTCTCTTCGATCATGCGGTGAATGATCGGAGTGAGGATCAGTTCCATTGCAAAGCCCATCTTGCCGCCGTTCACCACGATGCTGGTGGGGCTGGACATGAAGGAATCGTGGATCATGCTCAGCAGATAGCCAAAGTCGATCCCCCACTTCTCGCGAGCACCCTTGCGGAAGTGAATGATCACGAAACTTTCATCAGGCGTCGGGATGTTCCGGCAGATGAAGGGGTTGGAGGTGTCCACCGTGGGAACCCTCTGGAAGTTGATGTCGGTCTGACTGAACTGGGGGCAGATGTGGTTGATGTAATCCGGCATCCGGCGCAGGATCGTGTCAACGATCGCTTCAGCGGAATAGCCGCGCTCAGCATTGTCACGGTGGATCTTCTGAATCCACTCGAGGTTGGTGATCGGCACCACGCCCACCAGCAGGTCAGCCAGGGCCGAGACGTCGTATCCCTCTCCCTTCACGCCACCGTGAAGGCCTTCGTAGAACAGCACATCGGTGCCCGAAGGGATGTCTTCCCAAGGCGTGAACTGACCCGGCTCGAGGTTGACGCCGAGACGGGCGTTGTGTTCGGCAGCTTCTTCGGGGCTGTGCAGGTAGTAGCGCTTCTGACCAGCACCGGTCTCGCCATAGGTGCGGAACAGCTCCTCGAGCTTGTCGAAGAGGTTGGCCTCAGGGCCGAAATGGGAGAAATTTTCACCCTTGGCCAGGGCATCCGCCATGGCCTTTTTCATGGGCATCCGCTCGTAGCGGTGGTAGCTGTCGCCTTCCACCACTGCAGGGGTAATGCCCTCCCGCGCAAAGATGTGCTCGAAGGCGCGCTTGACGGTGCTGGTTCCAGCTCCGGAAGAACCGGTAACAGCGACAACCGGATGACGCTTCGACATCGATGCGGGGACTAGTGGCCCGGAGATCTTGCCAGATCAGGGCCCAATTGCACCAATCCAAAGTTCAAAGAGCTTTGAGCAATTCCTCACCCATGGCGCGACAACCCAGCTGAGTGCAGCCTTCTGCCATCAAATCACCGGTGCGGAATCCGCCGGCCAGAACGGCATCAACAGCGGCTTCGAGATCATCGGCAGCAGCACCCTGCTTCAAACCGGTGCGCAGCATCATCGCGGCCGAGAGCACCATGGCCATCGGATTGGCCTTGTCCTGACCGGCGATATCGGGGGCCGAACCATGCACAGGCTCAAAGAGACCAGGTCCTTCACTGCCGAGGGAGGCCGAGGGCAGCATTCCGATGGAGCCAGTGAGCATTGCCGCCTCATCGCTGAGAATGTCGCCGAAAAGATTCCCGGTGAGCAGCACATCGAACTGACGGGGGTCGCGCACCAGCTGCATCGCCGCGTTGTCCACATACATGTGGCTCACATCGACATTGGCGTATCCAGGCGCCATGGCATCGACACGGTCACGCCAGAGCTGGCTCACATCAAGAACATTGGCCTTGTCGACCGAGCACAGCCGTCCACGCCTCTCCTGGGCGATCTCAAAGGCCACCTTTGCGATCCGATCCACCTCCGAGCCGGAGTAGGTCATGGTGTTGAAGCCACGCTCGTCTCCCTCGGTCTCGATGCGTCCCTTGGGCTGACCGAAGTAAATCCCACCGGTGAGTTCACGCACCACCATCAGATCAACTCCCTCGATCACCTCGCGCTTGAGGCTGCTGGCCTCAATGAGGGCGGGGACAATCTTGACCGGGCGAAGATTGGCAAACAACTCCATGCCAGAGCGCAAACCGAGCAGGCCGGTTTCCGGGCGCTTTTCGCGGGGAAGACTGTCGAAGCGAGGGCTACCGATGGCAGCCAGCAACACAGCATCGGCTGACTTGCAGGCTTCCAGGGTGCTGGCGGGAAGTGGCTCACCAGTGGCATCAATAGCGCTGCCACCGATGGGCTGTTCCTCGAAGCTCAGCGAAAAGCCATGACGCTGACTGACGACCTCCAGCAACTGGCGGGCGACAGCGGTGATCTCCGGGCCGATCCCATCACCGGGCAGAAGAACAACGCGGTGCTGAGCCATGACGGTGTAGTGCGGCAGGTCGACCGCTGAGGTTACTGAGGGGAGTCGCGTTTGAGCTCGCGCAAGGTCTTCGCCATCTCCGGCAGCTTGCTGAAGGCTGCAGAGCAGCGCAACCAGAGGCGGTTCGGAATCGCGGGATAACCGCTCACCACCTCACCGGGGGCTACCTCACCGTGGATACCGCTTTTGGAGCTGGCGATGGCACGGTCACCCACAACGGCTCGATTGGCGACACCCACCTGGCCCGCCAGGATGACCCCCTGACCGATCCGCGCACCCCCAGCGATTCCTACCTGGGAAGCGAAGGCACAGCCGCGGCCGGTGGTGACGCCATGGCCGATCTGAACGAGGTTGTCGATCTTGGTGCCGGCTCCAATGCGCGTCTCCCCCACCGATGGACGGTCGATGGTGGTTCCACATCCCACCTCAACGCCATCTTCAAGAACGACCAGACCGGTCTGCGGCATTTTTCGCCATCCCTTTGCGGTTGGCACGAAGCCGAACCCCTCAGACCCGACAACAGCGTTGGAATTCACCACGCATCCCTTTCCAAGACGGCTTCCTGGATGCAGCACCGCATTGGCGTGCAGCTCACAGCTGTCACCTATCACCACATCGTCGTAGATCACAACCCCGGGATGAAGGATGCAATCGGACCCGACACGACTCCCCTCGCCAATGCACACCCGAGGGCCAACAGCACTGCCTGGGCCCACCACAGCCCGTTCATCGATCACCGCCGAAGGATGAATCTCCGCCAACGGCCGGCGGCGGGGATGCAACTGATCAAGGGCTTCGGCAAAGGCCAGACGGGGGTCAGCGAAGACCGCAAAGGCGATGCCACGCCCAGAGGCAAGATCAATCAGATCCTGTTGGTCCGGCAGCAACAGAGCGCCGACGCTGCTGGCACCCAGGACAGCGGTCAGGGCGTTGCCCTTCTCCAGAAAACTGAGTTGCGAGGCTGAGGCCTGATCGAGCGAAGCGGCACCCTCAAGCCACGGATCCACTCCGGGCTGGCTCCAGCGCAAGCCTGCATCACCGGTCTGCAGAACCTTGATCAGGGTGCTGAAACGCATGGCAGCCACGACATTCGCGCGGATCGTAGACGTGGTTAACGACCGCGCAGCACCAGAACATCCCGATGCACCACCACCGGAGAAGGTTCACCCGATGATGCGGCGTGCATGGCAGCCCGAAGCTGGTCGCTGTCCATCGAGCAGAGGCCACGGCCCACGTCAATGCCGCTGGGGCCCAGCAACTGAACGGGCTGGTTGGCAGCGAAGTGTCCACGCACCGCCGTCACACCAACCAGCAGCAGAGACGCACCACGGTGCTTCAGAGCGTCGCAGGCCCCCGCATCAAGCTGGAGTTCACCCTCAGGCCGGAGCGCATGGGCCAGCCAGCTGCGTCGATTGCCCAGGGGTTCAGGGTGGGGATGGAACACCGTTCCACCCCGTTCCCCCTGCAGCAAAGCGTCCAAGCGAGAGGGATCACGGCCGTCGGCCAGCTGCACCGTGATGCCACTGGCGGTTGCGATGCGGGCTGCCGCCAGCTTGGTCGTCATGCCCCCGGTGCCCCAGCGACCACCATCCCCCGCCCCCTGTTCCAGCTGGTCCAGGTCCCGGGGATGGCGGACATCTGAGATGGGCTCGGCGTTTGCATCGACCCGAGGATCCGAGGAGTACAGGCGATCAACATCTGTCAGCAAGATCAGTTGCTGCGCTTCAACGGCGGCGGCCACCAAAGCCGAGAGGGTGTCGTTGTCGCCGAAGCGCAACTCCGCCGGGGAAAGGGCATCGTTCTCGTTGATCACCGGCAGCACCCCCCAGCTCAGCAGCTGCCGCAGGGTGCCCGAAGCGTTCTGATAACGACGGCGATCGGCCAGGTCGGAGCGAGTCAGCAGCACCTGGGCCACGGAACGACCATGGCGGGCCATGGCCCGTTCATACAGCGCCATCAGCGCCCCCTGGCCGATGGCAGCCGCCGCCTGCAGGGCCACCACCGTGTCGGGGCGATTGGTGAAGGCCAGCTTCTGGCAGCCCAGCCCGACGGCACCACTGGTAACCAGCACCACCTGGTCACCGCGGTCCATGGCCGATGCGAAGCAACGCGCGTAGCCCTCAATGGTGGCTGCGGTCTCACCCCTGAGCAGGCTGGTACCGATTTTCACGACCCACAGGGTCATGCTGACGGCGCCCCCATCCAGCGCGCCAAAGCGCGTTCAAAACGCTGCACACGGTCATGGCGACAGGCCTTTCCGTCATCCTTGACGGGTCGAACCAACACCGTGTAGAGCCCCATCCGGTTGCCGCAGAGCACATCCGTGAACAGACGGTCACCGATCATCGCAATCGCGTGCGGTGGCACAGCGAGATCGCGAACCACAGCGCGCAGTGCTCCACGACGCGGTTTTCCAGCCCCGGAGGTGAAGCTGACCCCGAGCTGATCGGCCACGGCAGCGATCCGACCGTGGGACGGGTTGTTGCTGAACAAATGCAGTTGCATGCGACGGCCAGCATCCACCAACCACTCGCGAACAGGCTCTGGCAGGGTCACATCACGACCGGGCAGAAGGGTGCGGTCGACGTCAATCACAGCGGCCCGCAGACCGTGGGCCGTGAGGTAGGGAAGCGAAAGCTGGGCAATCGTGAGCCGTGGATCCCAGTCGGGTGTCAACCAGTGCTGTCCCGTCAATCCGGCCATTCACGCTCCTCCAGTTCCGCCTCAATCAAAGGTTGAACACGATCCAACTCATCGTCGCTCAGCAGCACCGCCTGGCCATCCTCCATCCGCACCAAAACGAGGAACGGGTCAAGGGGGATATAGAGCCCGTATTCCTCCGACTCGACCATGAAGCTCACCAGGAGCTCAAAAGTCTCGGCGTCCTCGTCGACATCGTCGTCCTCTTCCAGCTCATCGAGCTCATCCTGATCCGGCTCATCCAATTCACCACTCACCGTGAGGGTGATCGCCGATCGCACCAAGACCAAGTCGTGCTCCTGAAGCACAACATCAGCCACCGACAGAATCGGCTCACTGCTGGCAACTTCCGTGATCGGCACCGGCTCAGCCTCATCATTGAGTCGAAACAGCGACACCGGCGTGTCCACCGGCGAAAGCAAGGCGTAGTCCTGCCCCTCGAGGGGGATCAGGTGCTCCAGGAAACACAGCAGGTCATGGCCCTCGCGATCACGGACCAGCAGGGTCGGATGATCGCTGCTCTTTCCGGGTCCCGACTCAGACATCGACGCGGTTCTGACTGGGCTCAGGATCCACCATCGGCAGCCCGGACGCCCGACCTTGAAGCACTCCTCTGGGCCGGTTTGAGCTCCGGCCCCTCGACAAGCCACTGCTCCAGCAGCAACGCAGCAGCTGCGCTGTCCAGACGCCCGCTGCGGTCCCCCGTCAGCCCGAATTGCTCACCGGCCGCCCAGGTGCTGCTGTGCTCATTCACCCACGCCAGGGGAAGCTCAAGGGCATCGGCCAGACGCAGGCCGTAGCGCTGGCAGTGTTCCGCCTGAGCCGTGGGCTGGCCCGAGGCATCCAGGGGCAAGCCAACCACGAGGCCCTGCACCGAACGTGCACTGCAATGGGCACGGAGAACGACTAGATCGGCATCAAAACGACCACGACGCAAGGCCGAGAGAGGCGTCACGCTGATGCCAAGGGGATCGCAGCCAGCAAGACCAATGCGCTTCCGACCGACATCCAGGCTGAGGATCGAACAGGGTCGCGGCCGCATTAGTTCCGGTCACCCAGGCTTGGGGTCGGGAGGGGTGTGCCCTGGGGCCGCAGTCGGCCAAGCACCTGATCCAGCGATCGCGTCAGCTGCAGGTTGCGCTGGGGTGATTGACGGCGCCACATGCTGCGTCCCAGCAACAGCTGCTCATCGCCACGGGTCCAACCCTCCGCTTCAAGAATCCTGCTGAGTGGCGCATCGTCAAATGCCGTGAGCAACCCGCTGGGCCGGCCTCGCTGGCGAATCCCGTTCAACACGCTGGGAAGAGCCTGATCCAACCGTGGATCCCAGGCGATGTCCCGCATCAGCTCCACAAGACCGGCCTCTCCAGCGTCGGGGAGTCGGATGCAGCCCGCCAGAACAGCGTCTCCAGCCATGAGCACCCCGCAACCCGGTCCATGCCGGTCAAGCAGATCAAGCCAGTGGCGGTCAGTGATCTGCCGAAGGTGGCTGTAGCTGCCGCCCTGCTCGATGGGCCAAAGCAACTGGGCTGTGCGGCGGTTGAGAGCTGACCAGCGCAAACCCGCGGGCAGCTGATCGGTGGTCCCCTGCTCAGCGTCCGTGCTGGGTGGGAGCCAGCACTGGTAGGGGCGAAGCGGTTGAAAGCCGAGTTCCCGCAGCAGAGCGATGGCCTCGGCATCCGTGGCAGGACATCGGATCACCCAGCTGCAGATCTGGGTGGTCCAGGAGTGCAGGGCCTGCTGAAGCAAGGCCTGCTGAATCATGCGATGACTGTGATCATCGACCGTCCCAAGCAGCTCCGGCAATTGGAGGATCCAGCAGCTGCCACGACGGTTGAACGGCCGCGCCACAACGCTGGCCACCGGGCGGTCACCGTCGAGGGCCAGCAGGCAACGCGGCGAGCGACTGGGGAGCAGATCAGGGAAGCGCTGCTCCACTGAAGAGAGCCATTCTCCGATCAGAAAGCCCTGAAAACGCGACAGCTGTTCAACCGGCGCGTCTTGAACCCACCGGGCCAGATGGGCTGGATTGAGTGGCTCAATGCGAATCGAGGATGTCTTGGGTTCTTCCACTGGACACCCCTCCAACCCCACTGATCACAATGTATCGCTCATTCCAGCCCTGGCCGCACCAACACCAGGGGGGTGCGCTCGTTGGCATTGCCAGCTGGATTGGGGCGGAGGGCCCTCCCCAGCAATTCCTCATCACAACCAGGGCTGGAGGCCAGAACCTTCACGCGGCCGAGGTCGTTGACATCCACGATGGCGACGTCAACCCCGAGTTCGGCAGAGGCGTCACGACAGAACTGCTCGGCACGGGATGGACCCAGAACAATGGTCTGGTCGTAGGGCGGTGTTGTTCCTGTGATGTCGTCGATCAAACGGGCCTGATCACCGGCGAGGCGATAAAAACCTCCGGGGACGCCAACCAGCTTCATCAACAGTCCCCCCAGCCAGGCGGCAAGAACGCGGGTCGGCCCGACCAGATCAATCAAGGTCTGCATGCCGCAGGCGGTTGCCAGGCTGCTGGTGGGGTGGAACACACGGCAGGCCAGACGCGCAACCATCCCTGGCTCGACTTCACTGGGGTGGCGGTAGCGCCCCTGGATCACAGCAACGGGGGTCTCGCCGATGGTGAGAATGTCGCCGGGCTGGATCAAGTCAGCGGCATAGGTGCGCAAGACCGCAATGGCATCGTCCAAGGGTCCGAGCAAGTGGGTTCGAAGCGGCAGCACACGGCAACCCTCCCCTTGCGTGAAGTGGGCTTGATCGGGCTGCAGCGGCTGTGGACGCCGAAGAGGAACCAGCACACCCTGACGGCGCTGCGTGCGACCGAAGGGTCCGTAATTCACCCAGTGCGCATCGACCCAAAGGCTGTCGACCCGAGCTGAGGGGGATGAACCGGTGATCTCGATCGAAACTCGGGCGCGCGTGCTCTTGCGTCCCTTGACGATGTAAGCCGCCCAGTAGCCATCCGCCCGGGTCTCCTCATCGGGATGATCAGCAATGATCCGCGTTTTCACCTCCAGGCCAGCGGTGTCGGACGAGCCAAGAAGCACGGGTTCGACCCGCAGTTCCGGCACAAAGACCTCCATCCGGGGGTGGGGGTTGCTGATCTCCAGCACACCTTCGATGCGGAGGCGCCCCCCCAGGTCATCCACGCGCCAATCCTGGGGAGTCATCCGCAGCGGCGACGCTGGCCGAAGGCGATGGCGGAGCTCCAGCCAGGCCACACCCAGTCCAAGGCCCAGCGGAGCAAACAACAGCGACACAGCGGATCCGGCTCAGCGACCGGGACAACTGGCCGGCAGCGTAGGCGGCGTGGCGATGGGCGTCTTAGTTCGCCGTGACTTCAATGTTCACTTCGTTGAAACTGCCTTCCTGATCAATCCGCCCCAAATCAGGAGCCGGAAGGCCTGTGGAGGTGCTGATGGCGTCGTTGATCACCGCCAGAGGAACCTGGCCGCTCTGATCGAAGACAACCCTGCCATCCGATCCAATCACGACCACCTGAGGAATGGCTCCTGACCAGTAGGTGGCAGGGTCACCAGCCCCGAGTGCTTCTCGTCCCTGGAGTGGATCGGTCGTGAGAGGCAGCAAATCGATGCTGCGGCCCCAAAGCCGTTGCAACTCCGACACCACTGGAGCGAAACGTTTGCTGACGGAACTGTCGTCCAGGTAATAGATGATCACTGCAGTGCGTCCCTCAGCGAGGGAGTCCTCCAGGGTGTTGGCGGGAGGAACCAAAGAGCCGTTGCCGGCATAGAGGGCATAGATGTTGCCGTCGTAGCTATCGCTGTTCAACACAGCGCCCGCTGGGGCGACATAGAGCAGAAGCGCGATCGACACGGTGATCAAACAGCGCACCAAAGCAAGCATCGAGCCGAAGCAGCGGATCGCCATTGTGGACCCAGGGGCCTAACTGCGGCCGAGGCTGCGACCCATTCCCTGGGCAATGCCACGACCAACCAGACCGATGGCCCTGCCGAGCACCTGGGTCAGCAGGATGACGGCAAGATCGCCAATGCGACGGACCACGGCCTGCACCTGGGGTGCAAGGGCATCTCTGGCTTCCAACAGCAACGCCACCTGCCGCTGCCACCAACCGAGCTGGTTCAACTCGTTGTCCCGGGGCTCCGTCAGCAGCAGCGGTTCGATGCGACCAGCTCGCAACTGATACAAGGTGCGCTGACTCTCATAAAGCTGGATTGGACGCTCAACCCAGTCGGCCCAACGCAGCTGGGTGTTCAAACGGTTTCTCAGGCGATCGAGTTCCCGGGTCGCCAGGAGGGGATCCCGCAGGAGATAACGACGCAGCTCAGGCCAGTCACCACAAGCATCAAGAAGTTCTGCACCAATCAGTTCAGCCGTTCTGACCAGCCAATTGCTGACCAAGGTTTCCAATTGCAGGAACGCCCTGGGGTCATCGGCCGGCAACAGCAAGCCGTTCACCAGCATCGGCTGATCCGCCACCAAGGGAGCCAGCATTCCCGTTGGATCCGGAAGCTCTCCATCCTCACCGGTGAGATCAGCGCGCCCCAGCAATGAAGCCACGACCGGCTGCAGGTCACCATTGCAGGGGATCTGGACATAGCTGCCCGCCAGCGCAGTCAGTGCCTGCTGCCGTAACTCGGGCTGCAGAGCATTCCATGCCTGCGCCATCGCCGTTCCGTCCTGGCGGGTACGCAGGCGTTGCAAGACCTGGTCGAGCTGTTGCAACAAGGCCAGAAGCAACTCCCGGCGGCGCTCCGGGTGCAAGCCCTCAATCGCTAGAAGACGGCCGGTGGAATTGGTTAGTCCAGCCTGAACCGAGTCATCAATGCGGTCGCGGATGGCATCCCAAACAGCAATGGCATTGCGTTCTCTGAGACTGATCGCCGTGGTGCTTGGTGACCCAGGGGAAGGAGGCGCAGTGGGCTTCAGGGGTTCTGCATCCTCGAGACCCAGTTGGAGTGGCCCCCAGAGCCAGAGCAGCAACCCTTTGGCGAACTGAAGTTCGCGGCGACGACCCTGCAGCAGAGCGAAGAGCAACGGCTGCTCCGGCGGCGGATTCAGCATGGCTTCTACCAGCTGGAGATCGCGACTCACCTGCTGCAACCCACTGACCAAAAGCCATTGCCCCAAGCCCATGGTCTGGTCTTGGCTCGCGGCCTCCGAGGGAGCCTCCAGACGGATGTCCCGCCCCCCCTGCAGGAGGGTTTCAATGGCGTTCTGCAGGCTTTGCCAATCAGCATTTTGCAGCAAGCCAGCCGCTGGCAAACCCAGCAGCTGCTCCCGCGACAAGCGGATCTCGCTGGGGAGCAGCAGCAGGACCGGAGCAGGTTGCCAACGCTCCTGCAACGCGAAAAGCTCCTGCTGAATCGCCGCCAACGAAGCGACGCGATCGATCGACCAGATCACCAGAGCCGGAGAACCCTTCAACCGATCAGGGCGAAGAAGCACCTCCCAATCGTCGCGGGCGGACGTGAGTTTCAGCGCCAACGACTCTCCGAGCAGATCCGGAGCGAGCAGCAACATCCGCACCGGCGAAGGAGAGGCCAAACGATGAACCCAAGCAATTGGGCTCAAGGTAACGAGCTTCTGCTCAATCCTCCAGGGTGCGCCGGCCGTTCAATTGCAGCGTGTACGACTCGATATGGAAGCCGGTGTGCCGTTCGATCTGACGCAACAAGTCGTCGGGAAGAACCACGTCGATTCTTCGATCGAACCGCTGTCCAAACAGGTGAGATGGCTGTGGGGATCGCTCCTGTAGCCATACAAGCGACCACTCGCGCGGTCGAGACACTCGATCACGCCTGCGGACTGAAGGGCTTCGAGGTTTTGATAGACCGACGTATGGCCGATGCTCCGGCCCCTCAGGTTCAGCTGTTCAAAGATGTCTCGAGCACTGAGGTGGCTCTTTTCACTCCAGAGCAGGTCGAGCACCATGCGTCTCTGGCGGCTGAGCCGCATCCCCAGCCGACGACATTGCTCAAACACCTCCTGCAAGCTGCCCGGAGGGGACGGCGTGCTGGTCTTGGTGGCGGCTGCTCTTAGCACAAGGGTTGCCTGCTGTTTCAACCATAAGGCCCAAGACCAGCTCAGGCGATGTCTGCAGCCACGGTGGTGACGTCCTGAAGCCTTGCCGCACCGATTGCAGCGATGGCTTCGCTCAGGACAACACGACCGTCGTACAACGCTCTGCCCACGATCACCCCTGAAACACCGAGGGGTTCCAGCGGCAAAAGCGCCAGAAGGTCAGCCATGCAACCGATGCCACCTGAGGCAATCACAGGAACAGCGCTGCATTGCGCCATGGTCCTCAAGGCATCCAGATTGGGGCCGGCAAGGGTTCCATCGGTGGCGATGTCGGTGGTGATGATCGCCGCAATTCCGGCAGCACTGAACTGCTGGGCCAGATCCGTTGCCAGAACATCGCTCTGCTCGATCCAACCCCGGGTCGCCACCCGGCCATCGTTGGCATCAATTCCCACAACGATTCGACCGGGATGGCGTTGGGCCAACTCCTGCACCAGAGCCGGCTGTTCAATAGCCACCGTGCCAAGGATGACCCGATCCAAGCCACAGGCGATTAAGTCCTCCGCACGTTCGAGCGAGCGGACACCACCTCCAAGCTGAACAGGAATGTCGAGGGCTTCGGTAATGGCCCGCACCGCAGCGTCGTTCACCGGCTCGCCACGTTTGGCACCATCGAGATCCACCAGATGCAACCGGCTCGCCCCTTGGCTTTGCCAGCTGAGGGCCTGAGCGACGGGATCTTCACTAAAGCGGGTGACCTGGTCGTAATCCCCCTGATGAAGCCTGACGCAGGCTCCATCGAGCAAATCAATGGCGGGAATGATCTCCATTGTGATCGGACCAGAGACCCTCCATCCTGCAGCGCCACGCTTCAATAGCTGCGCTTTTCGGGCCCAAATGCATGAAGATCCTGGTGATGGGGGGAACCCGCTTCGTGGGCAAGCCCCTGGTGGCCCGTCTACAGGCCCAGGGCCATGCACTCACCCTGTTCACCCGCGGCAAGAACGCTGTACCCGCGGGTGTGGAACACCTCTGTGGCGATCGCAGCAGCGATGACGGTCTGAGCGCGCTGCAGGGCCGAAGCTTCGATGTGATCGTCGACAGTTCCGGACGCAAACAAGAGGACAGCAGCCGGGTGGTGGCCATCACCGGGGCCCCCAGCCATCGCTTTGTCTATGTGAGTTCGGCCGGGGTCTATGCCGACTCAGAGCAGTGGCCCCTGGATGAATCCAGCCCCACCGACCCACAGAGCCGTCATGCCGGCAAGGCCGAGACCGAAGCGTGGCTACGGCATGAAGGCATTGCTTTCACCAGCTTCCGGCCGACCTACATCTATGGCCCTGGCAACTACAACCCCGTCGAGCGCTGGTTTTTCGATCGCATCGTTCACAACCGACCGATTCCGCTCCCCGGCGACGGCAGCACCATCACCCAACTGGGCCATGTGGAGGATCTGGCTGAAGCGATGGCCCGTTGCATCGAGGTGGATGCTGCAGCCAACCGCATCTACAACTGCTCCGGGAAACAGGGCATCACCTTCAAGGGACTGATCCGCGCAGCTGCAGTGGCTTGCGATCGCGATCCTGACAGCCTTGAGCTGCGCAGCTTCAACCCCAGTGATCTCGACCCCAAGGCCCGCAAAGCCTTCCCTCTGCGGCTCAATCACTTCCTCACCGACATCACCCGGGTGGAACGCGAACTGGCCTGGCAGCCCAGCTTCGACCTGGCCAAAGGCCTGGCCGACAGCTACACCAACGACTACGCCCTGAACCCAACCGCTGCGCCGGACTTCAGTGCTGACGTGGCGCTGATCGGGGAGTGATGTAACCCAGAGCTGAACTCAGAGCCAGGGCGAGGGAGGGCCAGAACAGCCACCAGCCCAGGCTCTGCAGCCCGGGAGAACCGATCCAGACGGACGGCCAGAGCATCAACAGCAAGCTGACGAACTGCAGGATCGTCTTGGCTTTTCCCGACAACGACGCCGGCGCCCCATCACTGGCCTCGGCCCGCCATCCCGAAATCATCAATTCACGGGCGAGCAGCAACCAGATGGCCCAGAGCGGGAGCACAGCAGACGACGCCAGCCAGAGCAACGGTGCCGCGATCAGCACCTTGTCGGTCAGGGGGTCCAGACGCGCTCCCCAGCTGCTTCCGCCACCGGCACGGCGCGCCAACCAGCCATCTGCTGCATCACTGAGACCGGCCAACAGCAGCAACCACCAGGCCCAGCCCTGCCAGCCCAGCTGCAACGCGATGACGAGAGGTAGACCGGCAACCGCTCGCGCCACGGTGAGTCCGTTGGCGATCGAGCGCAAAGGCAGAGACAACGCTCAGAATGCGGACAGCTGAACCCTGATCATGGTCCTGCAGCTCACGGTGGCTGATGTGATGACCCAACCCGTTCTGACGGTCACGCCGGACACCCCGTTGCAGCAAGCCGTCCAGATGATCAGCGACCACCACGTCAGCGGCTTGCCGGTGGTGGATCCCGAAGGGCGTCTGATCGGCGAACTGACGGAACAGGATCTGATGGTGCGGGAGAGCGGTGTTGATGCCGGCCCCTACGTGATGCTGCTGGACAGCGTGATCTACCTGCGCAATCCCTTGAACTGGGACAAGCAGGTGCACCAGGTGCTCGGCACCAACGTGAGCGATCTCATGCGCAAGGATTCCCACAGTTGTGGCACGGATCTACCGCTCCCCAAGGCGGCATCCCAGCTGCATGAACGGGGAACGCAGCGCCTGTTCGTTCTCGACGGGAACCAATGTCCCGTCGGCGTGATCACCCGAGGAGATGTGGTGCGCGCCCTCGCCTCCCATCAAGACGGCTGATTCAGCCGGCCGGTCGAATCCCGATAGCGATCGGTTGAATCGACCGGAAGCGGACGAAGTCACCCACCTTGAGCTGGGCGAGCGGGTCTCCGTTGAGACCAGGACGAACGTCGAGGTTGTGGATCCCTCCGAAAGGACCGCGCAGGCTGAGTTCGTGGTCTTTCTCGGAGACCTTCACCACCTCAGCAGTTCCGGTCCCCATCGCCACCCGGGCTCCCTTGCGCACTTCACCAAAATCCTCGGAGAGGATCACGTCGTCACGGGTGAAGCTGAGGCTGCTCGCGGAGCTTTTGCTTAGGTCCACCACGAGGCCATCGAGGATGTCGATGATCACTTCATCACCGTTGCTGACCCCCGCTGTTTTGAGCCCGCCACCCATGGTGATCAACAGGGTGTGGCCGTAGGGACTCTTCAGCTCCATCACCTGTTGATCGGGCTTGAACTGCAGCAGCGTTCCCGTCACCTGCGAAAGCTCGAACGCCTCCAGCAGCTCGGCTTTCAAGCTGGTGCGGCGATCAGCGACAGCACTGAGCAACGGTTGTTTCTGCGACGCACCCGACGTCTCAGCAGGAGTGGAAACACGGTCAATGTCCACCGCCACCGGCTGAATCAAGCGGAAATCCACCAGATCCCCTGCCTTGAGAGCAGGGAAGAGATCACTGCCACTGGGCATCACAACATCCAGGTTGTGGATGCCTCCCAGCGGTCCCATCAGGCTGAGGCTGCGGTCGGTCGCCGACACCTTCAACACCCTTGCTGTACCTGAAGCCAGGGCAACACGCATCCCTTTCTTCAAGGGACCCATGTCCATCGGCATGTAGATGTCTTCGCGATCGAAGCTCAGCGTTGTCGCCTTGCTGCGCTCCAGATCAACCACCAAGCCATCCAACAGCGAAACGTCCACGCGATCTCCTTTGCGGAGGCGCAGTGGAGCCATGTCGATGCCAACCGTGACGATTTCCTTGTGACCTTCCGGATCGATCACTTCGATCACCTTCTGCTTCGGCAGCACGGCATTAACCACACCTCTCAGGTGGGTGACTTCAAAACCGGCCAGCTGCTCGGGCGTGAATCCTGCCCTGGAGGGCATGCTGAACGCCAGGGTCGACACCACAGCAGCCGCCCCAGCGGCCAAGACACGGCTGATTCCGAAACAGCGGGTCATGGTTCGGGCGTATGCAAAGCGACGCGCTGACGCTAGCCCCTTTCGGATAGGTCAAAATGCCTGCGGTCGCCTGTTGCGCAAACCGATGCAGCTTCGTTCACTCCTCTTGACGGCGGCGTTGGGCCTGGGCGCAATGGCCGCGGTTCCGGCGCAAGCCGAAACCACCATTCAGATCAGCCTCAAGAGCAGATATCTCACCCTCCTCGATGACGGAAAGGTGATTGGGAAGTACCCGGTTGCCATCGGCGCACCGGAATCACCGACGCCAGCGGGCAGCTACGCCGTGACAAAAATGGATCCCCAGCCCGTGTATCACAAGAAGGGCAAGGTGATCGCGCCTGGCCCGAAGAATCCCGTCGGGGTGCGCTATGTGGCCTACGTGCAGATCGGAACAGGCGAGTACGCCATCCACGGAACGGCCTGGCCCAACTGGGTGAAGATGCGAGCAGCTGTGAGCCTTGGCTGCATCCGCATGCTGAACACCGACGTGATTCAGGTGTACAACCGCATCAAGGTGGGCACACCGGTGGTCGTCACCAGCAACTGATTCCTGATTCCTCATTCTCCATTTCAAGTCCGATGCTGCGCTTCCTACTGATCGCTTGTGTGGTTGCTGTTTCTCCCGTCATGGTGCAGGCCAACCCAACAGCCGAAATCCAGGAAAATAACTTTCTTGATCTCGTTGATGGCGACGGAAACGTGCTGATCCAGGCTCGAGGTGTTGATGCTGTCAATGCAGAAGCACGTGCTCAAGGCCTGGCGTTCCCGGCACTTGGCTATTGGTCTCCTGAAGGCCACTGCTTTGTGAGGCCTGCTCCAGGCGACTGCAACGGGGTGTTCAAGCGCTGATCGCTTTTCCAAAACAACGGACAAGCAGAGCTCAGATTTTGCAGAGAGCTGAAAGGCTGACAAAAAGTTAGCGCCTGAGATCTTGCCCAAACACAATCTGTTGAGCCAGGGCCGACGCAACTCAGTATTCCGCCTCAACGCAAAGATTATCAGAGGCCATAAACAACAGCATTGCTTTAACGAATCGATTAGTTTGTTAGTTTTTTAGAGGGCAATCCATATCTCAGGAGTAGATTTTCTTGACTCACTCCCTCAACACATAGGAAACAATGTTGAGAGTGAGCCCCTGAACACTGGAGCTGATGTGATGGCAGACAACCAAAATCAGATTGGAATTACTGCGATGAGGATTCAATCTTTTGGGCTGCAGAGGCAGGTTGTATACGGTTATCAACGCGCAACGGCGAGAACAAAAAGAGGTTGCCTGCCACCAAGCCGGCGGTAACAACGACAGCCACGAGAACCTCTAAACCTTCTGACGTTTTGGCTTGCATCGTTCAAGCATGCGCCTTTGCATTGCCGGTGGCGAGGCATTATCTGCTTTTCAACTTGACACAGGGAATGGGGTCCGTTGATACGTCATCTGAAAAGTGAAGAGGGTTACGACAAAGCAACAGCTGCGGCCCACCTCGTGACGTTGACCACACAGTTCCACGACGACACAGGCGATGTGCCTCCGATCAAGTTCGAAACCGGGCATCAGGGGAAGGAAGCAGAGCGCTTGACCCAGTTCATTTGGAACCGGGTGATGCGACTGCTCCTAACCGGCAAGGAGCTGGAAGCCAATTCCCTGTTAGAAGAATTTGACGAGCCACCTCTTTGGGACGACCCACTCGACTAAGCCATGGGAACTCCACTAACGCAGTGGCTGCAGTTGGTTGTCTGGGTCTTGCTAGCAACAACGTTGATTTGCCTGAGCGCAACGGGCGTTTTCTGAGTTAGGCCACTGAATACGCAGCCTTAACAGCAACTCTCCGTCATTGTGGTTCGGCCTGCAGGCGGCTATCCACCTCACAGCTGGGCAAAGCTCTTGCGAGATTTACATCGTCGATATTCATCAAAAATGACAACCGAAATCCGAAATTGGGCCGTCGTTGCTGCAGCGATGGAGACCCGGGGTGCAACCAACAGCGATATGTATCGCCGCGCCAAAGCCCTTGCTGCCGGAGAGGCCGACCCAATGCCAACGAGCGATCCCGCGGCACCTTTCAGCATCTCTGCAGCCTGATCAGCCGCTAACGCACAACAGCCCTGACTTGAATCCAGGGCTGTATCGACACTTACATTTTCCAATGACCAACCACCACTTATCTATGGAACAACGGTTCCATCTCGAAGCAGCATTCAGGGAGATCGACAGCTGTGACAATATTGAAAAGCTTCGATCACTCACGAAGCAGATCATTACGGCGCAGGAGAACGAGAAGGCATTTACCCGCGAGGCGGTGCAACAAATCCGGAAGGAGATGGAGACTGTCGCCAAGAAGCGATTCGGCTTCAACTAGGGGCAGCATTGAACACCTGGATTGGCTCGATCAAGTGAGTGTCTATCGCAAGCTTCCGTGGTGGACGTTGTAAAAAACAAATAGTTTCACACCGTGAGTTCTCATCAACATCTCGGTGCTGGTCATGATCTGGATGCGGACCTCGCTTGATGCAGGTCTCGCCTGATCCCCGTCGACAAGGTGCTGACATCGACTGAGAGGCAGAGCCAAAGCCACGCAAAAGAGATGCGTTCAGCATCAGTTCGTTGCCTGAGACGATGACAAGCTGGCAACCATTGAAGGCGTGTGGCTGGAGCAGGTGCAGTTGTCATGCTTGAGGACATGAATGACAGACATGAACAGAACGGCCAAGCAGTGGCCGTTCGTCCAGCATCAACAGGGTCCTAGCCTTCCAAATGTTCATGAAGATACCGAGATCGGGTATCACCCGGAACCTACTTAAACAAGTATGTAAACAAGCGGGGCGAGAACAAATAGGTCCTTAATCTCCATCGTCCAAGCGGTTCGAATGAATCCAGCTCATTACCTGCCACCCAAGGGCTCCATCATGATTGTCAATCAGAAGCCGAAGAGGAGGTGGCAAACCGCGATCAAAGCAAGAGAGCAGCAGCTCATTCGATTAGCCGAAGAAGCACTTGCCTCAAGACAGGAGAGGAAAGTGGTTAATTTTTTGGGTTACAACGACGTCGATGTCGCAGCTTGAATCGATTAACAGCCCAAAGAGAGTGAAAGTGCACTCGAGTCGATCCTTGTTCATCACTGCGTCCACGCCAGAACAAACAACGGTTTTGCGATTGGCGGGCAACAAGGAAGGTCGCCCCTGTCAGCGCGGTGACTTCACGTTGGCGCTCTTTGCAGATGATCGAAGCATCTGGCTATTGGGCTGACGAGACCATCCAGGGATCTCTCAACGCTTGCTCGGCTGGACCGTCGTCAGCCGACATCAGCATTTCGACTCAAAAGCGTCGCAAGAGATACCAAATGGACTACGTTGCCCCCACGCGAAGGGCTTCATTGAACGAATCCAAATTTGACTTGGCAATTGGTGAAAAGAACCGTCAGCTAGCCATGGGGATTTCGTTCAGCACAGCAGCCATCGGTGTCTTCATCCTCCTGGCATACCGCGTTGGGACCTGTTGCTCCTGGTTTGCCTCGGCTTAAAAACCCAAGACCTGCAGGGCAGCCTCCAAAGCTCCGAGACCTAAAAGGAAGACCCCGGCAAGCAGGGCGACGTCTTTTTTTGAGTTAGCCACTGAGAAAACCGAAGCTCCCACTGATGCCCACACGGCAAATCTAAAGACAATTGAAAGGACGGATATTGCGAACGATGTAGTTCTCAACTTCGTTCTGTAAACCCACTGCAGCGCAGGGCAGGCCCGCCGCTATGCCGACTTTGGCTTTCTTTATTCCTACCAAGAAAGACAACCAACAAAGCCGCTCAAACCTTATTTTCAGCTCCTTAGAGAATCCGCTAACAGCAGCAGCGTCGTCGCCCCCATCAGCCATCCGAAAGAGCGCATGGGCGATCGACCCTTTGGCAATGAGCTGTTGAACCGATTTCTTTTGTACCGAGCGGATACACAGTGAAAAGGTGGCAGTTCATAGGCCTGCCTCATGCGTCGTGAGAAGGAGAGGCAGGGGTGGGACCTTGCCTTTTTACTGACCATCTCATGGAGCATGACCAGATGACATTTCAGTGGCTCATGGCAGGCTGCAGGATCGCCAAACGCCTGACAGCTGCTGACGAACCAGCCTTAAACCGCGCAGCAAGAAAACTCCCGACGTGATCTGCGGCTTCTCATCACCATCTTCCAGGCCACACGTCTCGGATACCGTCGTCGACTCCAGTGCACGGTGTTGGGTCAAGCCGGTGCTCAGGTCTCCTTGAAGCTGTTCTCCAGGAGAGCACTGGAGCTAGACGCCTGGGTGCTCAAACAAAACAGTTGCTAGCTCCGTCTCGGATAGTTCAGCGGGCTCACGCGGCTGGATCTCCCTGAGGGCTGGCGCATCTGGGAGTCGGAACGCTTTCTCTAGATCCTTCTTCGTGGCACCAAATGGGTAGGTCATAAAAAAGAGGACCGCCCACGGCCCCCTCGGAACGACTGGATGACGCATCCCTGCGCCTCCGTTACATTAGTCAACAAAGCTTTGTAACGAGAGTCATGGTCATCACCACCCAAGACCTGCTTGTCCTGTTCGGCAGCTTCGGAATGGCCCTTTTCGCCTTAAACATCTACAAGCTGACGAAGCCTGCCAACGGCTGATCAGCCGCAGGAGTTGCAACACCAGGGAGTTTCACCTGCGGGGCAGGCTGACCTGATACATCGTGTGGTCGGAGTGTTTCCACTGCACGAGATGAAGACGATTGATTTGACTGTTTTCCAAACAATCCCAGATTGTTGTCCCGGATAGTGTTGCCATCGACCAGACATCTCCCTGACTCTTCATCTGCTTGCGATTGCGATCTTTCCATTCAGTCCAATTAATTTTTGGATACGACCCAACATGCTCACTCAGAATCACCACAGTGAATTCCACTGAATCTGAACCAAAATTGCCCTGAATTATAAGTTATTGAAGCCCAATTCTTAGCTACAGGAAGCTGGTTTACGCCAGATCCGCCAAACGAGCCAGCCCGTCACCCCGAGCCAGAGGAACGCTACGGCCGAAAGGATCGGAACGACGATCAGATAGCTCCAGACCCCCAGGGCCATCCAGGCGAGCAGGGACGTGAGCAATGCCTTCTGGAAGTTGTTGGCCTCGGCAAGACGTTGCTGAAAACGTGATCTCACACTGCTGCCGGATGCTCCACCCCTTTCTTTAGCCACGGATGCACTCAGCGACAGCAATGCTGAAGCCCTCCTGCGTCCACAGGCTCAGGGCATAGCTCGCTCCATGCAGCCATGCCGCGGCCCCGTTCGGCGCAATGATCACATTGGCGAGTCCGCCGCCAAGCCCGAGACCCGCAGCCTTCAATACGGCTTCCTTGGCCGTCCACGCCTGAATCAGCGTCCAGTGCTGCAGACACACCGTCGCTTCCGAGGCGGAGGCAAACAACCGTTGGGTCAGGAGCTCGGAGGCCACTCGCAAGGGCCGGTCGAGCGCTTCCACGTCAATGCCAATCGGATCTGGCCCCACCACACCGATGCTGAGAGAGCGGGTGTTGGAAATACTGTGATGAAGCTGGTGAGCACGAACCTGAGGCTTGCCATAGATCGTGCGGCCGATGTCATCCAGGCCGACGACATGACCGGCATCAGCGAACAACCGGCAAGTGAGCGAGTCGCTCAAGGCCCTCTGCTCAACACGCGTCGGGAGATTGGGGTAACGAGCCACCAAGACACGGCGTTGGGTGTCGGGGATGGGCCACCAGGACCAAGCGGCTTCCAAAACTCAATCCGGCACGACCGGGAGGGGCGCCGGCGGGAGGGGTGGAAGATCCGGTGGCGGCGGCGCCCCCTCCAGGAGATCAGAGGCCACTGCATCCGCCGGCTCCGCCAGGAGAACCTCGGCGGGATTGACCGTTGGCTCATCAAGGACGACTGGCGGTGGCAGATCGGGGGGTAACGGGGCAAAAGGCTGCGGATCGATCCAGCTGTCATTCGGATCGGGCTCCACAGGATCTAGCTCCCTGATCAATGCCGGCTGCTCCCGCAAGACCAAGGGATCCGCCGTGATGGGTGGTTCTCGTAAAGGTGCTCGATCCACATCGACCCCGCCGTCTCTGGCATCGGCTGGGGCCCTGAGCTTGGAAGGGGTTGATGGAGCCCAAATCATCCGAGCCAGTGGTTCGATGCCCTGTTCCATCACCCTGTTCAACCCTGCCAAGGCTCGATCGGCGAGATGGTTCCCAAAAGACGTCACGCAGTCGGCAGGGCCATTGCAGGCCTCATCCATCACCAGTTTTGGCGTCAAACCGGCGATCAGATTGCCCTGCAGAGGGATCTGGCGGGAGCTCAACCGGAGCATGTAGGGGACGTGCACAAAACTGGTCGCCCCGCCACTAATCCAGTTCGCGTCCTCTTCGGTGAATCCCTTGACCCCTGGAATGATGAACCGACTCTTCGAGGCATGGTCTGGCATGTAGGCCGCGAGGTACCCCCTACGACGGGCCAGCTCTTTGCTTTGCTCCAGAGTCAGGCCATCACGACTCATCAGAACTTCCATGTGGCCGTCCTGACGCAGGCCCATCACCATGCGGATGCGCGGCAGGTAATAGCGGATCCGCTGGCCCATGCTGATGCTGTAGGCACCCTTGTAGCTATCGGGCGGAGCCTCGATGTCGTTGTAGAGGCTGTGCAGGCCGCCGATAAAGGTGTCATAGGTGCGGCTGCGGGCATCGGTCAGCTCCCCGTAGCCGAAATCAATGCTGCCGTCGTGGCGGATGCCGACGTAGGCCCGTTGGCGGGAAGCCGTGCGGTTCCGGCCACGCCAGACCTTGCCGCCAAATTTGAGGTCACCAAGGGGAACAGTGATCTCACGTCCGGCGTTATCGACATGGCGCTCATACATCGGACCGGACACATAGGCCAGAGCTGCGCTGTCCTCGTAGGCGTCCTGTTCGCGATCCCAGCCTTCCAGCAACCCGAACCGCACCCGCCTTGGATCGAGATCCAGGGCGTAAACCTCATCATCGGGGATGTAGCGGAACGGCTCGGCATCAAGCAGTCTCTGCTGAGCTGAGCTGACGGCCCGGGCTTCGCGATCGGACCGCTCGGGGGCGACAGGGGCCAGAGCGATCAATCCGCCAAACACCACAAACGGCATCAGCAGCAGCAGCCAGCGCTTGCGGAGCCGCCTGCTCCGCTTGGGTCGGGTCCGCAGCTCAGCAGGCTGAGTCACGCGATCCTTCGCTCTCGGTTTTGGGGGAGTGGATCGAACCAAGGAACGATGGAGCCTTCAGCAACCAGCCATTGCCGGTAACGCTCGCCGCAGTCATGGCCTCCCGTCAACTGCCCGAACGCGGGAATCACCAGACGCGGACCATGCGGATCAAAGGCGAAACACGGCAAACGCAACTGATCCGACCGGCTACGAAGCCTTGTCATGGGATGCAAATGGCCACACACATTCAACAAACCTGGCTCCGGAACCCGTTCAGGGGCATGACTTAACCAGAGATCGCCAAGTCGCTGTGATGGCTGCTGGGGCAGGCCTTCTATCCAGCTGCCGCAGTCATGGTTCCCACCAATGAGCACGACCGGACAACCACAGAGATCAGGCAATGCCAGCAACGTGTCGCGCAGCGGAGCTGTGATGCCAATCCTGGCGTGAACAAGATCACCCAGAACAAACAATCGCTCAGGCGACCAGGCATGGCACAGGGCCAGCAATGGATTCAGGGTTCCTTGATCACCGTCACTGGGGATGGGAACGCCATGGGCCTGGAACACCTCGGCCTTGCCGAGATGCAGATCGGCCACAAACAGCTCACGCCCTTCAGCCCGCCATAACGCTCGCTGGGGCAGAAACGTCAGCGGGCTCTTGCCCCAGAACCACTCCAGTGAGGTCATCAACAGGTCAGATCGCGGATGTGTAGCGCTGGCTGCATCTGATTCACGCCGTCGTGCCTCAATCTTTAGAGACTCCCAAGAAACTCATTGTGGCGCGGAGCGAGAGTCCACACCAGCTCGCGATCGCAACCCTGCGAACGCTGGAACAACGGTTAAGACTTCTCGAAGCACAAGGGCGTTATGAATGCGCCTATGCCCTGAGGATGGAAATCGCCGACTGGTTGCTCGGTAACAGGGATGCCAATCTGGCTGTACCACTCCTTCCCTGACCTTTCCATGACCATTGCCCTGCTGATCGCGCTGGCGGGTTCCCTGGCTGCAATGGCCGTGATCGTGCGTCGCCTGGAACAGCGCTGATGCCAACCGCTCGACGCTGGTCCTTCGTACTAGCGCTCGCCTGTTTCAGCAGCGCACTTCCTGCGCAGGCCGACCAGCTGAAGGTCGGGGTCAGTGGATCGCCTCCCTTCGTGATCAGGAACGGCGACCACATCAGCGGCATCAGCCTCGAGATCTGGCGGCGCGTCGCCGAAGACAGCAACCTCAACTATGAGCTAATACAGCAGCCGACTCCCAAAGCCGGCATCGAAGCGGTGGAGATCGGAGATATCGACGTGCTCGTCGGCCCGATCAGCATCACCTCCCGTCGCCTTGCCATCCCAGGGATTGACTTCACCCAGCCCTACTTCCTGAGCAAGGAGGGCATTCTTCTTCCCCTCAAGACCCCATCCATTTTCAGTCGCTTCCAGGTGTTCTTCGGCTGGGCCGTTATCTCCTCGGTTTTGGTGCTGGTCAGCGTGCTGTTGGTGGTCGGCAGCCTGATCTGGATGGCCGAGCGGCAAAAAAACAGTGAACAGTTTCCCCGCGACTGGCTTCCCGGCATCAGCAGTGGCATGTGGTTTGCCCTGGTGACCTTGACGACGGTGGGCTACGGCGACAAGGCACCCATCACGCGAACCGGCCGTGGCATTACAGGAGCCTGGATGGTGATCTCGCTGATCGCGGTCTCATCCCTCACCGCCAGCCTTGCGTCAGCGTTCACGCTGTTCCTTTCAGGAGCCACCGAAACAGCGATCGATAGTCCTAAACAACTCAGCAGCCGCCGGATCGCCGTCGTGGAAGGCACCGATGGCATGGAGCTGGCTGAAAACCGGGAGATGCGCGTCGTGCCAGCTCCCAACCTCGACCACGCCGTTCAGCTGGTGCTGGATCGAAAGGCCGATGCCTTGATCTTCGATCGACACTCCCTTCGCTACCACCTCAAACAACATCCCAACCTTGCCGTTCGGATCGCACCGTTCACCTTGTCGGATGAGACCTACGGATTCGTGCTCAAGCCCACCAGCCCGCTGCGCACGCCGATGGGAGTTTCGATCCTGAAACTTCAACAGAATGGAGAGGCGGAAGCCATCGCTAACAAGTTTCTGGATTGATTCGAGCCACTAGCCCAGCGGGCGATGACGACGCAGGGCTTCTTCGAGCAGATAAGCGGCCAAATTGCCGCAACTGCGCCCCTCGGCGAGGGCATGCCGCTTGAGGTCATCCATCACCCCTCGGGGCAGGGTGACGTTGATGCGCTCTGAACCGGCCGCATCCGCCACCGCAGCCGTGCTTGGGGCCATGGCCTGACCCTCGATCCGCTGCTGCAACTCCTGAACCAGGTCTTGAAGGAGGGGCACGATAACGTGAACATATCCACCCAATAAAAGCACAATATCGTGCGAAACAGGATTGCGTAATCTTGAGCACCCTTTTGAGGCGCCATGCGTTCCCTGCCGCTGAAGCTTGCTCCCGGCAGTGATCTGCGCCTCAGCCTTGAAGAGCTGGCCCAGCGGGACGGCATCAGCGGCTTTGTTCTCGGCGTGGTCGGCAACCTCACAAAGGCGTCGTTTCAATGCCCCGGCCAGGCCAACCCCACCGTGCTGGAGGGAGACCTCGAAGTCATCACCCTCAATGGAACCCTCTCTCCTGAGGGCGTTCATCTGCACCTGAGCCTGTCGGATGGGGCCTGTCAGGTTTGGGGAGGCCACCTGGAGCCCGGCACCATCGTTCAAAAAGGAGTGGATCTCCTCATTGGTGTTCTGGAGCAACGCGACGGCAGCCCCGAGCAACAGTCGTCGACACCACGCCTGGAGATTGCGGTTCTTCCCGGATGCCCGTGGTGCAGCCGCGCACTTCGCATCCTGAGAACGCTTGATCTGCCCCACACCGTCACAACCATCAACGACGACGCAGCCTTCCAGGCCGTGCAACAACGCAGTGGGATGACCACCTTCCCGCAGGTGTTCATCGACGGATCAGTCATCGGTGGCTACGACGATCTCGCCGCCATGCAAGCCGCCGGTGAACTCAACGCCCTCCGCTGAACCTGCGAAACAGCCACCCCCGGAGCAGCCGCCGTTCTGGTCTCTGAAACCCTGGTGGTGCCAGCCATGGTCCATCGTCTCGACAGGAGTGCTGGTCGTGGGAGGGTCCTGGGGTCTGCTGCATCGCCTCTGGATCAGCCTTCCAGTGGCGGTTGGAGTGTTGGTGTGGTGGCTCCTGTTTCTGGTGCTCGTCCCCGCCGCCTACCGATCCGCTGCCGAACAAAACGGATGACGTCCTCGCCCTTTCGCTGCATCAACCAGCAGCTGTTCGCCCGGGTTGCCGCCGAAGCCCGGCAGCATCCCCGTCTGCGCCTGAACCACAATTTTCACCAGGAGCAGGATCCGGTTCAGCGTTTCCTGAACGTGCTTCAGCCCGGCACCTATGTGCGTCCCCACCGCCACCGGCGCAACGGTTCAGGCACAGGCTTTGAATGCTTCCTGGTGCTGCAGGGAGCCATCGGCTTGCTGCTGTTCAACGGGGAGGGCGACATCCAGCAGCAGCTTCATCTCAGCGCCGCTGGGCCCACCCATGGGATCGAGGTTGAAGAAGATCAGTTCCACACCCTGGTGGCCCTGGAGGCCGACAGCGTGATTTTTGAGCTGAAGCAGGGGCCCTATCAGCCCGCTCAAGACAAGAACTTCCTCAACCACTTCCCCCTAGAGGGCACACCGGAGGCGGCCCTGCAGGAGGCGCAGTGGCGCGACTTGCTCTCAAAATCAAGCGTGCCGTGACGCTTGGCGGAAGCGCTGCTTCTCCTCGAGCAGTTCCCCCTCCAGCTGCTCAATCAAACGACTGACCAACGCCTGAAATTCCGGTTGGCAGCCCCGAAACGCCGCCTTGTGACGGATCGGTTCGTTGCGCATGCGCAGATCGGTCAGCATCAGCTGCAGCGAATCAATCCGGGCGTTGGAATTCATGGACTGCGACAACTTTCCGAAGGGAGGTTATGACGCAGCTGTTTCAAAGCTCCAGCTCACGCAGTAGATCGTTCTGCGTGTCCCGGCCGAGAACGGCATGGGCCGCCATGGCACCACTCGCCGCTACGGGAGGGATTCCGATGCCGGGGAAGGTACTGGCCCCACAAAGCCAGAAATTGGCAAGGGGCGTCGTCACCCCAGGGAACAACCCTTCAGCGGCTGAAAGCGCAGGGCCATAACTGCCTTGATGCACGTTGAGGAAATGGCTGTGGGTCAGCGGCGTTCCCTCCATGATCAACTCACAGCGCTCGCGGATGTCGGGGATACGGCGCTCCAGCACGCGCCAGAACACAGCGCATCGCTCCTGTTTCATCCGCTGATACGCCGCGCTGCCGCGATCAAGGTCAGCCCAGAACTCCCACGGTTCGCTAGCGGGGGTGTAGGCATGCAGCACATGGCGACCCGGCGGCGCCATGGTGGGATCCAACACCGACGGAATCGACAACACCACGGCATTGCGCTCGGCGTCGATCCCCCGCTCCCAGTCGTCGACCCAAACGGTATGGATTGGCAGATCCTCCAGACCGGTGGCATCAAAGCCCAGATGCAGGTGCAGAAACCCGTTGCAAGCCGGCGTGGCCTGGCGCTGACGCTGCCACTTCGGCGCAACAGACGCCGGCAACAGAGCCAGGGTGGACCAGATGTCGGCATTACAGATCACCTGCCGCGCCGCAATCTGCGTGCCATTGGTGAGCGTCACGCCCACGACGCGATCCCCCTCCGTATGCAGCTGTTGCACAGCGACTCCCGTGTGCAGACTGCCGCCATGGGCCTTCACTCCACGCACCAAGGCCTCAACCACCGCAGCACTGCCGCCAACGGGATAGTCGAGATGGGCCTCCGGTTCAAACCATTCGCCGAACAGCGTGGCCATGGCCGCGGCATTGGTGTCTCCCATCGGCATGCCGCTGATCAGGAAGGCGAGGAGATCCACCCAATGGCGCAGGAAGGGATCACGCAGGTGACGATCCACCAGAGGCCCGAAGGAACCGGAGAGATGACGCATCGCCGCGAGGTGCGGCAACAAGCGCCCCCCGCGCTTCAGCAGTTGCGCCATGCCATCCACCCCGGGGCGCAGGGCCAGCAGAGGCAGAGCATCGGCGGCGGCGGCGATCGGCCGAAGCGACTCCACAAAACGCCGCCATTCGGAAGCCACTTCGGGGCCGCGCAAGTCGCGGACCACGGCCTCGAAATCGTCGTGCCCCACGGCGATGCGCAGGTCCCCTTCCGGCAAGAGCACATCCCAGGTGCGATAGGGGATCACCTCCACGGTCTGGTCCAGCGCACGCAGCACCTGCGCTAGGGGATTGCTGCTGGGCCAACGCCCCAGACCACTCCAAAGAGACGGCCCGGACTCGAAGTGATAGCCCTGGCGCTGAAATCCATGAGCGGCCCCTCCTGGCTGGTGATGGGCTTCCAGCACCAGCACGTCGCGGCCAGCACGGGCACAGAGGCCAGCGGCACACAGTCCGCCGATGCCGCTTCCGATCACGAGGACGTCGACGTCGCTTCTGAGCATTCGTGCAGCACGAGCGTCATCATTGTGGTCATTGGTGCTGGACGATGCGCGGTCGACTGCTGCTTCCCGTGCTGATCCTGGCGGTGGCCTGGGGACAGGAGCTGATCGACCAGCTGATCTTTGCGGGGCAGTGGAACCTGCCGATGGGCCCGGATCAACCCTGGTGGGGGGTCCTGACCTCCCCCATCAGTCACGCTGGTTTTGGGCATCTCATCTCAAACAGCCTGGCGTTTCTTCCCCTGAGTTGGCTGGTACTCAGCCGGGGAATGCGCGATTACCTGAGCGTCTGGCTGTCGGTGCTGCTGATCAACATTCCTGTCGCGCTGTTCTGGCCCGCCCGCAGCCATGGACTGTCGGGGGTGGTCTATGGATTGCTGGGCTACCTGCTGCTGATCGGCTGGCTGGAACGTCGCATCCTGTCCATCGTCCTGGGGCTTGTGGCGTTCTGGCTCTATGGCTCAGCACTGATCGCCCTGATCCCCGGCGTTTCACCCGCCGGCGTGAGCTGGATCGGCCACAGCGCAGGCTTCATCGGCGGGTTGGTGGCGGCCCTTGCGGTGTATCGCGAGCCCTCCACCGATGGCGGTCAGCTCTGAGACAAGACCGCGTCGAGAAACGCCAATGGGCGATCCATGGTGGCGGAATAGCCCAGCAGGCTTTGATCACGATGGCTGTAGATCACGCTGTCATCCCCATCGAGCAGCACAGTGGCACCGCGCTGGGTGATGTAGTCGTCACAGGGCACGTAGGTGCGCCAATTCCGGAGCACTTCGTTCATGTTTCGCAGTCGTTTGGTGGCGAGCTCAAATGGTCGCTGAAACCCTTCACCACCGGCCCGGCGGAACAGAGCGCCACGGAAGCGCGGCAACGGAAACGCCTCGACCCACTCCTCATCGTCGAAAATCTGGGCGGCAGAGCGATCACCGATGTAACCACGCAGCACTTCGCCCAGCGTGCCCGGTGAGCCCACACCAGCGCACATCAGCAGAAAGCCAGGCCAGGGCCCACCGGGCAGCTGCAACCCGGATTCCAAACCCAGAGATTCATGCAACAGCGGTGATGCGTCGGCGATCAGCTGCTGAAAGGGAAAGCCCGTGAAAGCAGCGAACCGCTCGGCGCTGGCGCCGTTGCCAATGCCAAACAGCTGAACCTTGACCCCAGCCGCCGCCAACTCGGGAAGCCTCGGCACCAATGCCTGGGCGTATTCGATCGAGTCGAAATCTCCCAACTGGCCCAAGACAACAACAAGGCGCTTAGAACCCGTTGCCATATCTGGGATTTCAGCAAGACGGTCAAGCAGTGGCTGAACTGGAATCATGGCCATGTTGACAAAAAGGGCTGTTGTCAACGGCAGCGTGGCAAACATCGACATCCAGCCGTGTGATGACCAGCTCCACGTCCATGCGATCCAGCACCATCGCCTCCAGCAGTCGCTTGTTGTTCCGCGCCGCCCGCCTGAGCCGATGACTCGCAGGCGAATGCTTCGCCATAACGCCATCGAGGTGTTGGACAAGATGCTGAAAACAGGCTGGCGACGGTGCAGGCCGCCGGTGCGGTGATCAGCGAATAACTACCTTCTGAATAGGGCAGTATTCATTCGCCATCTGGCGTAAGACTGCAGCGACTCCATGAGTGTTGCGGAATGCTTGGTAGATAGCCAATTGATTGTTTAGGTCTTGGCAGCTCTTGCTTTTGAAATCCATGTGAACAGTTCAGAGAACTGACTTAACGCTGGCCTTGGTTAGCTATGGATTGAAGTGTGATCTGGCACCAATTAACGACGCCTGATCACGCCACCCAATCAATCGGGCCCCATCCACCGTCGAGGAACTCACGGCAGTCCCACCTCATCGGTGATGGTGGTGGTCGCTTGGCGTCGTCCCGCCCAGCGGCACTTTCAGTTTCCGGAGGAGCGATAGGGATACCGCTCTTTTTTTGTGTCTTGCTGATACAGAAAGCGGTAATTCCGCTCATGACCCGCTGCCCTGATCCGCCTTAGAACTGGGATGAGGTCAGAGACCGATGAGCAGTAACCAGGTCTCAATGACCTTCAGGGGGGCGCGACGCCCCCCTTCTCAATGCGCGCTTCTACGGATGGCGGCATAGGCGTGGATAGAGAGTATTAGGTCAACCCTCCGTAAGGGGGTCCAATGCGTCGAACAGAGCAGAGGGTGGGACCTCTGCTTTTTCTTGGGTTGCTGACCCCATTAGTCGTTTGGTCGTAATGGCGACGACCAGTAGGTGAACCCCGCGTAATTCTTTGGGTGCTTCTTCGGTGAAGGGGCAATGCGTCGAACTGGGAGGGGGTGGGACCTCTCCTTTTTTCGCAGTATGTAAAGCGCACCCACGGCACCCCTGACCGCCTGAAGAGGGTGGTGCCGCTGGAGAGAGTCCAGCGTTTTCGACGCGTTCGACCCCTTGTTGCTGGCGGCACTCCCTGCCGCCCTTTTTTATTGCTTGAGCAGAGCGGGGAACACTCAAGTCAGTCACGACTGATCCATGACCAGCGACACCCGCCTTTTCCCATGGATTCACTAGTTCTTTACTGCAATAGGGAGCCAATTAAATGCCTACTAAAATATATTTATATGTTTAAATCAGATATTTCTTTCAATACCAAGTTTCACTTGTTGATTATAGTAATTAATCCGGTTCCGAGAGGGTGCTATGAAAAATTTTCCATCATCGCACCCATTGCCAGGCTTATCGTATTTTGGAACATAGACTGTAATTCATGATACCGCTTTTTGGGCCGCCCCTTCTACATTGAGATTTCCTGTCACTGGCTAAATGAAAAATCTTCCTAAGTGGAACGCGCGTGAAGCGCAAATCTTTTTACAGGCTATGAATTCAGTCGGCAGCCTTGATGCCAATGGGAGTCCAGAAGCTATTATTCTTGAATTCATAAAATCAGTCCAAAGTCATGTTCTCCATAGCGATATTGATATTCAATACTTAGAGTCAATGACACCAGCCGCATGCGCAGCACTTATTAAGGACGAAGATAAAAGGTTTCAATTAATACAGATACTGATCTTGATGCCCTACGTAGATATGAGCCTAAATTCACAAATGATTGACATGGTTGATGAGTATGCAAATGCATTTGGGCTTAATCCAAATACTTTAAGAGACTTGCACAAGGTCAAAGATAATCATCTAAAGCGTCTTTTATGGGACTATGGACGTCGCTCAATGGATGAATTTCTTGGTTTGAACTCAGCGCCAAAGCTTGTCAAGGGATTTGTCGATGCTATTCATCAATCAGTTGGCGACCCAATATTAGCAAGCAAGTATAAGGGTCTCGTAAATTATCCCGAGGGGAGCCTTGGGCATTCAATTTTTTTTTGGTATCGAGATAGGGAATGGCCGTTACCTGGCGAACATAAAAGCATGTCAGAACTCTTGATAAAGCATGACTGCTGTCACATTCTTGGAGGATTCAATACCGATACATATGGCGAAATAAATGTAGCCGCATTTCAAGCAGGACTCTTTAGCGACGGGTTTGGATTTGAATCTTTGCTAGAGGTAATTTTGGATTTTCATCTAGGGAAGAAGTTTTCGACTGTAGGCGATATTATTCCACCATCAACTGGTTCCTTTGTTCCCGATGATGCAATGGCTGGCTATGAAAAAGGGTTATGTTGTAATGTCAATATCATCCAGGACCTTGACTTCTGGTCTGTTGCCAATGTGCAAGTATCTGCTATCAGAGAAAACCTCGGAATTCCGAGAATAGATGGCCCTATTTTGATTAAGCCTTGATTACCGTATCACCATCTCGTGATTATTAAATATCGAACCCAAAATCTCATGAAAATGTGACCATCCGCCAAAACCCATTGAAATCAAGGTTGTTGCTTTATTCACATCCATAGTCCCGAGAATTTCAATTTTATACCTTGCAGTACTTTTCCTTTAGCTCGCTTGCAAGGCATGGTGCGTCATTGCTTGTGCAGAGCGGGGAACACTCAAGGCAGTCACGACTGACCCATGACCCGCGACAACCGCATTGCCCTTTTCCTCATGGAGGAGCTGGTTGCTGCCCTACGCGTCAATGACCCTGATGCCTTCCGAGGCTTGCTGTCCGAGGGCATTCAGAAGCTTGGAGTGACAGAGGTGGAGGAGATGCTGCTGGTCTGGCTCTATTCGTTCCTGACTGCGGAAGAGCAGAACAGGCTGCTGGGTTGGCAAGGGCGTGGTCTTCAGATGACGCGGAGACGCGGGTCGAATGAGCTTTAGTGATGTTGTGGCAATGCTCATCACCAGTGCAGTAGAGGCAGAAACCGATATCTGATCCGTTTACTGCCAGTCGCCCTTCACAATTTTGAACTGAATGGGAATCTTCGAGTACACCTCAATCGGGGAATCCAGCAGATGCTTTTCTAGAAATTCGTTGAGTGCGCCGTCTATCAAATCAAAGGCCCTTTTCAATCTCACCTGCTCCACGTCATCCGCCTTGGACACGCTGGCGTCCTCCAGAACCCGCACGACTGACTCCCAGTTCTCCCTCGAAAGCTCAAGCGTCAATTTGATATCTGCGGTCATGTGAGTTGGAGGAACCATTGGCGAAGAACTGCAGCAGCAGTGCTCTTGAATGCATAAGCAGTGCTCCCCAAGAGAATAGCCTGATAGGCTCTGAGAATCCAATAGGAAAATAGCATGGAAGAGCAAAAGAAGTTGACTTCTGAGCGATTAATGCAAGCCAAGGCATTTCTTGATAATGGCGTTATTACGGAAGAGCAGTTTATTGAAATGACTCACGGACAGGTGGAGCCGGAATCGACAGGCGACTCTCAAGTCTTGGGCATGATTTTTGATAGAATCAATAAAATTGAGCAAAGATTGATAGGAATCGAGTCATCGATAAGCCTTCTGACTCAAAAAATTCATCCTCACGAGTAGACAAAAAATTGGGCCAGCCTGTCTTCGTTTAACGCTTAGTTCTTTGGCAAACACCTCGAAATGCCTTTCGCGAAAATCGATGCAACATTGACTTCGATTTTACTTACCAATCAATGGCGAAACTCTTGCAAATATTAACCAAGGCTAGGTGTTCAGCTTCTTTATTGATTCATTCGCCGTTTGGGTTATTGACTCCTTATTCTTATCGAATAATTCTTGGACGGACTTTGCAGCTGTAGCGGAGCTTGCGAACGGCAGGAAGAGGTCAAACTCTGGACAATAAGCGAAGCAAGTATCAACAACGCGATATCCATTCTCTTTGGATATCGTTTCTGCCAGTATGTGTATTAAGTGGATCTTTGACAAAGTTGATGAAATGTTTACCGCAACTGTTACTTTCCCTCCTTTCCAGCTGCCATCCAGGAGTCCTGCGGCAAACCAGTTCGATGCAGGTACATAAGAGTCAACTTGTTTGGGATCCATGGTATTAGAAAATCTAAGTAGATCCGTATGTTCCCTGTATTGTATTTAAAATTTTCTTGCTCGCAACTCGCTCGACACAACTAATAGCTTGGTCTTGCTGCCCACTGCAACCCGCCTTCTATCGGATCCCCAATCGCTATTGTTTTTGATTCGAACAAATAGTGGTTTTTCTTGCATAGAGGGTTGTCTTTGTTACAGCGTTGTTGTCGCTATCCATCTCCCGAAAGAACATTAACCCCGTCAGCAATGGCGGTTTTTTTGCTGAGAAGTTGTTTATTAGCGCCACCTAGAATTGTGAGGTTTATCCGGGACATTGAAGCCCGCAAAAAGGGTATCCAAAACCTAGGCCCTTTCGACAACCTCGATGAGTCAGAGAATAATCTTCTAAGGCTCAACCTCAGCACCCCAAGCCGGGGCAGTGGGAGCCCAACCCAGCCGCAGAAGCTCTTTCCAGCGTTGCTCGGCAGCATCGCGGCGCAGGTATTCCCGCCGCTTGAGCAGGGCGGGCTCACCGTTGGGCATCTCCCGGCCGTGATCGACGAACACCCGTAGATCGCGGATCCAAGCCTTCTTGTCACGGTGAAACCGGCAGATCCAATAGCCCTCCCGGTCGACGAGCCAGCCCTCCCGCACTGCAACCTTTGCTAGTACTTATGTACTGGACGCATTGCGGTGAAGTGGTCAGCAGTGGAGCCAGCTGCGAGGGCAGCCAGGCACGCCACCCCAAAGATCGATCGCTCAGGCCATTGAGGCAATGCGCCTTAATGCCGATGACTTTGTGCCTTCAAGGCACAAAACTGAGTGCATCGAGATCGGAGGCGTTCATGAGAGACGACGGTCCAACCGAGCAGATCCAAGAAGCAGAATGACTTTCTGGCCCCTGCTCCAACAGTCTCAAAAATGACCTGGGTTGGTCGTTTGGCTAGGTACACATCAGATACGTCACGCCAATCGACGCTCCACTTGCACCGTCTCAGGTGCCCTCGGAGAAAACGACCCAACACCTAGAGCAAATGGCCCCAGGGCGCCTCTAGCCAGAAGCTTCGACCCTCTCTCTTTTCGGCAGTGATGGGTTGAACCATGCGCAAACGAGCGAGCTAGGCCGTCTCTCCACCGGGAGGGGCGGCCTTCCTTTTGTGAATCGTGAATCATTCAACATCATTCCTAGAGTGAATAATTTTTATATTGATAATTTGATTAAATAGCCTAGAGCATTAATCTTCAAGCCTATTAGCACATCCTACTCGTGCCTTCCTCTCTGCTGCCTGAAAATGAAGCGGAAAGGATTAATGCGCTCAATGAATACAGGATTTTAGGCACAAGCCCTGAGCAGTCATATGACGATATAACGAAAATAGCTGCAACTGTATGCTCTGCACCCATTGCTCTTATGAGCCTGGTTGATGTAGATAGGCAGTGGTTCAAGTCAAAAGTAGGAGTTGATATTCAGGAGACACCAAGGGATTGGTCTTTTTGCGCTCACGCAATTCATTCCTCCGATCCCCTTGTCGTTCCCGATGCAACGATGGACTCACGCTTTATTGACAATCCTCTTGTTTGCGGCGACCCTCAGATAAGACTTTATGCAGGTTTTCCGCTGGAAAACAGTGCTTCATTAAGAGTAGGAACTTTATGCGTGATAGATCGAAGACCTCGTTATTTAACTGATAGAGAATGCGATGTCATGAAAGCTCTTGCAAGGCAAGTCGTTGCTTTTCTCGAGTTGCGAAAAAAATCTATCAACCTAATTGAATCCTTTTGCACACATAGCGGTGGAAATAGAATGATTTCTACGTGCTCTTATTGCAGGAAGGCTCAAGACCAGAATGGAGAATGGATGCATCTTGATAAATATCTTTCACAAAGATCAAGCCTGAAATTCACACATGGCATCTGCGATTCCTGTATCGAGCAGCATTTCCCAGAGGTCTTGGACGTTTGGCGATCAGAGGACGAGCTAAAAGCCTCCGAACCTTAGCGCTGCCTCAAGTGCCCCTAGGCCGAGAAGGAAGGTGCCACCCAGCAAAATCAACTCCTTGGGATTTTGAGCCATTGACGTAAGGGCAGAGCCCACGAGTAGCGCTCCAAAAAACCTAAAGGGAATCTGCAGATCCAACATTTAGATGAATTACGTCTTTTGATTGTCGCACTCCGTATTTACACAAATTCATGAAATAGGCTTAATAACTCAGCGCCTTGGCCATTCTCTTTACAAAAGTCAATACTTTGAGGCTGCAGGAGTCCCTGATGGACTCGATCCAAACGGCGTGAAGATTGCTCTTGGCGGAGGCTGGGGAGATACAGACCAAGCTCGTTATGACGATTGGGTTGATCTCTTCTCCACTGACTCCACAGTTTTGGCTTAGACAAACATCAATTCGAAGAGCAATTCTCACCCCATCAGCAATAGCGGGGTTTTTTATTGCTCATCCAGCATGGCGGCGGCACCGTGGTGGCCTGAATTAAAGGGGGGTCGACATAGCACACACATAAGCTTTGATTGGCTCAGCTTTCCCGTGAGCTATGGCTTTGACCAAAGCGTTCCGCAACTGGCTGGATTCTTGGAAGCATCAGCCTCTATCCAAGCCAATCGAATCCAGCTCCAGCAGTGAGGAGCAAGATGGCGAGATGACCATCTTGGGTTGACTCACATCGTTCCCCGCTGCTGAAAACTCTCAGCGGAGCCTCAGAACAAATCTGACGAAGGCGCTTTAACTGGCGTAGCAACGAGGGCACGTACAACCGAACCCAGGCGGTCCCCTTCCTTCGGCCAGCACGACAGCACGGTGGAGCCTTGGGACCGGACATCCTCCCCAGCAATCCCGGCCCAGTCCTGGTTTGTATGCATCACCCTTGCCCATGACCTGAGAGACTCAAAGCAACGTGAGGAAGCAGATGGGCAAGAAGTCTGGTTTCACAAGCGCCGAGATCGAAGAGATCAAGCGTCTGTATCTGAAGGAGGGACGATCCATCCTCCAGATCCCCAAAATTCTTGGCAAAGGGAGTGAAAACTCCGTCCGTAATGCGCTTTACAAAGCGAAGGTCAAAAATGCCTCGGAAGAACGTACAAAGCTTGATCGATTCAAGCCAGAACAAACTTACGGAAATATCACCCTAATCAAAAAACTAACCAAATCAAAAAAGCTGAGGTACCACGTTAGGTGTTCATGTGGCTACGAGTTTGACATCGACCCCTTTCGACTGACACTACCTGAAAACCACAAAGACAGAGTTACTGCATGCCAACGGTGTAATGAGAGCTAAATCGAGAAGATCTTGCCCCTGTTGACCGGGTCTTTTGATCATCAATAGTGGAGAACTTACAATTTCAATCCATCAGGCTTTCCTGAAGAACTCGCATCAACATCCTGACACCATCGTCAGTTTTCAATGTTGAATAATCTGGCTCACCGGCAAGATGAAATTCTCTCAGGTCATCCAAAAGTTCCGGATGGAACTGAAAACTGAATGAACGGCGCACTTCACTGGATTCATCATCGACATAGCTGATACAGGTCGCAGCAACTTCCGTGCAGGTCTTGCCGTCGGAGCTAGTAGAGCAGAGAATTTCAACTGACGAGGGAAGATCGAGCAACCATGACAATTCAGAAAGAGCGATCGTTCTTCTCGCAGAACGCAGAGTTTCATGCAATCTCGAATATGCCCAATTGACGAAAAGAATCGCTTCTTCATTCACCTCATCGCTATGGAACATCACGATATTGAGGTTCTTCTCATAGGAAATTGACTGCTCAACAATTCCGTTATAGCGATCACAGGTTTCATCATGCTTCACAAGAAGACGCTTGAAGCTCTCGGATGGATGCGTTCCATCATGGGCATAATGCTGAAGCTCACAATGACCAACCTCTGGCTGTTCGTTGAGGGCGACTGCAAAAAGAGGATCGTTCCATCCATTCGCAATAACACGACCATCCTTGACAACTTTCAAATCAACACCGACCGACTCAATCTCAGCACAGATCTCCATCAGTGACTGGTACTGATAAGACTCAGCATCAAGAATACTGGCCAACTTAAGCCGAACATCAACAACGGCTTTCTTCAGTAAATTCACATGTGATTGAGCTACCAATTGATGACCAATGCAAATATAAATGTGTGGGGAACTTTTATGACATCGGGCGAGAAGCAAAGATTCAACAACCTCATGCAGGCCCTCCAACCCAATCGCCTGATGATCAAAGCTGGATGCATCCTTTGCAGTTGGGTAACCACCTTCAACAAAAACCGCGAGCGAAGACTCGAGAACATGACCCAACATCTCTTGATTCAACCCACCTGTTTGCCAAAGCGGGAAAAGGACAGAATCGCAATCAGCAATCATGCGACACAAGTGGGCAATATTGCTAGAAGCACGCACATTTTCTTGAATTATATTTTGACCAACATGCTCAGCCGGCTCAAGGATACACACCGCATTTCGATACGATTCGGGATGACGTATTAACCATTCAAGATCTTCATTACCACCAACCACCTTTTCAAATGGCGGCTCACCCCATGTTTGACCAGAAAGTGTCAACGGTCTGAGTTGAGGCGCTGCTTCAAGCAAATTAGAAGAAATTCGATCAAGAAGAAAGTGGCCAATCAAGGTCACAACTGTTGCATGACTATTCGCATAACAGTTGAACCAATGCGTGGTCTTCCGCCAATCCATTTTCTCAACCAGCATCGATAAAGCCGAGGATACACACAGCGAGTCCCAGCTCGATGTAACAACGATATCTCCAACTAAAACCATGGAGAGCAATTGCCTTCGCAATCAGAAAGACAATAACTGTTTATTTCAACCAACAACCTCAACAAACCCAAAGCCTCAATCAAGCAAAACGGACCAACGCCCCTGGGAGCACAAGCCAGGGCAATGAAAAATGTATCAACCTAACGCGATTTTCACAATGGCTAAAGAATGAGGTATCCAGTGGAACCTTGCAAGGCTTCAGCCACCATGTAGAACTCGAAAAGATTTTATTCACCCCTAAACTCACCGTGGAACTTACTTTCTTAGGGAACAAATATGCAAAGTCAGAAAAGACATCTTCCAAGCCTACGATTCAACTCAAATATATGGGGAAAACCTATCGATCCGAACCAAACAAAGCTGTTCGGAATTCTGTTGTTCTGACCTATCGAGGCGTCTCCTATTCGAGAGCCTGAACAGGCTTCTGCCATCCCTGCTCTCCCGCAAGCGGTTGTTGAGGCCGCTTTTTTTATGGTCTGAGCTCTGACGGGGCAGCAGGGGCTACGGCATCACGGTCCAAGATCGGCAAAGATGGTCGGATGAGACTTCTGATCACCGTTCTGGTCGCGTCATGTGCGCTGTCATTTCCGGTTCGAAGTGCGGAGCCAATTCGCCTTGTGATCGTTCCATTTGATGCCAAATGGGGAACGCGACGTCTGCCTATCCAGCCTGCAACGCTTCTGCCTCCACCTCCGCTGCCCGGACTGAATCCGGAAACCGGCGCCAGCACTGAAGCAAAACCGCAGAACCAGCGCTGGTGTCGCGGCGGCTGCTGAACCCCACCGCAGCTGTCATACAGGCGCGCTCTGTGTAAACCGAAGACATCACGACAGGATCTCGTCATGCGACATGCGGCTCTGTTGATGGCCACAATCCTGTGGAGCACCACGGCACTGGCAGGCGGGAATCGGGCCACAGCCCAGGGGGCGTCGGAGCAATTCGCCACAGGGGAAGCCATGCGCGCGATCCCGAAAGGGGCGACGATCACCGACACAACCTGCAAGAGCATTGATGTGGGGTTCAGCAGCCGCTATCAGTGCACGATCATCTACAGCCCCTGAGCGAATCAATGAAAGGCTTGCTTGCTCCATCCTTGGCCTTGGTGCTGCTGGGGTTACCAGCTGCGGTGCACGCCGAATTTGATGAATGTCAGTTGATGGATCAGGTGCTCAATCGACTTGGCAACGCCATGGCGATCAATCGGGCCTTCATTGCTGGAAGCGACGACAGCACAGCCGTTGCTGCTGCCAGCGAGGCTCTTGCCAAACAGACCGACAGTTACCGACGCACAAAGCGACAGCGCTCGAAAGCAGGCTGCGATGGCTGGGAACGAGACTGACGAAGCCAGGCAAGCTGGTGGAACGCTGATTGAAAGACCTTGGCCGTCAACGTCTGCCAGAACTGCGGAAGCCGTCGGTTTCGTGCCGACCGATCCATGGCCGGTCGGCTGGTCTGTCAAAACTGCGGTCTCGCGGCAGGAACTCGACCCACGCGGCCAACGCCCCGGAGCAGCGGGCGCAGCCATCGACGCCGCTGGCTGGTGATCGTGCTACTGGCCGTCATCATGCTTGTCGTGATCACGTCATGAGCAACTGAACCACCTCCGCCGTATTGGCTGAGAGCGGCTGGCACGCCAGCTGGTCGATGGCCTGACGCATGACCCTCTGGCGTTCGGGACCGTAACTGCTGCAACGACTGAACACCTTGGCCATCCGTGAGGCCGTGATCGGATTCCGGGAATCGACCGCAGCAATCTGCCCAGCCATGAACCGGTAACCACTGCCATCGGTGGCATGAAAGGCCGGCACATTGGAGGTGAATCCGCCCAGAACGGCGCGCAGGGAATTGGGGGCAAGCGGATCAAAGCGTGGGTGCTCCAAAAGCTGCTGAACCCGCTCAAGAGCATTCGGCCGTGGGGCCGACGCTTCCATCGCAAACCAGGCGTCAAGGATGACGGGTTTGTCCTGCCAACGGTCGTAAAACAGGGCCATCGCTTGCTCACGCTCAGCGCTCTCGTGGGGCAGCAAAGCGCGCAATGCTCCCCGCGCGAGGGTCATCGAAGGGCCGGAGACCGCCGCCAGCGCTTCAGCCTGAACCGAGGCATCCCCAGCAGCTGCAAGCCAACGCCAAGCCAACGCTGTCAGTGCACGGCCTCCCTGGCCGGCTGGCCAGGCCAGAGCCCAGTCAGCCCGCGCCAGGTCCAGGAGTCGTCGCAGAGACGGTTGCAACCGGACACCCATCTCCTGGGTCCAATCCCGGAACGCCTGATCGAGCAACAACGGATCCACCGGCGATTGCAACGCCTCCAGTTCTGCCAGTCCGGGAAGCGCAAGCAGCACCGCCAGGTCCATGCCATCACCACCGACATAGGCGGTGATCCTCTGTTCCAGGGCCTGAATCAGAGCCTCCTCCACGGCATGATTCGGCTGGTTTTCAGCCCGCGCCAGAAGCACCTGACGCGCCAAACGCTGGGCCGCATCCCAACGGCAGAAGGGGTCATCATCCGAAGACAACAATTGCAGGCACTCCTCCAGTGACTGGTCCAGACGCACATGGACCGGCGCCGAGAACCGCCGCAGCATGGATAGTGCAGGGGCATTATCACCAGGCTGGCCCTGCAGAGTGATGCTGGCGTGCTCGCCCTCCATCACGAGCAGCTCTTCCTCACCAACACGGCCCTGATCTCCGACCAGCGCCATGGCGATCGGCAGTACGAGCGGCAACTTTTCAGCCTGTCCCGGCGTGGGGGGCGTCGACTGGCGCAAGTCGACGGTCAACTGGCCAAGTGAGGAATTCCAGTGCCGTTCAACCCTGAGTTCCGGCGTTCCGGCCTGGTGGTACCAGCGCTGAAACCGCTCCAGATCAAATCCCAGGGGTTCTCCCTGTCTGGTGGCTCCATCGGCGATCGCCTGAACAAAGTCTTCCGTTGTGGCAGCCGTGCCATCAAAACGTTGCACGTACACCTCCATTCCCTGCATGAACCGCTCAGGACCAAGCAGGGTGTGGAGCATGCGGATCAATTCCGCGCCTTTTTCATAAATGGTTGTTGTGTAGAAGTTATCGATCGCCTGGTATTCCGATGGCTTCACCGGATGGGCAGTGGGGCCTGCATCCTCTCGGAATTGGGTGTTGCGCAGCATCGCAACATCTTCAATGCGCTTCACCGCTTCAGAATGCAGATCTGCAGTAAAACATTGATCACGAAAGACGGTCAGCCCTTCTTTGAGCGAAAGCTGAAACCAATCCCTACATGTAATGCGATTGCCACTCCAGTTATGAAAATATTCGTGGGCAATCACACTTTCAATTCGTTCGAGCTCGGCGTCGGTTGCCGTTACCGCGTCGGCGAGAACAAGCTTTGAATTGAAGATATTCAGACTTTTGTTTTCCATCGCTCCCATATTGAAGTGACGGACGGCAACAATGTTGTACTCATCAAGGTCGTACTCGAGGTTGTAAACAGACTCATCCCAGCCCATGGATCGCTTCAACGACGCCATGGCGTGGGCCGTGAACGGTTCATCTCCCTCCTCCACATGCAATCGCAGGGTGACCTGCCGGCCCGACGCCGTTGTGTAGTGATCACGAATCTCCCTGAGGTCTCCTGCCACCAGGGCAAACAGATAGGAGGGTTTGGGGAACGGATCGTCCCAGGTCACAGCATGACGATCAGTGCCGACGCGCTCGTCCTGAACGGCATTGCCATTGCTGAGAAGCACAGGACACGTGCTGCTGTTGGCCTCAATCCGCACCTGCCAACGGCTCAGCACATCCGGACGATCGGGGTGCAGGCTGATGCGCCGGAATCCCTCGGCCTCGCACTGGGTGCTCAGCAGACCACCACTGGCATACAAACCTTCAAGCGAACTGTTGGAGTAGGGATCAAGACGACAACAGGTCTCCAGCACAAACGGCTGGCCTGGCACGTTGGGGATGGTGAGACGTCCCTCAGCGAAGCAGTAATCCTCAGACTGCAAAGGCGTCTGGTCGATCGCAAGCGATTGAATCTCAAGATCGACTCCGCACAGCACCAGAGGCTCTCCGGACCGGCGCGGTTCAAGGCTGAGCCTGGACCTAACGACGACATGGTCGCTCTGAATGTTCACATCCAAGGAAATGTCGGGGAGATCAAAGGCCCATGGCGTGTAGTCCGCCAGACGGATCGAAGCAGCTGCAGTCATGGCCTAACGACGCAAGGACAAAACAATCCTGACGGACAAAGATCTGAAGTGAGGCTTATCAGCTAAAACCTAAAAATCCAAGCCAAAATAAATATCACAAAACACAGATATTTTTTCAAAGTGGTCTCACACCAAAGGCTAATACTTTTAAGCTTTTCCCAATTGACGAAAAATTATTTTTTAGCCGGCTTCAAGGATGCTGCAGCTTTTTCAAAACGTGCTTTTTCAGCGGAGGGAACAGATTTAGGACAGAACTTTAAAGCACCACCAACAATCATAAAACCGGCATTGTTCAGAAACTGCTTTTCAGGCAAGGGCTTCGTGGAGCCGGGGAGCAGACCTCCATGCTTGCCATAGATCACATGCAACTGACCCGCGAGAGCCACTGCCAAGGACTTGTTGAAATCAATCTTCTGAGCTCGCGCTTCGCAAAATGTGGCGATCGACATCACTCCGTAAGTGTTGACTTCCATGGCCGTAGCTGGAGTGGTCTTTACCTTTGACGCCTGGGCCAGAGCTGTGGAGGGACATAGCAATGGAGCTGTAATCAATAGAGCTGCGGCGGCTAAGGAATGACGAATCACCGAGTACTTAGACAACTTCACTTTTCGTCAACTTACCGCCCGTGGACAGCGTTCACGACAGTTTGGCGCGCTTTATGAACTGGGACATCACAGGAGCGAAAGGCTCAGTCCTCCTCGATCGGCGGAAGAGGGTCGGACATTCGAATCTCGTGATGGTGCTCAACGATTGAGAGATCGCCGTTTTCCCAGCTGTAGATGGCGCGGTAGCGGTAGCGGTCCTGATCCACAAGCCGTATGTGTTCGAGGATGTCCCATTGCTGATAGTGGGATTCGAGGATGGTTTCGTGCTCATCCACTTGACGTAGACGGGTTCGCACAGGATCCCCTGTGAGGTAACCGCGACTCCTTTGAAGCTGATGCCCCCAGAGGGTGGCTTCCATCACGCCACTGCGCTCAAACCAAGGCTTCCGCGCGAAGAATTCGTCGGAATGCTGGTCATCCTGGTCGGACCACCAGCTGAAGCGGTAGCGACTCTCGCCCGCCTGGGGGTGCGCAAAGACCTCCATCTTCAGGTTCATATCCAAATGAAGAACCTGGTCATCACTGAAGGTGTATTGACGCCGGGAACGCCATAAACCCAAATTGCGGCTGAACCAGCGGCGCAGGTTGCTGTCGACCTGGATCGTCGGCTGATCGGCCACTCCGCCGGGAACGGTCAGAGGAACACGGTTTTGCGCGGAGAAAAGCGACATGGACCGCGTCGATGACGCAACGGAGTGTTCTTGATCGTCTTAGCGCCGATGGCGGTTCAGTCAAAAACCCATAAGGTAAGCATCGTTTTTTGCTGTCTTGAGTCCGCGTGGTGAAGGACGGTCCCAAGACACGTCAACCGTTGAAGCTGTTGCTGGTTGCAGCTCGGCATCACCTGTCTGGCCAGGATCTCCGATCACTGGTGCAGTTCCTGGAACGGGAGGACCTGGGATTCGAAGTCACCCTGCAGGTTGCTGATCCCTCACAGCAACCCGAACTCCTGGAATTGCACCGCCTCGTGGTGACGCCAGCACTGATCAAACTTGCTCCCAACCCGAAACAGGTCTTTGCAGGAAGCAACATCCTGCAGCAACTCAAAGGATGGGTGCCGCGCTGGAAGCAGGAAGGGGTGGTGAGCGGTCTTGGCCTCAGCCTCAGACCCACCGAGCTTGATGGAAGTCGAACCCAGAAGGAACTCCAACTAGAGGATCAACTCCTGGTGCTGCGGCAAGAGAACGAGACATTGATCGATCGCGTTCATGCCCAAGAACGCTTGTTGAGGATGGTGGCCCACGAACTCCGCACACCCCTTACGGCAGCGGCCTTGGCCCTGCAAAGCCAGCGACTGGGACAGATCGATATGAACCGTTTTCAGGATGTGATCACCCGCCGCCTTGAGGAGATGGAGGCGCTGTCGAAGGATTTGCTCGAAGTGGGGACCACCCGCTGGGAAACGCTGTTCAACCCTCAGCGCCTCGACCTTGCCAGCGTTTCAGCAGAAGTGATTCTCGAGCTTGAAAAATTATGGTTGGGTCGAAATGTCGAAATACAAACTGATATTCCTGCTGACCTGCCCAAGGTGTTTGCCGACCAGCGCCGCATGCGTCAGGTGCTGCTGAATCTCCTGGAAAATGCCCTGAAGTACACCGGGGATGGAGGTCATATCTCGCTCACCATGCTGCACCGCACCAGTCAGCGGGTGGAGGTGAGTGTTTGTGACAGTGGACCCGGCATTCCGGAAGCGGAACAACAGCGGATTTTCTTGGATCGGGTGCGCCTGCCGCAAACCTCCGACCAAACCACCGGGTATGGCGTGGGACTGGCCGTCTGTCGCCGCATCGTCGAGGTGCACGGTGGCAAGATCTGGGTTGTCTCCGACCCTGGAGAGGGAGCCTGCTTCACCTTCACGGTGCCGATCTGGCAAGGGCAAGGTGTCGAATGGGGACAGGCCGTCTTGACGGAGGGTCCGACCAAGCCCTAGTGTTCACAAGTGATCAGGAGCACCGACAGCTCACTCATCACGGCCTCGCCCCCATCGTCTAGAGGCCTAGGACACCTCCCTTTCACGGAGGCGACAGGGGTTCGAATCCCCTTGGGGGTATAGACAACATCGCGAATTCAATTCGCGATGAGTTGAGCTGCGACTTCAGCCGTTTCTTCGTTGCGCTTCCTTCACCACAGCGCTCAGATTGCTGGAAAGATCATCGCGCAGTCGCTCTTCAATCAATCCAATCGGCATGCCTAGGCAGCCTTGAACCGTCAGCTCGTAGAGCAGTGAGCTGCCGTCTGGACGTTGACGGATCTGCCACGACCCTTCAAACCGCCTGAAATCCCCTTTCACCATGCGGAACTGCAGCAGTCCGTCGTGGCGATACTCCGTCAACTCCAACTGAACCTGGGCGGAGAACCGAAGCCCCAGGAGCTGCTGACTGCCCACCTGCTGAAGCCGTACCGTCTGGCCTTGGCGCTGGATCAGCTCGCTGGAGCTGAGGTTGGGGATAAACCGGGACAAATTCTCGTAATCCGTCAGCACATCCCAGAGGAGCTGAACAGGCATCGAAGATTTCAGTTCCGCAGCGAGACGACGAGCACCCTGGGGCAGCCGCTCCATGGTCTGCTCAATCGCAGTCGCTGAATCGCTGGAGGTTTGAAGCCCACGTCCAAACATTGTCTGGGGGAGAACCAAAAGAGGCGCCGAAGCGAGAGACCGAACCTGGGGATCTTAAGGAGGTCGCCTGAATCACATCGAATTCTGTTCCAAAGAGCAACCTTTTTGTGTGAGATCGAAGGCCACGCCTATAGTCGCGCCACAAAAAGCAGGTAATTTCAATGCGGGTGTCCAATGCAGCGACAGAACATTGCAATGAGGTTCTGTTCACTGTTGTGGCAAGTGGTCCCCAGGTCGGCTCACAAGCGTCCGTGGTTCAGACCTACACCGTTGCTATGAACCAGTTTTCCGCACTTTTCAAGCGATTGGGGGCCAGCGGCGCCAAAATCGTTTCGGTGAATGGTGTGGAAGTAGAGCATTCAGCCGCTCCCGTTGCCGCCACCCCGGCACCTGCCAAAAAAACCGCCAAAAAACCCGCTAAGAAAGCCGTGACGTCAAGCGCCCCGAAGAAAAAGCCCCACGCCGACGTACCGGTCAACACCTACAAACCCAAAACACCGTTCATGGGGACGGTGACCGAGAACTACTCCCTGCTGAAGGACGGTGCCATCGGTCGTGTTCAGCACATCACCTTTGATCTCGCGGGTGGTGATCCTCAGCTGAAGTACATCGAAGGCCAGAGCATCGGCATCATCCCCGAGGGTGAAGACGCCAAAGGCAAACCTCACAAGCTGCGGCTGTACTCCATCGCAAGCACACGCCACGGCGACAACCTCGAGGGCAACACCGTCTCCCTGTGCGTCCGCCAGCTCGAGTACAAGAACGATGCCGGCGAACAGATCTATGGGGTCTGCTCCACTTATCTCTGCGACATCGAACCCGGCACCAAGGTGAAAATCACTGGACCGGTTGGCAAGGAGATGCTCCTGCCTGACGATGAAGAGGCCAACGTGATCATGCTGGCGACGGGCACAGGCATCGCCCCGATGCGCACCTATCTCCGCCGCATGTTCGAGCCCCGCGAACAAGACACCAACGGGTGGAAGTTCCGCGGCAAAGCCTGGCTGTTCATGGGCGCGCCCAAAACAGCCAACCTTCTCTATGACGAGGATTTCCTCCACTACGAGAAGGAGTACCCCGACAACTTCCGCTACACCAAGGCGATCAGTCGGGAAGAGCAGAACGCCAAAGGCGGCCGGATGTACATCCAGGACCGTGTTCTGGAGCACGCTGAAGAGATCTTCGCCATGATCGAAGATCCCAAGACCCACGTTTATATGTGTGGTCTTCGCGGCATGGAGCCGGGCATCGACGAAGCCATGACAGCCGCTGCTGCTGCCAAGGGTCTCGACTGGTCTGAACTTCGCCCGCAGCTGAAGAAAGCCGATCGCTGGCACGTGGAAACCTATTGATCGATCGCCTGCAGATGGTTTCCGGTCCACCCCTCGGGGTGGACTTTTTTTTTCGGTTGAAAACAAAAGCTGAGCCCAACACGGAAACAAAGCAGCAAGTCCATGTCTGTTGCCACTTCCGTGCCTAAACCAGCGTCAGAAGCCTGGATGCTCCATGGTCGCCACGATGACAAACCCACTACGGGTTGGACTGCGACAGGAGCGCGTGATCGCGCCGCAGTGTCTGGTGATTTTCGGAGCCAGCGGTGATCTGACGCATCGCAAGCTGGTTCCAGCTCTTTTCGAGCTGTTCAAGCAACGGCGACTGCCCAGTGAGTTCGCCCTTCTGGGCTGTGCAAGGCGGCCGTGGAGTGATGAGGAGTTCCGCGGAAAGATGGCGGAAGCACTCTCCAGCACGATCCAGGACGATCCCCAGGCCTGGGAGCAGTTCGTCAGCAAACTCTTCTACGAGCCGGTCGATCTTCAGAAACCTGAGGATGTTGTTCGGCTGGGCGGACGGCTCGAGCAGATCGATCAACAGTGCGCCACCCGCGGCAACCGAACCTTTTATCTCTCCGTCTCCCCCAAGTTTTATGGCAGTGGCTGCCGCTCCCTCGCCGATGCCGGCCTGCTGAAGGACCCCAAACGCAGCCGGGTGGTAATCGAGAAACCGTTCGGTCGCGACTACGGCAGTGCCCAGGCCCTCAATCGTGTGGTTCAGGCCTGCGGTCAGGAGAACCAGATCTTTCGCATCGACCACTACCTGGGCAAGGAAACCGTCCAGAACATCATGGTTCTGCGCTTTGCGAACACGATCTTCGAGCCGATCTGGAACCGCAATTACATCTCCAGTGTTCAGATCACCGCCGCTGAAACCGTTGGGGTAGAAGAGCGCGCCGGGTACTACGAATCGGCCGGTGCTCTGCGGGACATGGTGCAGAACCACCTGACCCAGATGCTGGCGATCACCGCCATGGAACCTCCAGGGCGCTTTGATCCGGAAGCCATCCGCAACGAAAAAGCCAAGGTGCTCCAGGCGGCCCGCCTGGCTGATGAGCTCGAACCCTGGAACTGCTGCATCCGTGGCCAGTACGGCCCCGGTGGTTCAGCGGACTCCCCCCTAGCTGGGTACCGCCATGAACCTGGTGTGGATCCCAACAGCACCACCGAGACCTACGTCGCGATGAAACTGTTCATCGACAACTGGCGCTGGCAGGGCGTTCCGTTCTATGTCCGCACTGGAAAACGGCTGGCCAAGCGCATGAGTGAGGTGGTCCTCACCTTCCGCGAGGCGCCGGTGCATCTGTTTGATGCGGCCACAGGAGGACCCACCGCCAATCAGCTGATCCTGCGCATCCAGCCTGATGAAGGTGCTGAATTCCGCTTCGAAGTGAAATCACCCGGGTCTGGGATGCGGAGCCGCCCCATCGACATGGAGTTCTCCTATGACGAATCCTTCGGTGAACCCTCTGATGAGGGCTATGTGCGGCTGCTCGCTGACGCCATGCTCAGCGACCCCACCCTGTTCACCCGCAGCGATGAAGTGGAAGCCGCCTGGCGTCTCTATACCCCTCTGCTGGAGCTAATTGAAGACAGTCCCTGGCAGCTGCCGGTCCATCCCTACGAATCACGGACCTGGGGGCCTGCCGCAGCGGATGCCCTGTTAGCGAAAGACGGACTGCTCTGGCGACGCCCCTGACGCCCCCTGTCTCCTCGCTCTCTACCCCTCGCTCATCCGCCACCATGTCACCTCAGCTCACCCTGCAAACCCCGCTGGAACTGGCACCAGCGGAGGTGCCCCACTACCTCGAACAGCTCTGGTCTCCGGAGCAGCAGGGCAGCACAGGCACCGGTGCAAACACCTTCTGCCTGCTGATCTGGCAACCCGCCTGGGCCGAGCAGCAATTGACCCGCAGTGGTCGCCTGCCTGGGCCCATCACCGGACAGCAGTCCGCTCCATTAATCGCTGCAGGCCGCCAGGCAGTGCTGGATGCTGACCTCCCCCTCAGTACGCCTCCTCTCGATGGCACTGTCGTCCAGGCGGTGGGCGATTTTGAGGGACAGGCCAGCGCAGAAGACTTGCGTGGGCAGTACATCGATCCGGCCCTGAGTGCGCTGATGCCTCGGCGCCTGATCACCCTGGCGCCGACGATCGATGCTGCACAGTCGTTGGAAACGCTCGTGGCCGCCTACTGCCCCCTGCCTGAGGAAGGGGGTGGCACCACAGCCTGTGGGGACGTTGTGGTTCTGCGGGGCGGCCATGACGCCCTGAGCGAGGGGCTGTCGATTCTCGAACCGCTTCTGCCGACATCGATGCCGGCCTGGGTCTGGTGGAACGGATGCATGGACGAAGCACCGCAACTGATGCAACGGCTGACCAGTGCGCCCCGACGTCTGATCATCGATACAGCCATGGGTGATCCGCATCAGTGCCTTGCACTGCTGCGCAGCCGCGTGGAGAGCGGCCAGGCGGTGAATGATCTCAACTGGCTGCGACTGCGCAGCTGGCGCGAGACCCTCGCGATGGTGTTCGATCCGCCACAACGGCGTGATGCCTTGAGCCACATCACACGCCTGGACATCGATGTTGAGGGGCATCACCCCGCTCAAGGGGTCCTGCTTGCGGCCTGGATCGCCGATCGCCTTGGCTGGACGTTGATCTCGTCCACCGCAGTCGACAACGGCACGACGGCTCTGTTCAAGCGCTCCGATGGCACAGACGTGATCTTCCAACTGATGGCTGTGCCGACGGGGCAGCCCAACGTGCATGCGGGCCAGATGGTGGGGCTTCGACTGATTGCCGAACCGGAGAACAGGCAAGGCATGTGTGTGATTCTCTGCGCCGAATCCGGAGGCTGCATGCGTTTGGAAGGCGGCGGCATGGCGAACCTCGAGCTCCATGAGGAAGTCGTTCCCGTGCAGCACGACAGCCCCGAAATGGATGTTGCCCGACTGCTCGGCGGCGGTCACGACAGCACCAACCCCCTCCTGGCCGCAGCTGCTCCGCTAGCTGCCAGGCTGCTCGGCTGAGCCGCGTCTGAGCCATGGCCGCCGTCATTGCTGCACCAGCCAGTGGCAGCGGGAAGACCCTGTTGAGCCTGGCGCTACTGAGCTGGGCGCAGCAAAACGGGCGACGGATCCAACCCTTCAAGGTCGGACCGGACTATCTCGATGCCCAACTGCTCAGCCAAGCCTCCGGCCAGGCCTGTCGCAATCTCGATCTCAATCTTTGCGGAGAAGCCTGGGTTCGGCGGGCATTTCACGGTTACGGCGGAGCCTCAGACCTCACCCTCGTGGAGGGGGTGATGGGGTTGTTCGACGGCATCGGCAGCGGTGAAACGGGAAGCACCGCCGATGTGGCCCGCCTGCTGGGATTACCGGTGGTTCTGGTGCTGGATGCTGGCGGTCAGGCCGCCTCCCTTGGCGCCCTCGTTCGCGGATTCCGTGATCACGACCCCCATCTGGCCATCGCCGGAGTGGTGCTCAACAAGGTCAGCAGCCCCAGGCACAGGGAGCTCCTCAGCGAGGTGCTGGACCGCATGGAGATGCCTTTGCTGGGCTGCCTGCCGCGCACCGAGGTCCTTGCTCTGCCGGCCCGTCATCTCGGCTTGGCTCCCGCCCATGAAATGGAGGCTCCCGACCAGCGACGCCAAGCTTGGGCCGCTCTGGCCAACCAGCATCTGAACATGGAACGCCTGGAGCCCCTGCTTCAGGCACCCCGCCCAGAGCCGGCCCCTCTGGCCGACATCCCAACGGTGGAGGGGCACCCCCTACCGGTGGCACTCGCGAGTGATGCCGCCTTTCACTTCCGCTACCAAGAGACCAGTGAACTGCTCGAGCACATGGGCATGCCCGTGCTCCGCTGGAGCCCCCTGGCCGATGAGACCATCCCCGCCGAAGCGAAGGGAGTGATCCTCCCTGGTGGCTTTCCAGAGCAGCACGCAGCCCAGCTCAGCGGATGTGAACAAAGCCTGAGGTCACTCCGACAGTTCGTGCAGCATCGGCCGGTCTACGCCGAATGCGGCGGGATGCTCATGCTCGGAGAGAGGCTTCAGGACCTCGATGGCAACAGCCACAGCATGACGGGCATTCTTCCGTTCACAGCCCAGCGCGGCCGTCTGCACGTTGGCTACCGCCATCTGCAGGCTCGGCGGGACAGCCCTGTGGTGCATAGCGGTGAACAGCTCATTGGTCACGAATTTCACCGTTGGGAACTGCACACCAGTCGACAGCCCTCCGACCGATCAGTGCTGTGGGACATTGAGGGGTGGAAAGTCCATCGACATTCGGAAGGATGGGTCGATCAGACGGTTCACGCGAGCTGGGTACACCTGCACTGGGCCAGCTCTACGACGATCTGCTCCCGATGGCGCGCCGCGCTCGAAGCCGGGGAGAAGCGATCGCCAACCGGTTTGTCAACCGCCAGCAGCCCCAACGGATCCAGCGTTTCGTCGAACGCTGGCGCTGGGTGATTGAGGGCCGCGTCCAACAGGTGGGGTTCCGCGCCAGCTGCAGTCGGCGCGCCCTGGATCTCGGCATCAGCGGATGGGTTCGCAACCAAAGCGATGGCAGTGTCGAGGTGCAAGCCGAAGGGCCGCCACTCGCCTTGTCTGAACTGCGGGCCTGGTGTGAGGTCGGACCGCCGGGAGCCCGGGTGCTACGGGTGAAACCAAGCCAGCTCCCCGTTACAGGCGATGACTGGTTCGAAGTGCGGTATTGAAATGCGCACACGAAAACATTGGGAAGGACGCTGCCACGCTGAGCACACCTAGCTACGGCTGAAGCAGGACCTTCGCGCTCGTGGCATGCTCCGCTTTGGATTTGTCCTCTTGATCACGGCGCTGCCCCTGCTCGGCATGGAGGCGATGAGCACACGACGGGAAACGCCGAAGCAGGTCTTCAATTCGGCGAAAGAAGCCCTCGATGCTTGTCAGAGCTGGAGGCACAGGGAAGGCCAATTTTCGGCCTTGATTCCGGCTGCTGAACCGGTTTCAACCCAGGCACGACCCGTCCAGACCGACATTCGCAACTGTGAAGCCGATTTGGACCATGCTCTGATTCTGGGGCGCCGCTACAGCGTGGTGGCCGACGTGCACTACAACAAAACGCTGCGGTCGCTGCACCGCCCGATCAACCGCACCTTTCCCTATCTGCTTTCAGATGGCAAAACTGACGACTGAAGAACCTGGCATACCTTGAGCAACTTCCTCAATACCAAAGACAAAGCCTTCTGGAGAGCCCTTCTCGGCATTGTGAGTCTGGGGATGAGCATTGGCCTGGCCGCCTTGATCCTGCGACTCTGAGCAAGGCCCTTGTCGAACATCCACGATCGAGGTTCTTAACCTGAATGAATGGCGGAGCCCAGGATCTGGACGGAGCTACTGACCTACGGGCTTGGCGTGGCACTCTCCCCCATTCATATCGTTCTGATGCTGCTGCTGCTGCTCGGTGCGTCGCCACTGCGGCGAGGTGGCTTGTTTCTGGGTGGGTGGCTGCTGACCAGCGCCCTGGCAGTCATCGGTCTGCTCACGCTGGGGCATGGACTGCTCCTGGACATGACCCAGGGATCCGACCACCGCACTGGCCTGGATCTCATTGGCGGAGGAGCCTTGATCGCCCTGGGTGGGCGAGAACTGATTCGGGGCGTGCTGGAAAACGGAACAGCCCCAGCCTGGAGCGACGCCGTGGATCGTTTCGCAGCAATGCCGCTGCCCTTGCTGTTGCTGATTAGCAGCATCACAGAAGTCATCAGTCCTGACGACCTGCTGCTCTTCGCCAAGAGCGCAGCCGTGATTCTCTCCGCGCAATTGCCGTTGCGTGAGGAAATCATCTGCAGCGCAGGGTTCAGCGCCTCCGCCAGTGCCTTCCTTTTGATGCCGTTCTTGGCTGTATTTGTCGGACGTCAGCGGGTCCTGCCGCTGCTGCAAAGCGGCAAAGCCGCCCTTCTCCAACGAGGGGAACTGGTGGTGGGAAGCCTGAGTTTCGGGCTAGGGGCCTATCTGGGCTGGCAAGGCATCAGTGGGCTGATGATCAGCTGAATCAATTGCGTTCTTTCCCGTTGTCAAATTCGCGCTGCCAGGAGGAGCGAAGCTCAGACGACGTCTCCCCACCAAGCAACCAGACTCCCGTGCGGGCACGGGACACAGCGACGTAACAAAGCTGCTGCCGTATCGAAGGATCAGCCCGAAACACATCAGGAGCGACAAAGACATCTCCGAAACTGCTGCCCTGACTGCGGTGGACCGTGAGCACCGCCGCCGGCCCCAGTGAAGCGAAAGCATCGCGAATCAAGAAGTACTGCCGCCAGATCGCGCGACCGTTTTTCTTGCCGGCATCCCTGGCCTGCTTGCGCAAGCGCTGCATCACCGCATCGAGCTCCTGACGACCGACACTTCCAAGAGGCGGCTGCAGCCGCAAGGTGAGGTCGAGATCACCACTGCTAACTGATGCTGACAGTGTCTCGATCACCGGCACCGGCCCATCCGCTTCCGACAAGCCGAAATCGGCCAGATCACAGGATTCCGGTGTCACATCACGCACGGTGACTTCGCGGTTCGAGCCCAACACCATGTCGGGCTCCTCGCCGGCCTCATCACCATCTCTGGAGGCCGGTGCCATCACTGCAGTACGGGTGATCAGCACCTCACCCGGCAGAACCGGCATCTGATCGGCCATCTCCCCATGAATGGCTCGGCGCGCATGGGGCACCAAACGATCCAAGGTGCGGTTTGTGTAGCAGAGGATGCGTGCGGCGTCGGGGTTGTCTTGCACCGAAGCCTCCCGCAAGGCACGCCGGGCCTGATCCAGCCACTCCCGTTGGATCAAGCTGCGCACCTGCCCTTGCGGGGAACGAATCGGCGGCAGCAGCGGTGGCATCTGGCATGGCAAACGCCCCTCCCGGAGGCCAGCGGCCAACTGGAGAACAGGGCCTTGGTGACGCACCACTTGGGTCAATGTGGCGGAACAAGACCGTTGCATTGCAAAGACGGGGCTGTTCGGCTCACCAACCGGTGGCAATTGGGCTGGGTCACCAACGAACACCAGCCGGGTCTTGAACGGATGAGCGCACTGCAGAGCAATTCCAAGCAGGGTGCTGTCGACCATGGAGGCTTCATCAATCAGCACCAAACCCAGGTTCTCAAGGGCGAAGGCCGTCTGCTCCGTGGGTTCACAGAGTTCAGCGTCTGCAGATCGTTTGAGCTTGAGACGCAGCAAACGATGAATTGTTGATGGATACCAGGTGGGTTGGAGACCCTCCAACTCCAGTGCTTGGCGCAAGACGCCCACCGCTTTGTGGGTGGGGGCCACGACGGTCCAACACAGACCGCTGGCCTCCACCTGGCGCAGCAAGCGCATGGAGAGGAAGGTCTTGCCGCTGCCGGCAAAACCACTGAGCACGAAGGGGGTGCCATCAACGGGCTGTTGGAGCCAGGCCGCAAAGGCCTCGGCCGCTGCCTGCTGATCAGCGGTGAGATCCGCGGCGGCGGTCACCCCAGCCCAGCTCCAAGACGGACCACCAGATGCAGCGGTGATCCCACAAACTCCAAGCCCGGCAGAGCAATGGCGGGCCCCATCAGGCTGCCCACCAGCACCTGCAGCCGGCTGTGGCCAAGGCTTTCCTTGAGGGGTCTCTCCAGAGCGTCCGGCCAGAGCGAATCAGGCAGGCCATTGACCCGTTCCGCCGTCAGCCCGGCAGCACGCCGAATGCCACTGGCGTCGTACATCACGACGAACGCCACTATCGCCGCAAGGGCGAAGAGGGGGTGATCAAAGCCCAGGGTCCAGCCCACACAGGCCGCCGTGCCTGTGACCAGGGCGGAGTGGCTCGACGGCATGCCGCCGGTTTCGATCAGCACCTCCGGACGCCAACGGCGGTGCAGGAGCAACTCAAGGACCAGCTTCGACAGCTGGGCGACGCCACAAGCCATCAAGCCCCAGGTGAGCGAACTGTTGTCGAAAAACTCCCGCAGAACCGCATGGGAGGGCGTGGCGTCGATCATCGGTCGCGGCTGGTGATGAAGTCGGCCAAGGCGAGCAGGGGAATGGCCTTCTCAGCCCAGGGTTGAAGGGCCGCTTTTGCTTCGTTGACCAACGCGTCAGCCCTGTGGCGGGATTCTTCTAACCCCAGAAGCTTGGGATAGGTGGTCTTATCGGCGATGAGATCTTTGCCGGCGGTTTTGCCCAACACCTCGCTGCTGGCGGTGATATCGAGAATGTCGTCAATGATCTGGAACGCCAAGCCGATGCCCCGCGCGTAGATGCGTAGGGCCTTGATCAGCGCATCATCGGCGCCGCCAATCATGGCCCCAGTAATGACACAAGCGCTCAACAGGGCGCCCGTTTTGTGGAGGTGGATGTACTCGAGGGTTTCAAGATCCACCTCCTTTCCTTCGCTTTCCAGATCCACCACCTGGCCGCCCACCAGACCTGGCGCACCGGCCACCAACGACAGTTCTCCCACCACCTTGAGCAGACGCTCAGCCGGAACATCCGGACTGCGCAGAGCCACCATTTCAAAGGCTCGGGTCAGCAGTGCATCACCCGCAAGGATGGCAACGGCTTCGCCGTACACCTTGTGATTGGTGGGACGACCACGCCGCAGGTCGTCGTCATCCATGGCCGGCAGGTCGTCATGGATCAACGACATGGTGTGGATCATTTCCAGCGCCACCGCCGTGGGCAGAGCCTGCTTCGCCTCGCCCCCGGCCAAGTCGCAGGCGGCGAGGCAGAGGATGGGACGCAATCGCTTTCCACCAGCAAGCAGCGAATAGCGCATCGCTTCCCTGAGGGACTCCGGCCTTTCAGGACCTAGGGATCCATCAAGTGCCGTTTCCACCAGCTCTTTGGCCTTGCCGAGATAGGCCTTGAAATCAAACTCGGCGCTCATGGGTGGACCCTGGCTGGCGGGATTCTCTCAGGCCGAGTTCTTCATACCGAGAGGGACCCAGTCCATGGGATGGGGTGTTCGCATCTCACGTCCCTTCCCCGGCGCCGTGGTGATGGCCAGGTCGTAGGAGACCGAATAGCGGGGGCCACTTCCCTCATAGGGGAGCACCCGATGGCGCAAATCCGAAGGAAAAACCAACAGCCGGTGGGGCATCGGCGCGAACACACCGCCGGAGACGGCAGCGTCGCGGTAAGGAATCGCCATCACATGGCTGAAGTAATCGTCCGGCGCCTCAAATTCCAACTCGCCACTCTCGTTCGCCGGATCTGTCAACACATAGAACACGGCACTCAACTGAGCATTGCGATGGCTGTGCAGATCAACCGTTCCGCCGTTCCTCGCACACACCACGGGCCAGGCCTTTTGAATGTGGGCGACGAGGCCGTGATCGTTCCCTAGGAGCGCACAGAGATAGTCAGACACGCGCTCGGCCAACTGCCCGTTCAGCCACTGGAACGCATCCATCCGATGCAACTGATCCAGGCCGGCATGGCCCAACAAATCTCCGGTGAGGTTGTTGCGATCGCTGAACTCAGGGTGCTGATACACCTGTGCATCGAACTGTTCAAGCTGCTGCTGCATGGCTGCGGCCGTCGCGGCATCCGGTTCAAGATCCACCTGCAAAACAGGTGTTGGGAACAGCCAGTGCAGCGCCATGGAGTCGATCAGGGCACGAGATCGCCCAAATCATGGTCAAGGTTGTGGCGTCTGCACCAGGCCACCACGGTGTTCACCAGAAGCATCGTCACCGTCATGGGGCCCACACCCCCTGGAACAGGGGATAGCGCACCAGCGATCGATTCGATTTCACCGGCGCGAACATCACCGCAGAGGCCGCCTTCAGGCTTGCGGTGGATGCCGACATCCACGACTGCCGCACCCGGCCGCACGTGGTCTGCACCGATGAACGCAGGACGCCCAGCCGCCACAACAAGGATGTCGGCCTCCCGAGTGTGGGCCGACAGATCTGCCGTACGGGAATGGGCAATGGTGACGGTGGCATTGGCGGCCTGAAGCATCAAGGCCATCGGCTGTCCCACAAGAATGCTGCGCCCGATCACCACAGCGCGCTTGCCCGCCGGATCAATGCCGTTGCTGCGAAGCAACGCCATCACCCCTGCGGGGGTGCAGCTGCGCGGGCCAGGTTCTCCCTTGAGCAGCCGTCCGAGATTGAGCGTGTGCAGACCATCTGCATCCTTTTCAGGATCAATGGCCATCAGCAACGGCCCCTCATCCAGGCCGGCCGGAAGCGGAAGCTGCAGAAGGATGCCGTCCACTTCAGAGTTGGCATTCAGCCGTTCGATGGTCTGAAGCACCACCGACGGAGGCGTGTCACCGGGGAGGTGATCGCCAAAGCTGGCCACACCGATCCGTGCACAGGCCTTTTCCTTGTTGGCAACGTAGACAGCGCTAGCGGGGTCATCGCCAACACGCAGTACCGCCAAGCCAGGCGGTCGCCCCGCCGCGGCCAGACGCCGTTCGATCAGGGTTTGAAGACGCTGCTCCACATCCCTTGCCAGCACCTTGCCGTCCAAACGCAGGGCCATGGCATCTCAATGCACTCCGTCCAGCATGCCCTCTGGAGAGAGCTAGCGTTAACGCGCTACAGGGTCCTTTTTGGTTCGCGTTCCACGGCTGAGCAGCCTCTGGAGGAACTGGCTGCGGCTCGAAGGCCCAGGGGGACGCCTGCTGCGCTGGACACGGCTGCAGACGCTCGTTGTTCTCCTGCTGTGCCTTTCCGTGGCCGCAGCCTCCAGCCTGCCCTGGCTGATCAAACCGAAACTCCAACCCGGATCGCTGGCCCCGTTTGAAGCCATCGCTCCAAAAGATGCCCTGGTGCAGGACAGCACCGCCCTCGAGCAGCAGCGCGCCTCCCTGGTGGCGCGATCGGTGGTGCAGGTCATTGATCCAGAGCAGACCCAACAACTCAAACAACGGCTCGAACAGCAACTGCTGCAGCTCCAGGAGATCACCAACACCGGTTCAGGGGCCCGGATCGGGCCGGTGAACCTGTCTGACGCTGAGAAGAGATGGCTGGAGCAACGCAGCGAACAGGACCATCTGGCCTGGGATGAAGCGGTGCGCAGCACCGCAGAGCGCATGCTCAGTCAAGGACTGGTGAGCAATCTGGCCGTTGAGCAATTGCGCCAGGCCGCTGACCTGCAACTGAACGCCATCGCAATGCAGGAGCCGGCGTCGCGATCCCTGGCTGGCAAGGTGCTCACCAGCTCCCTACGCGGCAGCAGCAACCTGCGCACTGACCCGAACCTGAGCAAACAGCTGATCGAGGAACAGCTGACCAAACAGGCCATCCCCACCATTCAAGTGCGCAAGGGGGATCTGATCACCCGGAAGGGCGAACCGATCAGTCCCCAGGCCTATGACGTGCTCGATTATTTCGGCCGCGTGCGCCGCGAACCCCAACCGTTGATTTGGTTTCAGCGGTTCGTCGAAGCCGCTGCAGGCTGCGCGGTGATGCTGTTGGTGATGCGTCGCGAACGACCTGGCCTTGAGGTACGCCACGCCCTGCTGGCTGTGGGACTGCTTCTCCTGGTGCAGGTCGCCAAGCTCTGGTTCAAGGGAACCGTCAGCCCTCTTGCCGTTCTGGTTCCACCCACCCTGGTGCTGGCTGAGGGCCTCGGCACCGGCTGCGGGTTGGTCTGGATGGGTGTTGCCGCGCTGCTCTGGCCTGAACCCGTGCAGGGTCTGGGCGACGGTCGCCTCCTCGTGGCAGCAACAGTCGCTGCAACTGGGGCCTTGATTGCAGGGCGTCAGCGCAGCCGCGGACAGCTCCTACAACTGACGGTGCTGCTTCCAATCAGCGCGCTTGTTGGACAGTGGCTGCTGCTGCAACTGCAGCCCTTCACTGGTCTGCGTCTCTGGGGAAGCCTCAATCCCAGCCTGGATGAACTGGCCACCGACGCCCTTTTGCTCGGGATTCTGCTGATGCTCAGCCTGCTGCTGATCCCGATACTCGAAGGGTCCTTTGGACTGCTGACCCGGGCGCGGCTGCTTGAGCTGGCGGATCAAGAACGGCCTCTGCTGCGCCGCCTCTCCTGCGAAGCCCCAGGAACGTTTGAACACACCCTGATGATCTGCGGCCTTGCCGAGGAAGGGGCACGGGCCATCGGTGCGGATGTGGATCTGATCCGAACCGGATCGCTCTATCACGACGTAGGCAAACTGCACGCGCCGGACTGGTTCATCGAAAACCAGAAAGATGGCCCCAATCCCCATGACGCGCTCGACGACCCCCAGGCAAGCGCAGCGGTTCTTCAAGCCCATGTGGATGAAGGTCTCAAGCTGGCGCGGCGCCACCGCCTACCCAGGCCCATCGCCGATTTCATCCCTGAACATCAGGGCACGTTGAAGATGGGGTACTTCTTTCACAAGGCCCAGGAGCGCGGTGAGGCGGTTGAGGAACGCCGCTTCCGATACAAGGGCCCCGAACCCCGATCCAAAGAGACCGCCATCTTGATGCTGGCGGACGGATGTGAGGCAGCGTTGCGATCACTTCCTCCCGACACGTCAGATGCGCAGGCGGTGGACACGGTGCGTCGAATCGTGGAGTCACGGCAGCGGGATGGACAACTGCGCAAAAGCAGCCTCGACCGCGGCGAAGTGGAATTGGTGATCCGTGCCTTCGTGCAAGTGTGGCGACGGATGCGCCATCGCCGCATTCCTTATCCAATCCCGGCCCGGCGTTGATCAGCGAACCGTTGATCAGCGCGCAACAATTTTGCGCTGGAGCACAACGGCCGCGGGAAGAAGGGTGATCAAGTTGGCGACCAGCACCGGGCCATCCTTGACCAGCAAGCCGTAAAGCGACCAAAGCGCAACGCCACTGGTGAACAGGGCGTACATCCCCAACGAGATCGCCTTCGTGTCACCACTGCGCAGCGTCTTGAGGGCCTGCGGAAAGAAGCTGGCCGTTGTGAGGCCAGCGGCCAGGTAGCCAACGAGTTCAGAACTCAGTCGCAAAGGGAACCTCCTGAGAAATCAAACGGACGCGTCGGTGAGTGAAGGGATGCCGAAAGCTCAACGCCTGGGCATGGAGATGCAACCTGCACGAACGAACAGCATCCCCATAGATGGGATCACCAACGATGGGATGTCCCAGTTCGGCCAAATGGGCCCGCAGCTGATGGGAGCGCCCCGTGAGCGGGCGCAGCCAGACCCGCGTGCCGTGGGTACAAGCAGCGCAGACTCTCCAAAGGGTTAACGCCAGACGTCCCTCGGGATGGCTGCCGTAGCGCGGGGGGTGGCGTGACAGTCGTGCCAAAGGGCTGGCAATACAGCCGCGGCCATGGAGATCCCCCTCAACATCGGCCAAGTACAACTTGTTGATCCGACGTTCGGCAAACAGGGCACTGAGCCGCCGTAGAGCATCGGCACTCCTGGCCAGCAACAGCACACCCGAGGTGTCGCGATCCAAGCGGTGGACCAGTCGCAGGCCTTGCTCCTTGCGCTGCAACCGGGTGATCACGGAGTCGTGTTGATCTGGCCCGAGGCCCGGCTGCGTCAGAAGGCCGGAGGGCTTATCAACCACCATCAGCCAGCGGTCCAGCATCAGCAGCTTCAAGGGGACAGTCGCTTGGCACAGTGTTTTTCAAACAAGGCGACCACCTGGCTGGGCGGCAGAACCTGAATCAGCCGGGCTTCTGCCTCAACGTGATGCTCGCTGGTGTGATACAGCTGCAACTCATGAAAAATACCCGGCTCAAGGCGTCGGGCCTCCGCCATGTTTTTGTTCAGCAACGCCGCGGGCATTAGGTTTCCGCCCTTGCACGACTGCATCACATGGGCTGATTCATGGGCCAGAACAATCCAAACAACAGAAGGATCGTCGGGAAGGTTGTTGCCACACATCAAGAGGGCCTGCTTGCCCTCATGAAAGGCCCCCAATAAACCCCCAGGACAGTCGCGCGCCACCAGCGCATTGACACCCGCCCGCTGCAGAAGCCGCAGGTAACTGGAGATGCGATCCCACGTTGATGCCTGAACCGCACCACCCGTCAGGTGCATGACCAACAAAGCCAACAACACACCCCCGAAACCTCGACGCATGGGGCAGGGCAGCGCTGAACAATCTCATTGATCCCAAAAGCGACTCAATTCGAGTCAAAACCCACCGGGGATCTATAGATTTTCAATCACCGAGGAGCTTCTCGACGGACGTGACCTTCTCCGCGAACGACTGCTGCCGATCAGTGCGGGTGTTGAGCTTGAGGGTTGTGTAGAGCCGTGGGGCTCCCATGCCGTGCAACTCAACGTGACAGGCACGCACACAGGCCATGACCTCTTCCCATGGCCCTTCGATCGCGGTCCCATTGGGACCCAGCTGATGCGCAAGGCCCGCGGCAGCGATCACCCGTTCACAGGCTGCGACATAGGGGGAAAGACTGACACCAACGCCGATGGGCACAACGCAGAGATCAACGCTGACCCACATCAGTCCACCATCACGCTGGATTGGCTCAAACAGCTGACCGGATAGTCAATGGTGCGCCAACTGCCGCTGTCGGTTCGTACTTCAACTGCAATTCCTTGCTGTCCCATCGAACAGCGTGATCCTTGCCCCGTGCACCAATCGCTGGCCTCGGCGAGGGCCAGTTCCAATGTGTCGTAAGGGGCATCGAGCACCGGATGAGGCTGACCGTCAAGGCCAACCAACCGGTAGCGGGAGCGATGTTTGGCCATCGCGATCCAATCCCGGAAGTGTCACCATTCTCCCATGTTCATGGCCCCGCGTCATCCACACACTGGAGCCAACAACATGGCGGCAACGACATGAGTGAGCAGCTGCAGCAGGCATACAACACCTTGATGGCCAAGGCGCCGGGGGCAGCGTTTCAGAAAGCTCGCGCCCTGTATCTCAACAAATATCCACTTCCCCAAGCTGACAGCAAGGGCCCGCTGCGTCTTTACGTCTGCGATGAGCAGCTTCAGGAATCGGTTCAGCCCGCCAACGACGGCCACCCGAATCACCGTTTGGCCATTCTCCAGTCACGGCCGGGGCAATTGGCCGTGGTGCACTGGCAACAGCCACATCCTCCTGAGACGGAGCAACTCCGCAGCTACCTCCAAAACACCTGGGATCTCAACCCGGACGACCTGAAGATCACTCCCCTCAGTGCCCCCTGGTTCCGTGACGGCGGTCATCAGAGCCGCTTTGCAGCACCCGTTGGACTGGGCTGGCAACAACAAACCCTATTAACTCTTCAGGAGGGAAAAGAAAAGTAATTCCGCAGATCGCAGCAGGCTGCCAGAACGCACCGCTAGCGAACAGTTAGAGCCCCTACTCAGCAAATGCTCACCAAGTACGCCGAACGCTACGTGCTGCGGACCTCCTCAGCTGGCGGTTACCTCGGCGTCAATGCCGTTGATCAACACATCGAGCAGCAGCCTTCCCTGGACAAGGCCTGGATTTTCCACACCCACGATGGTGCCGTCACCCACGCCCGCTGGATTGGAGAAGTGCACGGCGAAACACCGGACGTCGTGAAACTGGATCAATGAAACGAGAAGTGTTGCCGGTCAGCCGTTGATGAAATTGCGGAGCCGACGCGCTTCCGAGGCCTGATCCTGCTGAAGCTCCGCTGCCGTTCTGACGCGATGTTCACGCTGCTGTGCTGCAAAGACATCAGCCTCGGTCAAGACGTATCCGCGCTCGGCAGCGAGTGCAAGAAACCGCTCAAGATCCATGGGCTGCGCCAAGGCCTTGGCCAGACCAGGATCGCTGTCCCGAAGGGTCAGAAATTGATCCAGATCGTCGAGAGACATCACACAGCTCTTGTTGGAACATCCCATTCAAGTCAGCATCAGCCTGAATCGGGAGGTCGCATGCTGTTGAAACTGATCAGCGGCGGCAGCCTCGCTCTTGTGAGTGTTCTCGTCGTCACGCTGCTCAAGGGCTTGCAACTGCAGGATCAACGCATCCATGCGCTGCAAGAACGGATCCATCAGCTGGAGCAACAAACACCAGACCATGCCCACAGCGACCTGCTCAGCCAACAGATGGGCCTGATGCAGGAACGCATGAATGCCTTTGCAGCCATGCGTTCCTCCCTCAACTCATCCCTTCACAGCATCCCCGCTGGCATTGGGCAGGATGAAGCGCTGCAACAGGACGAACAACAACAACACCGGCAGGATTGACACCACCGATCCGGCGGCAACAATCCGCCAATCCAGCGAAAAGCTGCTGGACAGCTGCTGCAGGCCCAAAGGGAGCGTGTACAGCGATGGGTCGTCAAGAATCACCAGTGGCCAGAGGAAGTCACTCCAGGTGCCGATGAACACGAACATCGCCAGAGTGATGAGATCTGCTTTGGCGGCAGGGATCATTACGTTCCACCATTCCCCCAAGCGACTGCAGCCATCGATCCGTGCCGCCTCCTCGAGTTCCTTGGGTACACCGAGAAAGCTTTGGCGCAGAAGATAAAGACCGAAGGCTGTGGCCGCCTGCGGGATCACCAAGGCCAGCAAGGTGTTGCGCAACCCCAACTGAACCATCAGCAGATACAGCGGAATCATCACCACCTGAAAGGGAATCAGGATCGTGGCCACCACGAGGGCCAGCACGACGCCTCTGCCCGCGAAGCGAAGCCGGGCCAGGGGGTAAGCGGCTAGAGAGCAGAACAACAGGTTGGCCAGCACAGCCAACCCACTCACAACGGTGCTGTTGAACAGATAGGTGGTGAGGGGATTGTCTTGAAACAGGCGGATGTAGGCATCCACGCTGGGGGCTGAGGGCAGTAACGCAGGCGGACTGCTGAAGATATCTTCGGCCGGCCCCTTCAAGGAGGTGCTCACCAACCAGAGCAGAGGGGTGAGCACCAGAAGAGCCAGAAGGATCAGCAGCACCAGCTGGAGGGCCCGTGCGATGGAGGTACGCATGGCTTCTGCTCTAGAGCGTCGGTCGGGCCTCCAGAACAACAGGATCCTTCTGAGGATGCAATGACTGACGTTCCTGACCGGCCACCAGACGATTGAGGGCATTGACGAAGGCCATCGCCGCAGCCACCACGACATCGGTGTCGGCAGCGTGACCGGAATACAAAGCACCGTCGCGGCGCAGACGAATGGTCACGTCGCCCATCGCATCGATGCCCTCCGTCACGGACTTAACCGAAAATTCAATCAACTCATTGGGAACACCAGCCAGGTCGTTCAGGGCACGACACACGGCATCCACCGGACCGGTCCCGACCGCAGAACCTGTTGTCTCACTGCCTTCTTCGTCCAACAGCGTGACGGTGGCGGTGGGGCGGAGGCTGCTTCCGCAGCTGACCTGAACCAGTTTCAACTGGAAGCGGGCTTCAGGCTGCTGCACCTGTTCGCTGACAATCGCCTCCAAATCACGGTCCGTGATCTCGCGCTTGCGATCAGCGAGCTCCTTGAAACGGGCAAATGCCTCATCGAGATCGTCGCGGGTGAGGTCATAACCCAGTTCCTCCAGACGGGCGCGGACGGCACTGCGACCACTGAGCTTGCCGAGGGAGATGCGGTTGTCAGACAACCCCACGGTCTTGGCATCGATGATTTCGTAGGTCAGCCGGTTCTTGAGCACACCATCCTGGTGAATGCCGGATTCGTGGGCGAAGGCGTTCGCACCGACGATGGCTTTGTTGGGCTGAACAACCATTCCGGTGAGATTCGAGACCAGCCGTGAGGTCTTGGTCAGCTCTTCGGTGCGCACAGCCGTCAGCGGCGTGGGACTTTCCTCATCCCGTCCAAAGAACGGGTTGTAGTAGCGCCGCCGCACATGCAATGCCATCACCAACTCCTCGAGGGATGCATTGCCGGCGCGTTCACCGATGCCATTGATCGTGCATTCGAGCTGACGGGCGCCGTTCTTGACCGCTTCGAGGAAATTCGCCACCGCCAGGCCGAGATCGTTGTGGCCATGCACCGAGATCACCGCATCAGCGATGTTGGGCACGTGCTGATTGATGCCCGCGATCAGAGCCCCGAACTCCGACGGCGTGGTGTAGCCGACAGTGTCGGGAATGTTGATCGTGGTGGCGCCAGCGGCAATCGCCGCCTCAATCACTTCGTAGAGAAACTCCGGATCACTTCGGCCAGCGTCCTCACAGGAGAATTCGACGTCTTCCACCAGCGAGCGGGCATAGCTCACCATCTCGGGAACGATGCCCAGCACATCAGCACGGCTTTTGCGCAGCTTGTGCTCGAGGTGAATGTCGCTGGTGGCGATAAAGGTGTGAATCCGGCGACGCGGCGCCGGTGCAACGGCATCGGCACAGGCCTTGATGTCTGCCCTCGAAGCACGGGCCAGACCGCAAATAATCGGACCGTTGTCACCACCCACCTGCTGGGCAATCCGCTGGACAGCGGAAAAATCACCGGGACTGGCGAAAGGGAATCCAGCCTCGATCACATCCACGCCGAGCCGAGCCAGCTGCTGGGCAATGGCCAGCTTCTCCTCAAGATTGAGGCTTGCCCCCGGAGACTGCTCACCATCCCGCAGGGTGGTGTCAAAAATCAGGACGCGACCGGGGTCCTTGGCCATGGAAGGGGCTCCAGTGGAGGTCTTAGTCGGAATGACTATGAGTTAACTCATCTTAGTTCAGGCATGGAGATGGAATCGGATTAAATTCAGCCACCGTTTGGGCTTGTTCGTGACCAAAGGCGCTGTCGCCCTGGTGTTGCATGCCCATCTGCCCTACGTGCGATCGGCAAAACCGGGCTCTCTTGAAGAGGACTGGTTTTTCCAGGCACTGATCGAGTGCTATTTGCCCCTTCTCGAAGCACTGGAAGAGGCCAGCTCAGACCCCAATCAACACCCCAAGCTCACCATCGGTTTATCGCCGACGCTGCTGTCGCTGCTGAGTGATCAAGACCTCAAGCAACGCTTTCCCCAGTGGCTGAACGACAGACTCGCTCTGCTCCCCAAGGCGGATCCTGCGCTCCGCGATGGTGCCGAGCATCTGGCGGCGGCCATCAAGCGACACAAAAGGGCATGGCAAGACTGCGATGGTGACCTGATCCAGCGCTTCGCAGCCCTGCAGCGCCAAGAGGTTGTCGATCTGCTCACTTGCGGCGCAACCCATGGCTATCTCCCCCTGCTGCGCCATCACCCGGAAGCGGTGCGCGGTCAACTGCGTACCGCGGTGCGGGAACACCAACGTCTTGTGGGGGAACGGCCTCTGGGGATCTGGTTGCCGGAATGCGCCTACTACGAAGGGCTAGACCGCTGGATGCGCGATGCAGGACTCCGCTACGCCGTACTGGATGCCCATGGGCTGCTGCATGGCCGGCCCCGACCCCGCTATGGGGTGTACGCGCCGATCTGCAGCCGCAATGGAGTGGCCTTCTTCGGGCGTGACAGTGAAGCCACGCTGCCGGTGTGGTCAGCCAAGGACGGCTACCCCGGCGATCCCCACTACCGGGAGTTTCATCGCGATCTTGGCTGGGACCTCCCCCTGGCGGACCTCCTGCCCCTCGGGCTCGACCAGCCGCGTCCCCTCGGGTTGAAGCTGCATCGGGTGACCGACCACAGCGCGCCGTTGGACAGAAAACGCCCCTATGAACCGAGAGTGGCTGCTGAACGGGTAAAAGAGCACGCGGCGGATTACCTGCAGGGACGTCGGCGGCAACTGGAGCAACTCAGTGGTGCCATGGAAGTGCCGCCGCTGCTGGTGGCCCCCTTCGATGCCGAACTGTTTGGCCACTGGTGGTTTGAAGGACCAGCCTTTCTCAGCCAGCTGTTCCAGCAGGCGCCCCAGGAGGGGGTGAGCTTCACCCGGCTGCGCGATGTGCTGAACAGCGCTGGCCAGCTCCAACTCTGCGATCCCTGCCCCTCCAGCTGGGGGCAAGGCGGCTATCACGACTACTGGCTGAACGACAGCAACGCCTGGATCATCCCCGAGTGGGAACGGGCCAGCGCCGCGATGGTGCAGCGCTGCAGCCGCGGTGTGGGCAGTGAGCAGGCCATGCAGTGGCTGCAGCAGGCCGCGCGGGAACTGTTGCTGGCGCAATCATCCGACTGGAGCTTCATCCTCAGGGCCGGCACCACCACCGAACTTGCGAGGGAACGGGTGCAGCGCCATCTGGGGCGCTTCTGGCAGCTCATGCAGGCGATTGACGGCAGTGCCGAACTGCCTGAAGGCTGGCTTGAGGAGGTGCAGATGGATGACCGCCTGTTCCCGGTGATTCAACCGTTGGACTGGGCCCAGGTCGGCGATTGAGCTGGGGCCGCCCCCAGCACCAACCCCCGCCGCAACGCCCAGGGGGAAAGAGCGAACAAGCGCAGCATCACTGCCATCAAGCGCGGCAATGGAAGTGTGTTGGTGAGAAAACCAAACCACTCCTCCCGTGGCAGCGAAAAGAAGGTGGCGAAGTGGGTGCGCAACAAGGTTTCGTTGAAGCCCATCAAACGCCCCAAGCCGAACTGATAGAGCTGATGGCGCAGCACCAACTCGATCGGCCAAAGCGCTTGCCAACCCCGTTGCGCCAAGGCCGCTGATCCCAAACCTGGATTGGCCAGCGCGACCGCCAACGCCTCAGCCAGATCAGGTCCCCGCCGCAGTAGCGAGCCCACCATGTAGCCCGAGGCGGGATGCACCATGCTCGCCGCACCACCAAAGGCCAGCACCGGTTGGTTGCGATCCGGCAGCGGCAGGTTCATCGGGAAGAGGCAGAGCTCCTCATGGATCACCTCATTGATCTCAACGCCGCGCAGATCCAAGCGCTGCTGGAGCCGTTGCTTGAGCACCTCGTAGGGAACAGCTGGCGCCAAAGCGAGCGAGGTTTCTTCGACAAAGAACACCCCATCGCCCAGATCCATGGCGTAAAGAAAGGTGGGTGGCTCATGACGTTGCGCGTCACTGAGGTGATCACAGCGGTAGTCCATCAAGACAAAGCGACCCGGCTCGATCGGATGCTTGGAGAAGCGCCCCACCACGCCGTAGGCCGCCTGGCCCGCCACCGGGCCCTGATCGGGACGACAAATGTGAGGTGTGCGCGAGCCGGAGGCATCAATCACCACCCGCGCCTGCAATGTCGTTCCCGACGCACAGCTCACGCTTGTTGCTGAACCACGCACCTCCACCCTTTCGGCCATGTCTTGATGCCAGACCACTCCATCGGCGCGCTCCAGCCAGTAGCGCTGCAACGCGGCACGATCAAACAATCCGTAGTCGATCCCATGGGCATGGCTCTGATCCTGAGCCGTTGTTCCGCCTGCGCCGAAGTAACTGACGGTGTCGCTCCAGCGGTGCTCCAACAGCCGCTCGAGCCCCACTGCTTTGAGTTCATCAGCCCAGATGCCGTAGGTGTTCGGCCAGGGATCGTCGACCGGATCGGGAGCGACGCCTGCGACAGCCACACCCCGTTGGTTCAGCTCAGAAGCGATGCAGAGGGCAGCAGGTCCGCCCCCCAGCACCAACACATCCAACGGCTGGGCCAAGGTCAGCTGTCCTGATCAGGTGCAGCCTCACCGGCAGCGCTGTTGTCGTTATCTGCATTGTCGTCGACTTCACTGTCGTCGTCGGCTTCCGGCGGCACCAGCACCACCTTGAGCAGCCGATCACCTTTGTCCAGCTTTTGGAGACGAACACCCGTGGCTGCTCGGGATTGCTGGGGAATGGCATCAGCGCTGGTGCGCACGATCACCCCCTTCTCGCTCACCAGCAGCAATTCCTCTCCGGCACCGAGCACACTCAGCCCCACCAGCTCGTCGGCGTCGGTGCGGAACTTCATCGCCCGCAGGCCCATACCGGCACGCTTCTGCAAACGGAATTGCGTCACCGGCACACGCTTGCCCAGACCCGAACCTGAGGCAACCAGAACCCAGGGGCCCTCACTCACCGAATCCTCCTCTTCCTCTGCGCTGGCGGCCACCTGATCGGCGAGTTCCACCGGCAGCACATCCATGCTCACCAGGGCATCACCATCCCGCAGATTCATCGAACGCACACCGCGTGCTGTGCGTCCCAGGGGCCGCAGCTCCTCATCGCTGAGGCGGAAGTGGATGGTCATCCCGGCTTTGGAGCCGATCAAAACGCTGTCGCCGGGCACCGCCAGGCGCACCCAGGTGAGGGCATCGCCCTCTTCCAGGTTGATGGCGATCAGGCCATTGGAGCGGATGTTGCTGAAGGCCGAAAGGCTGGTGCGCTTGATGAAGCCCCCTGTGGTGAGCATCAGCAGATCGGTGTCGTCGCTGAACTCCGACACGGGAATCAACGATGTAATCGCCTCCTCCCTGGGAATCGGCAGCAGCTGCACCACCGGGGTGCCCTTTGCCGTGCGGCTGCACTGGGGCACGCGGTAGGCGGGCAGGGCATACGACACACCGCGGTCGCTAAACAGCACCAAGGTGTCGTGGTCGTTGCAGCTGATGAACAGCTTCACCGCATCTTCACCCTGGCTGCGGGTGCCGGCCTTGCCACGGGTGCCGCGACTGGTGGCCTCAAATTCGCTCACCGGCATCCGCTTGAGATAACCGGTCTCGGTGAGCAGCACCACCGAACGCTCATTGGCGATCAGGTCGATGTCGGAGAGGCCGCCGCCAAGGTCGAGGATTTCGGTGCGGCGTGGTGTCGGGTAGCGCTCCTGCAGCTGACCGAGCTCGTCCTGGATGATCCCGAACACCCGCTCACGCCGGCCAAGGATGTCCTTGTAATCAGCGATCTTGGTGACAAGATCCTCGTGCTCGAGCCGGATCTTGTCAGCCTCCAGAGCCGTCAGACGACGCAGCTGCATCTGCAAGATGGCATCGGCCTGGACGTCGGAGAGGCCATGGCGCTCCTGCAGCTGTTGGCGTGCAGTTGCCGTATCGGGAGCGGCCCGGATCAAGGCAATGATCGGATCCAGCTGATCGAGCGCCAGCAGCAGGCCCAGCAGGATGTGGTCGCGCTCTTCGGCCTTGCGCAGCAGATAGCGGGTGCGGCGCTCGATCGTCTCGACCCGGAAGTCGAGAAACACCTCGAGCATCTTGCGCAGGGTGAGCAGGATCGGCTCACCGTTCACCAACGCCAGCATGTAAGCGCTGAAATTGCTCTGCAGCGGGGTGAGCTTGAACAGGTTGTTCAGCACCACCTGCGGGTAGGCGTCACGGCGCAGTTCCACCACGATCCGCATGCCATCGCGGTCGCTCTCATCGCGGATGTCGGAGATGCCCTCGAGCTTCTTGTCGTTGACCAGCTCGGCGATGCGCTCGATCAGCGCCGCTTTGTTGGTCTGATACGGCAACTCAGTGATGATCACGGCATCGCGATCGGGGCGTCCCGGCACCTCAAGCGTTTCAATGTTGGCAACCCCGCGCATCGTCACCGAGCCGCGGCCACCCAGGTAGGTCTCGCGGATGCCTTCACGCCCCAGGATCTGACCGCCGGTGGGGAAATCGGGGCCGGGGATCAGCTGGATTAACTCCTGATCCGTGATGTCGGGATTGGCGATCAACGCCAGCAACCCGTCAATCAGCTCATTGAGGTTGTGGGGCGGAATGTTGGTGGCCATCCCCACCGCGATTCCTGCCGAACCATTCAGCAGCAGCTGCGGGATCCGGGCCGGCAGCACCGTGGGCTCCTGCTGGGATCCATCGAAGTTGTCGGCGAAATCAACCGTCTCCGCCTCGATGTCCTCCAGCAGGCTGTCGGTGGTGAGCGCCCGCAACCGCGATTCGGTGTACCGCATGGCTGCCGGTGGATCGTTGTCCACGGAGCCGAAATTGCCATGCCCATCAATGAGGGGCATAGACATGGAGAAGTCCTGGGCCATGCGCACCAGGGCGTCGTACACAGCGGTGTCGCCGTGGGGATGGTATTTACCAAGCACTTCGCCCACCACACGGGCGCATTTGCGATAGGGCCTGTCGCTGGTGAGGCCCAGCTCGTACATCGCATAAAGGATCCGGCGATGCACGGGCTTGAGGCCATCGCGGGCGTCGGGCAAGGCCCGACCCACGATCACACTCATCGCGTACTCCAAATAGGAGCGCGACATCTCGTTGCGTAAGTCCGTCTGAATAATCCGATCGTCGGAACCGCCAGGACCGCCGCCGACAGGCCCCACAGAATCCGTCATACGTGCATCAGACGTCCTTTAACAGTCTATCTCGGACAGTGGAACCAACCAGAAAAATCCGGATAAAGTCCCTACCGCTTTGCACTGACGTGATGGGTCCTGTCGACGAGCCTCGCCCTGAAGCCGAAACCACAGGCAGCGACCCCACACCAACCCCTGCGCCCCTGCCCACACCGGAGCCAGCACCAACCCCTGCACCGACGCCAGCACCGGCACCAACCCCCGCACCTACGCCGGACCCAGTGATCGCGTCCACCGTCTCCATCCCTGCGCAGGACGCTTCAGATCAGGACGACTCAGATCAAGACGGAGGTGAATGGGAGCTGCTGGTGGGCAAGGCCAAGGCTTGGGTGGAGCAGAACGATCTTGCTCAGCTCTGGACCAAAGCCCAGCTACCGCTGCGGGTGATTGGAGGCTTGATTGCCTTCGCCCTGGTGGCGAAGGTGTACTCCGGTGTGCTCAACACCATTGACAGCCTTCCTCTGGCTCCAGGCCTTCTTGAGCTCGCCGGCCTGATCTGGTTGATGAATTTTGCTGTTCGCAACTTGATCAGGAACAGCGACCGGGACAAATTCATCACGGCCACCCGGTCAACCTGGAGCCGTATTACGGGCCGATCAAGCTGAAGCGATCATCCCGATTGGTAGCTTGATCAGACTTCATTAAGTCGCGCGGTGGACATTCAGCTCGGACGCTCAAAGACCGTTCGCCGGGCCTACGGAATCGATGAAATCGCTCTGGTGCCTGGGGGTCGCACGGTTGACCCCGAGGTGACCAACACCCGTTGGAAACTTGGGGGCATCGAGCGGGACATCCCCATCATCGCCAGCGCCATGGACGGCGTGGTTGATGTCGACATGGCCGTCCGTCTGTCGCAGCTTGGGGCCCTTGGCGTTCTCAATCTGGAGGGTGTGCAGACCCGATACGAGGATCCCAACCAAGTTCTGGACCGCATCGCAGCCGTCGGCAAAGACGAGTTCGTCCCGCTGATGCAGGAGATCTACAGCCAACCGGTTCAAGAAGCGCTGATCCGCAAACGCATCCAAGCCATCAAGGCCCAGGGAGGCATCGCCGCAGTAAGCGGGACTCCCGTAGCAGCCCTGCGTTTCGGCAAGGCCATCGCCGAAGCCGGAGCGGATCTCTTTTTTGTACAGGCCACCGTGGTATCGACCGATCACATCGGCCCTGAAGGACAGGAGACCCTCGATCTCGAAGCCCTCTGTCGCGACATGGGTGTCCCCGTGGTCATCGGGAACTGCGTGACCTACGACGTGGCCATGCAACTGATGCGTGCTGGTGCGGCGGGAGTGATGGTGGGAATAGGACCGGGGGCCGCTTGCACCTCACGGGGCGTTCTCGGTGTCGGGATTCCCCAGGCCACAGCTGTTGCAGACTGCGCAGCTGCGAGGGCCGACTACGAGAAAGAAACCGGTCGCTACGTCCCGATCGTTGCTGACGGTGGCATCGTGACCGGTGGTGACATCTGCAAATGCATCGCCTGCGGAGCAGACGCGGTGATGATTGGATCGCCCATTGCCCGCGCGGACGAAGCTCCCGGCCGGGGCTTCCACTGGGGCATGGCAACGCCAAGTCCAGTGCTGCCGCGCGGCACCCGCATCAACGTGGGAAGCACCGGAAGCATCGAGCGCATTCTCCGCGGCCCGGCAAAGTTGGACGATGGAACACACAACTTGCTGGGGTGCCTGAAAACATCGATGGGGACCCTCGGCGCCCGGACCATCGAAGAAATGCAGCAGGTCGAGGTCGTCGTCGCCCCGTCATTGCTGACGGAAGGGAAGGTTTACCAAAAGGCCCAGCACCTGGGGATGGGCAAATAGAGCAGAGCTAGGCTGAGGTGTGTGCGGGTTTAGGCCCACACACTCCTCACACCCCCCGGCCCGGCGCGATCGGGCTTTCACTCTTGTTGGAGAGCGTCTGTCACAAGTTCCCTTCTTGACAGGGAAGGGCCATGTTTTCGCTCGAAACGGTTGCTAAATTCTCTCTAAATCTTCCTGCTCATATGTCCAGCGCCGCTGCCGTTACCGATGCGTCCTTCGAGCAGGACGTTCTCCAGAGCGACGTGCCGGTTCTTGTGGATTTCTGGGCACCCTGGTGTGGACCCTGCCGAATGGTGGCTCCCATCGTCGAAGAAATCGCCAAGGAATTCGACGGACAGATCAAGGTCTTCAAACTCAACACTGACGAAAACCCCAACGTCGCCAGCCAGTACGGAATCCGCAGCATTCCAACCTTGATGGTGTTCAAGGGCGGTCAGAAGGTCGACACGGTGGTGGGTGCTGTTCCCAAGGCGACCCTGTCGGGCACCATCTCCAAATACCTCTGAATCCTTCTCCCACTCGGAGAGATCGGTTGAGTCTGAACCTCGGGTTAATCGACTACGGCATGGGCAATCTCCACTCAGTGGAGACTTGCCTTCTACGTTTGGGTGAACGCTGCAGGCTGATCAAAAGCGCTGATCAGCTGGATGGCATTGACGCTCTGATCCTTCCTGGGGTCGGAGCTTTTGACCCCGCCATGGCCAACCTCAGGGCCACAGGGCTCGTGCCTCATCTGATGAGCTGGGGCGAGGACAATCGACCGTTGCTCGGGATCTGTCTCGGCCTTCAGCTGCTGTTCGAACACAGTGATGAAGGACGTGATCCTGGCCTCGGACTGCTCAGTGGACGTGTGAAACGCCTCCCGGAAGGCCGCGGCGAACGCATCCCCCACATGGGTTGGGCCCCACTGAAGCATCGCGGCAACTGCCCACTGCTCGATGCCGACACCACTTCTCAATGGGTGTATTTCGTTCACAGCTACGCCGCAGTTCCTAGCGACCGCAATGACTTGAGAGCCACGGCAGCCTTCGGCGATCAAGAGGTGACTGCCATGGTCTGGAGAGGCCGACTCGGAGCCTGCCAGTTCCATCCGGAGAAGTCGTCCGATGCCGGAGAACAAATGCTGCGACGCTGGTTGGCCTGGCTGCAGCGCGGGGCCGAGCCCATCCAATGAGCGGTGGAGGGCAACTTCGCCTCAGCGGTGGTCGACGTTTGCTGAGCCCTGGAGGACGCTCCGCGCGTCCCACAACCTCAAGGGTCCGAGAAGCCGTGATGAATATCCTCGCGCCGCGCTTGCACGACTGCCGATGGCTGGACCTATGCAGCGGCAGTGGGGTGATGGGCTGTGAGGCTCTGCAACGGGGTGCACTCTGCGTGGTAGCAGTGGACCAGGATCCGCACTGCATCCGCACCAGTCGTGCCAACCTCAGCACTGTCGCAATGGGTCGTTCACCGACTCCGGAGATCCGCACAGAACGTCGAGAACTGATCGGCTGGCTACGCAGGGGATGGAGGGAAGACCCCTTCGATATCGTCTACTTCGATCCTCCCTACGACCAAGGCCTCTACGAACCTGGCCTTGATGCACTTGCTCAAGGGAATTGGATTCACCAGGATTCTCTGGTGGTGTGCGAATACAGGTCGAACCTGAATCCCGTACCGGGCTCAGGCTGGCCTGTTCTGGATCAACGCCGTTACGGCATCAGCAGTGTGCTGCTGCTCAGCCCCCCAGAGCACTGCCGCCGCGGCGGTACTGGTTCCATGCCGCCACAAACAGCCCCATCAGAGTGACGGGAATCAGACCAAGAACGATGCCGCAGAGCAGAGGTTCGATCATGGCGTCGCGTCAGCTATCAGAATTGAGCAGAATTCTCTCATTGGAACTCCAGGTCTGTGGTCCAGCCGTCACGAATTGCGGCCGAATCAGCATCAGCTGATCCAAGCGATCGAGGTCGCGGCCTGATCGCCGCCCTTGTGGTGTCGGCTGCGACAGCTTGTGTCGTGCTGGTGCTCTGGGTTCTCGGAAGCGCCCAACAGGATCCCTACATCAAGGCAAGCCTTGAACTGCAAGGTGCCGTCGACCACGGCGGACAGCTGTTCCGCATCAACTGCGCCGGCTGCCACGGACTTGCCGGCCAAGGATTGGTCGGACCTTCACTGCAGGGCGTCAGCAATCAGCTGAAAGACCCAGCCCTGGTTCACCAAATCATCAGCGGCGAAACACCACCCATGCCGAGTTTTGAGATGGAGCCGCAATCGATGGCCGACCTCCTGGCCTACCTGCGCACACTCAGCTGAGCCGCTGCCTTGAATGCCGTCGTTGTACTGGTCGAACCGGCCGGCCCCCTGAACATCGGAAGTGTGGCCAGGCTCTGCGCCAATTTCGGTGTGAGCGAACTGCGGCTGGTTGCCCCCCGATGTGACCATCTCTGCGAGCAGGCCATGCAGATGGCTGTTCACGGGCAATCACTGCTTCGTGCAGCCGTGGTGGTTCCCGACCTGCTGACAGCCATCAACGACTGCCGACGCACTGTGGGAAGTTGCGGACGACTGGACCATGGAGAGATTCCCCTGCAGGCTCCGGAGCAGGCCCTGGGCTGGTTGCTGGCCAGCGATGACAGCGCGTCCAGCACGACTGCCCCCGTGGCCCTTGTCTTCGGGCGCGAGGACCGCGGCCTCAGCAACAGTGAGCTAAGGCTCTGCCAAAGAATTTTGTGTTTGCAGAGCGATGCGGCGTATCCCTCCCTGAATCTGTCCCATGCCGTGGCTGTGGTTCTGCACGAGTTGGCCCGTCTCAATCAGGGAGGAACAGAAACCTGCAGCATCGACCCCCCGTCGCCGGACCCGGCAGCCGCGAAAGCTCTGTCAGCGTTCCTGGACGATGCAACAGACCTCCTACTGGAGGCAGGTTTTCTGCTGGAGCACACCGCCTCAGCTCGCATGGCCAAAGTGAGCGATCTGCTGCAACGCGCAACGGTGCGCGCGGAGGAAGTTGCTCTGCTGCGAGGAATGGTGCGCCAACTGCGCTGGGCCATCCGCGCCGAGCGCCCCTAACCTCTGCCGAACAATTACGGCTGAAAGGTTGGCCAACAGTCGTTCGTCACGACGCGCCGCAGGTTGGGGAGGACCGGTCCGTCTCATCCTGCGTCTTGTGTTGATGGGAGTGGGGCTTGGACTGCTCACGGGCACAGGCCTCCGACTCCTGGCACCGCGCGTTCAGAAGCAGGAGTTTCCACTGCCAAGCTGGCTTGCCGATCAAGCGGTGATCACCACGCTGCTTGGCGAGGCCGTTGAGCCACAACCCGCTGATGAGTCGACGAAGGTCGAGCAGGATGCGTCAGCAGCAGCGAAGGGTCTTCAACAGGCACGATTTGCCCCAACGGTGGAAATCAAGGCCCTGTCCAATCGCTGGACGGAACTGGCCGCACAACAGAGCGATCTACAAGCCAGTGCCTACCTGTTGATCCTGGACGACGGACGCTTTGCAGCCATGCATGCGGAGCGCCCGATGCCTGCTGCCAGTTCGATCAAGACACCGATCCTTCTTGCAGTGCTGGAACTGCTTGATCAAGGAACGCTTCAGTGGAATGAACCCCTCACCTTGACCCAAGAGCTGGTGGGAGGCGGCGCCGGATGGATGGCCTCTCGGCCGCTGGGCAGCCGCTTCCCCACCTATGAGGTCGCCACAGAAATGATCCGCGTGAGCGATAACTCCGCCACCAACCTGATGATTGCCAGGGCAGGGGGAATGGAGCAGATCAATGCCCGCTTTCAGGTGCTGGATCTCCCAGCCACCGTGGTGAACAACTGGCTGCCGGATCTCGATGGAACCAACACCACGAGTGCACGGGATCTCAGCCGTGCCATCGCTTTGGTGGATAGCGGCGAGGTTCTGGGTCCCCGAAGTCGGGATCTGTTTCGCGAGGTCATGGGGACGTCGGTCACCAACACCCTTCTCCCCACGGGCTTGATGCGCGGCTTGGGTGGAGCTCAGGGCGCACCTGACGACAGCCTGGCCCGTAAGGGCTACCGCGTCTACAACAAAACCGGTGACATCGGTCTTGCTTACGCCGATGCCGGCCTGATCGAACTCCCGGACGGCAGACGCGCTGTGGCGGGATTTTTAGTGAAAGGCCCCTTCAACGACCCCAGATCCACGGAACTGATCCGTCAGCTGTCCGCCGCCATGGCACCGCACCTGAAACCCATCCCCGCCCCTCCAAAGCCATGAAGCTCGCCACTCTGTTGTCCGCAACGTGTGTGTGTGTTGCGGCGATGCCCGTCTCCGCTGAGGTATTTGAGCGTCAACAAAGCGTTCGCCCCTTACCGGGAGGCCTCGACAGCGTGTTGATGGTGAACGACAACAACCCCGAACTGATTCAGGACGACGGCATCCTGATCTCGACCTTTCCGGACGGCAAGGAGGCATCGGTTCCCGTTGTGTTGAACGGTCGCTTTGACCTGTTCAGCCACCACGTGTATGCCGGTGATGCGGAGGGAAGCCCCACATCGACCCTGTGGCTGGCGGTGCTGGCGGCACCCCTGGGGGACGCTCCGGTGACCCTGCAACTGCTCTCGGGCAGCACCTCGCTCTCACAGGCGACAGAACCCGGCCAGACCCAGGCCCCCTTCCTGCCCTTGCCGAGCCTGATGCGGGAGACCACCGAGGTTGTGGCAGCAGGCCCAGGCAGCCGTGTGGCCGGCGATCTGTTGGCCGGTCGCCGTGCGCCGGAACTGGCCAACCGACGCTGGACCCTCCCGCCAGGCTTACCCACACGGATCGTGCTTTTGCCCATTCCCGTGGCAGGTCTCGACCCACTACTGAACGGCCGCAACCTTCAACTGCGCTTTCAAAGCTCCGGCCCCGTTGCGATCGCCACCCTGGCTGCCCATGGCAACGATGGACAGGCTCCAGACGATCAACACTGGCTGCAGCTGCTGAAGGCCCAGCGCATGAGCAGCAAGGAGCATCAACCCACCCCACGGGGCAGCAAGGGCAAGATCATCTACTCCCGAGTGAGCGGTGTTCAGATCGGCAGCAGCTGGAGGGGACGCATCACCGACCCGGGGAGCCCTGTTCTGGCCGCACCGAAGGAACCCATCTCATGGCCGATCAGCAGTTTGGAGCGCGGAACCCTCGCCACCAAGCAGGTGCAGACCGCGGAACTCAGGAGCTTTTATCCGGGAACAGCCTGGGCCGCCCATGGCAACTACGGGGTGGAATACGACCTCACCCTCCCGCTGAAGAACACCGGTTCAGCCTCTTTGACACTGCAGCTGTCACTGGATTCTCCACTCAAAGGCAACAGCCAAACCTCTTTCCTTCGCTTCCGCGATGACCTCAACGGACCAGTCATGTTCCGAGGCCCTATCCAGACCACGGGTCTGCAGGATCCTGAGGGTGCTCCCAAGGGACGCCAGACCCAGCACCTGGTGTTGCGCCAGGGGCAGCAGGGTCCGTCCCTGGGACAGCTGATGCTCAAGCCAGGGGAGGAGAAGCTAGTGCGCATTCGCCTGGTTTATCCAGCTGATGCCACACCACCGCAGGTCCTCACCGTGCAGCCTGTGAAACAATCCTGAGCACGCCTAGAGATTTGCTCGTGACTGCACCCCGGAAGCGCAGGGTTTTCCCCTTCACTGCGGTGATCGGTCAGGAGGAGATGAAGCTTGCACTGCTTCTCAACGTGATTGATCCCCGCATCGGCGGCGTGATGATCATGGGAGACCGCGGCACCGGCAAATCGACAACGATTCGTGCCCTGGCGGACCTGTTGCCCGACATCGAGGTGGTGGCTGGTGACCCTTACAACAGTTCGTCCACTGATCCAGACCTGCAGAGCAGTGAGGTGCGCGAGCGGATGTCGCAGGGGGAAGCCCTCAGCACCGAGCCGCGTCAGGTTCCGATGGTGGACCTCCCCCTGGGTGCAACGGAAGACCGTCTTTGCGGCACGATCGACATCGAAAAAGCCCTGAGTGAAGGCGTGCGTGCCTTTGAGCCCGGTCTGCTGGCCAAGGCCAACCGTGGCCTCCTCTATGTGGATGAGGTGAACCTGCTCGACGATCACCTTGTCGACGTTCTGCTCGACTCCGCCGCCTCCGGCTGGAACACCGTGGAACGGGAAGGGGTGTCCGTGCGCCACCCCGCTCGATTCGTGTTGATCGGCTCCGGCAACCCGGAGGAAGGAGAACTACGGCCCCAGCTGCTCGATCGCTTCGGGATGAGCGTTGAGGTGCGCACCGTGCGCGATCCAGAGCTGCGGGTGCAGGTGGTGGACCAACGCACCGCATTTGATAGCGACCCCGATGGCTTCAGCACCGCTGTGGAGGGAAATCAGGATGCCCTACAACAACGCGTGGTAGAGGCCCAGCAGCGCCTGGACCAAGTGACCATCGACGACGATCTTCGCCTGCGCATTTCCGCCGTCTGCGGTGAGCTGGATGTGGATGGCCTGCGGGGTGACATCGTTACCAACCGTGCCGCTCGGGCTCTGGCCGCCTTCGAGGGGCGCACGGAAGTGAGCGAAGACGACGTGGCGCGCGTGGCCTCCTGCTGCCTGCGACACCGCCTGCGCAAAGACCCCCTCGAACAGGTGGATTCCGGCGACCGTGTCGTGAAAGTGTTTTGCAAGGTGTTTGAACGCAGCGAGAGCAGCGATCGCGCTGATTTCGAACTGGCCCTCGCCGCCTGATCACACCACAATCAGCCCATGCGCATCCTCGGCATCGACCCGGGCCTCGCCCGGGTGGGCTACGGGGTGATCGACATCCACGACGGATGCCAACGGATGCTCGACTGCGGCATCATCCAGACCGATTCGGGTCGCTCTGATGGTGACCGCATGGTCGAGATCGCTGGCGACCTGCGCCAGCTCATCCGGATCTGGCGGCCCGAACTGGCCGCCGTGGAGAAGTTTTTCTTCTACCGATCGAGCAACACCATCAACGTGGTTCAAGCGCGCGGCGTGGTGGTCATGACGCTGGCCCGCTTCAAGATCCCGATGGTGGAATTCCCCCCAATGCAGATCAAACTCGCCGTGGCGGGGTTCGGGCATGCCGAGAAAGATGAAGTGCTGGAGGCGGTGATGCGGGAGTTGAATCTCGATGAACCACCAAGGCCAGATGATGCGGCCGATGCCTTGGCGGTTGCTCTAACAGCTTGGCTTCAGCGATGAGCATCAAGCAGACGCTGCGCCATCACTTCAGAACGCAACGCCATCTGGGAGAAGCTGCCACCCGAGCCATCCAAGAGGCGGTAGTGGATCTGGTGAACGGGTCAAGCGGCGGCAACCGCCATGTGGGGATCTACTGGCCCCTGTCTGGTGAGGCGGATTTACGTCCGTTGCGTGATGTTCTCCATCCTCCACTGGCCTTACCGGTCGCCGATGGCGGAGGAAGACTCACGTATCGAAGCTGGACCCAAGAACCTCTTCAGCCCGATGGCTGCGGTATTCCTGCTCCCGCCGAGGGAGAAGCTCTCCGACCCGATCAATTGGCGCTGCTTCTGGTGCCAGCGCTAGCGATAGACCGCCATGGAATCCGCCTGGGCTACGGCGGTGGTTATTACGACCGTCTCAGGGCTGATCCCGCTTGGGCCGCCGTACCGGCCTGGGTGGTGCTGCCCTTCACCTGCATGGTCACCGATCCGCTGCCCCGAGATCCCTGGGATGTTCCCTTCGCAGGTTGGATCACGGAACAGGGAGCTGGTCGGCCGACCTGAGTCGCCGCATAATGGACGTCATTGATCGTGCCTCCATGCTGCGTCTGCTGGCTCCACTGCTTTTGCTCAGCTCGGTTCTGCACAGCACAGCTTTGGCTCCCGCCAAGGCCCACCAAATCGAAAGTGCTCTGCATTACCTCGATGGCGATCTGCAACTGAGCAGCAGCTTTTCCAACGGGGAACCCACCCAAGGTGCCGTGGTGCGCTTGCTCAATGCCGATGGCACCCCTGGTCAGGAACTGGGCCGCACCAATGCCGACGGACGCCTCAGCCTCGACTTCAGCACGGTGGGCAACGGCACCGTCGATCTCCAGGTGGACGGCGGTCCAGGCCATCGTGACTACCTGGAACTGCCGGTTCACGATGGCGCCGTGAATCTGAACGAGGTGGTCATGCTCCCCTTCAGCCTGGTGTTGGTGGGGCTACTGGTTAGCGTGCGTCGTCGAAACGACTGAGCCCGTCATGGCCACCAGCACCGGCAGTGATGCCCTCGACCGGATGGTGGAGCGATTGGGCGGCACCGCCGATCCAAAGCGCCGCTACGAATACGTGCTTTGGCTGGCCAAAAAGCTCGCTCCCATGCCGGCAGAGGAGCAGACCGAAGACATCAAAGTGAAGGGGTGTGTGTCTCAGGTTTTTGTACGGGGCGCCCTGGATGACGGGCTGATGCGCTGGCGGGGAGACTCTGATGCTCTGATCACCAAGGGGCTTCTGGCCTTGTTGATCCAGGGTCTGGATGGGCTGACCCCGAGCCAAGTTCAAGCGGTGGACCCAGCCTTCATTGCCGCAACTGGGTTGCAGGCCAGCCTGACGCCCTCGCGCGCCAATGGCTTCCTCAACATTCTTCTGGCCATGAAGGACCAGGCCCGGCAGTTGGAGAACTGAAACCGGAACACGTCACTACATAGAGTCGCTCGAAATCGTTCCAAACGGGTCTCAGGGAATGGCAGCAAAGGTCGGCGTGGGTCTGCTGGGGCTGGGCACAGTTGGCGGTGGAGTGGCATCGATCCTCCAGAATCCCGACGAGCGCCACCCGCTGGTGGGTGAACTTGAGTTAATCCGGGTTGCCGTCCGCGACTTAAACCGGCCCCGCCCCGTGGCCCTGGACGCGAGCCTGCTGACAACCGATCCATCGGCGGTGATTCAAGACCCGGCGGTGGATGTTGTGGTGGAGGTGATCGGTGGTTTGGAACCGGCCCGCAGCCTGATTCTCCAGGCGATCGCAGCCGGCAAATCCGTGGTGACAGCCAACAAAGCTGTGATCGCACGCCACGGCCAGGAAATCACCGAAGCCGCGGCCGCCGCCGGGGTGTACGTGCTGATCGAAGCCGCCGTGGGTGGCGGAATTCCCATCATTGAGCCCCTGAAGCAGTCCTTGGGAGGCAACCGCATCAACCGTGTCAGCGGCATCATCAACGGCACCACCAACTACATCCTCACCCGCATGGCTGAGGAAGGGGCCGCCTATGACGCCGTGCTCAAGGATGCCCAAGAGCTGGGTTACGCCGAAGCCGATCCGGCAGCGGATGTGGATGGCCTCGATGCGGCCGACAAGATTGCAATCTTGGCCACCCTGGCCTTCGGCGGCAGTGTGGACCGCGCCGCAGTTCCCACCGAAGGCATCAGTGGCCTCCAGGGTGTGGATGTGGATTACGCCAACCAACTTGGCTATGGCGTGAAGCTGCTGGCGGTGGCTGAGCGCATGGCGGTGAGTGGCGATCCCCTGCCGCTCTCCCTGCGCGTGCAGCCGACTCTGGTTCCCATGGACCATCCACTGGCAGGCGTGAACGGAGTGAACAACGCCATCCTGGTGGAGGGCGACCCGATCGGGCGGGTGATGTTCTACGGCCCTGGAGCGGGGGCCGGCCCAACGGCTTCTGCGGTGGTTGCCGACATTCTCAACATCGCCGGCATCCGTCAGGCCAGCGACGGCCCCGGGAAGGTGGATCCACTTTTGGCTGCGGGCAGCTGGCGCCCTTGCGCCCTGGCCGATTCGGGCGACATTCGCCAACGGCACTATGTGCGTTTTAAAACAAAGGATGCGCCTGGCGTGATCGGCAACGTTGGAGGCTGCTTCGGAGAACGCAACGTTTCGATCCAGTCAATCGTGCAGTTCAATGCCAGTGACGCGGGAGCCGAAATTGTGGTGATCACGCATGAAGTGAGCCAACGGCAAATGAATGAGGCCCTCGAAGCGATCCAGGCCCTGCCTGAGGTATCGGGCCTGGCAGCTCACCTCGGCTGCCTCTAGGGAGCTCCCCCGCACTGGCCGAAGAGCCCGGGCGTGCGTCAGAATGTCAAGAACTTTCACAGCACAGATCTGAATTCTCGGATTTGTGCACGAAACGGTTCATGCAGAACCTCATCCGTTTGTTTCCGGGTCAAGGCTGCTCCCTGCAGGAGGGAGTCAACCCGATGACTGTGCACCAAGGGGACTGCGTCAACCTGGACAGTGACGACGACACCTATCAAGTGATCGGTGTGGATGGCGAACACGACCGCTGCTGGGTCCGCCGTTGGCCTCTGCAGAGGAGCGAAGGCTCACCAGTGTTCGAAATCTCTCTCGAGAGAATTCGCCAGGTCGGCTAACTCACTGTTGAATAGGCCGAACTTTTCGACGTCTGAGGCCTTTGAAGCGCACCAATCGCCCCACGAGATGGACGTGCGGTGGCGTGCTTATGGCCCTTGGCCTGGCCTTCACCCAGATGGGGTGTCAGGCTCCCCCCCCCACCAGCCGCATCACTGTGGCGTCCGCAGGGCGGATCAGTTCTCTGGATCCAGCCCAGGCCAGCACCCTGAGCACCACGCAACTGCTCAGCGCCCTGGGGGATCCGCTTTATCGCCTCAAGCGTGACGGATCACTGGAACCCCGGCTGGCGGCAGCGGCTCCAGTCCTGAGTGATGGCGGTCGCACCGTCACGATTCCGCTGCGCACCGATGTGCGCTTCCACGACGGAACCCCTTTCAACGCCGCAGCCATGGTCTTCAGCCTGCGGCGATTCCTCAACATCGGAACCCTCAGTTATGTGGTGGGCGATCGCATCGCATCGGTGGAGGAAGCCGATACGCACACCCTGCGTCTGCGCCTCAGTCGCCCATCCACCTCACTGCAGGGATTGCTGACGTCGATCAACCTCACCCCGGTTTCACCGACGGCCTACAGCAGCTACCAGGACCGTTTTCTGCACGACCGCTTTGTCGGAACAGGCCCTTACAAGCTCACCCGTTTCAGCGAACATCAGCAACGGCTGGAGCCCTTTGCCCAGTATTGGGGTGAAGCAACGCGCAACAAAGGTCTCGATCTGATCACGCTGAGCAACTCCACGGCGCTGTACGGGGCTTTGCGCAGTGGCGAGGTGGATCTTCTGCTCTCCGCTTCCATCGACGAGGACCAGCGCCATGCCCTGCATGAACGGGCGATCGCAGGAGTTCTGCAGGAATCCGTTGGTCCGGCGATGGAGATCGGCTACATCACCCTTCTGAGCAACCAAGAGCCCTTCCAGGACCCCAACCTCAGACGGGCCCTGGCCGTGAGTCTCAACCGCAAGGAGATCAGTGAACGGGTGAGCTACGGGCTCCGTCGTCCCCTGCGGGCACTGGTGCCCCCCAGCCTTCCCGGCGGAGCTTTGGCCTCATGGCCGCAACACAATCCCGACCAAGCCCGCGAGCTGCTCAAGGCTGCTGGCTACTGCAACGGCAGCCCACTGCGCTTTCCGCTCACCTTTCGTTCCAATGTGCCCGCCGACAAACTGCTGGCCCTCACCTGGCAGTCCCAGGTGCAACGGGACCTCTCCGACTGCCTGGTGTTGGATCTTGATGGCGTCGAGTCCACGACGATCTACCGCCAGCTCGGGGAGGGTGCCTTCAAAGCCGTGATGCTGGATTGGCGCGGCAGCTACCCCGATCCGGAGGCTTACCTGACGCCACTGTTGAGTTGCACATCGGAGAAGGGCGACACCTGCGTTGATGGGGAAGCTGCGATCAGCGGCAGCTTCTGGAATGCCCCCGGATTGCAGAACGCCCTCCTGGAATCGGACACGCTGGCGGGTGACAAACGCCGGAACGCCCTGGATCGCGTGGAACATCTTTCTGCCGACGGTGCGGCCTACATCCCCGTCTGGCTGGATTCCCCCCGGGCCTGGGCCCAACTGAACCTCAGGCCTCCACAATTTGACGGCAGTGGTCAGTTGATGCTCGCTGACCTGGAGCGCCGATTGGACGGAACAACAAACAACTGATGGGACGCGCCCGAGACCTTGCCCGCTACAGCGCCACACGCCTCGCCCTGGCGCCTTTGATGTTGTGGCTGATCGCCAGCCTGGTGTTTCTCTTGCTGCGCGTCGCACCGGGGGATCCCGTGGATGCGGTTCTCGGCAGCCGGGCGCCCGCTGCCGCCAAAGCTGCCATGCGAGCTCGGCTGGGGCTGGATCAGTCGTTGCTGGATCAGTACCTCAGCTATCTCAACGGGTTAATCCATGGAGATCTCGGGCAGGCACTGATCAACCAGGAACCGGTCAGGAGCATCATCGGTAAGACCCTTCCCGCCAGCCTGGAGCTGAGCGTCATCGCTCTGGTGGTTGCCGCTCTGGTCGGGCTGAGCATTGGCTTTAGCGGCATCGCCCTACCAGAAGGAAGCCTCGATCTGGGCGGTCGCCTCTATGGACTGGGCACCTACGCATTGCCGCCCTTCTGGGTCGCCATGCTCGTGCAATTGGTGTTTGCCGTCAGCCTGGGGTGGCTGCCGGTGGGTGGACGATTCCCCCCTAGCCTTCTTCCCCCCGAGGGAAGCGGATTTTTTCTACTGGACAGCGCGCTCCAGAGCAACTGGGACGCTTTCCGTGGCACCGTGCGTCACTTGATCTTGCCCGCGGGGACCCTGGCGTTGCTTCTCAGCGGGACCTTCACGACAGCATTGCGTCTCAACCTGCGGCGCACCCTGCGCAGCGACTACGTGGAAGCGTCTCGCAGCAGAGGCCTAAGTGAGCGTCAGGTCATCCTCCGCCACGGGCTCCCCAATGCATTGCTGCCGGTGCTGACCATCGCCGGCATCACCGTGGCCTCGCTGATCGGAGGGGCCCTGCTGATTGAAGTCACCTTTTCCTGGCCTGGAATCGCCCTGCGCCTGCAGGAAGCCATCAATCAAAGGGATTACCCCGTCGTTCAAGGAATCGTGGTGGTGATCGCCGCCTTGGTGGTGCTGGTAAGTGTTGCCGTTGACCTGTTGGTAGCCGCCCTCGATCCACGTGTTCGCTACTGATCCACTAACTCCTGGGCCCGGCGACGATCCAAGCGATGCCACCGGGTCGTGGACGCGGAATCCGTTAGGTGGAAGGAGTCCTGACGCGATGGCTCGGTGCTGAGGGCATTGAGAAAGCGAATCACTTCAAAGGCAATCACCCGTTGCACGCTGAGGGGATTGACCCCCACCAGCTCCTCGCCAAGACGGAAGAGATCGTCCCCTTCCGTGGCCGCCCCCTGGCCATCCACACGAATCGGCGAAAAATGACTGGCCCCCTCAACCACCACCACCCTGCTGGCGGGATGCTGCGCCAATCCAGCCAAAAGAGCCACCTGCTCGTCCAATGCAGGGGTGATCAGATCGAGCGTCCCACCCATCAGAAGCAGGGGAATCGGTAAGGCCTGACTGGAACCGTGCGGCCAGATCAAGCCACCAAAGCTGTTGACCCCCACCACCGCCCGGGGAAGCGGCACCATCGCGTTGCCATCGAGCACGCGCCCTGCAGCCAATTCGCACTGGAGCAATTTCGAGAGGTTAGTGAGAGGCAAGCCAGCCAATGCCCCTTCACAGCGCTGGTCCATCCCGGGCACCACGCCTGCGCCACTGGCCAGAAGAGCTGTTAAGGCTCCAAGGGAATGCCCCATCAGCACAACCTCCTCCCCGGGGATGTTCAAGTCACCTTGACGTTGCGCATCCAGCACCGCAGAAAGATCAGCCAGCCGCTGCTTGAGCACCGCGGCGCCGTCAAACGATTGACGCCCCTCGAGCAACGCCTGAACGGCAGCGGCATCACTGCCGGGATGCTCGAGCAATGCGACGGGCCAGCCCGCCTTCATCAGCGAGCGCGCGAGCCAGTGGAAATGGTTTGGGTCCCCACCCAGACCAGGCATCATCAAAATCCAGGTTCGATCGTCCCGGGGCGACTCCGGAATCCAACGTTCCACACGCAACGGACGCGGACGATGGTCGACGGCCAGGGTTGACGGAAGGGGCGCTCCCAGAGATCGCGAATGCCCACCCAGGGGGAGGGACTGCACCTGGGCCTCTTTCTGAGCAAACGCCCGCATCAATCCCTGATGACGCTGTAATTCCAGCCTCCAGCGATTGGCGGCACCCACCAGGGCATCAAGATCAAGACGCAGATGCTGTGCTGGCAACGCTTCAAGCACATCCAGTGTCGAAACTGTTTCCTGCCCTTCAAGCAACTGTTCAAGCGTGGACAGGACCAGAGAACGGTTGATACGGCCTCCGTCTTCCACCCGAATCAATTCCCCCAGCGCATCCAGAAGTGGGCCAGCCCCCCAGCTGCTGAGCAGCTGACGCCCAAGGCTGCGCCTGGAAAGAACGGGAGCCTTCAGCAGACGGATCAATCCCTCTTTGCTTTCGGGCGCGAGAAGGCTCATCCAGGTGGACAGCTCCGATCGCGAGAGCTGCGATGGATCACCCTGCGGAGACCGGACAAAGGCACCGAGTTCCTCAACCGAAACCGGTAAGACGACGCCATCGATCTTGACCTCCAGACGCTCTGTGGAGCGAACAGGCCACGTTCCACACGTGCTGAGCAGCAGACTGCCCATCAAGCCCATCGCGATGCATCGTCCTGTTAAGCGTCCGCGCAGCAACGCCTGACCCTCTGCGGTGGTGGAACCAGTTTCCATCACCTCTGAGAAATGTCACCCGTCTGAGGTTCCTGGCCTCCATCGGTGCGGGCGGAGTGATGTTCATGACACCGCTGATCTTCCATGCGATCGACTTCTCGGCCCGAGAGGTTGGCAGCGGCTTGGCCGTTTCAGCCCTGATCGGCACGGTGGTGCGTCTTCTGAGTGGCGCACTGCTCGATCGAGGCGTCCGTTGCTCATGGCCCGTCAGGGCCACAACACTGTTGGCGATTGCTGCCGATCTGATCCTGCTGCAAGCGAGCAACTACAGCAGTTACCTCATCGGACAACTCCTTCTGGGCTGTGCGGCTGGTCTGTACTGGCCCGCCATCGAATTGGCTGTTCCCTTGAGTTGCGGCAGCATCCCGTCAGGCCGGGGGTACGCCCTAGTGCGCAGTGCAGATGCTCTCGGGATTGGCATCGGAACGCTGATCGGAACCATGGCCGCAACTCTGGACATCCTGCGAACGGTGTACACCGTTGAGGCGGTGTGCATGGGAACAGTGCTGGTCCTCATCTGCCTTTATCCACTCCAGGACGGCCCCCCTTATCGCGAGCTCAGCGGCAACGGTCGAGACCATGGAGTTCGACTGCCAACCTCCCGTCTGCCTTGGTTGCTGCCCCTGATGCCCGTGCTGGTCATCAGCGTGGTTGCAACAGGAATCCTGGCTCTTCAGCAGAGTGTTCTTCCCCTAGATCTAGTGCGCGGGGGGCTGTTGCGACCGGCTCTGAGCGAAAGCCACAGCAGTGCGCTGATCGCCCTGCAATTGACCCTGCTGGTGAGCCTTCAGTGGCCGGTGGGCCGTTGGCTTGCCGAGCGCAGCGTTGCCTTCGGGCTCGGCCTCAGCCTCGCAGGATTCAGTGTTGGCTGCGGCTTAATCGCACTTTCAACCCTGTTCGAAAACGGAACAGCCCTTGTGCTGGCAGCCCTGCTGCCGATGGCGTTCGCCCAGGCCGCATTCCTTCCCACAGCCACAGAAGCCGTCATCGAAGAGACCCCCCCAGAACATCGGGGCCTAGCGATGGCGCTGTTTTCCCAGTGCTTCGCGGTCAGTGCCATCGTGGCGCCCCTCGCTGGAGGAACCTTGTTGGACCTTCAGAACAACGGCCTGGTGCTCTGGCTGTTGATGGGAGGGGCCTGCATTGTGGTGCTTCCAACCCTGCGCACCCTGAAACCGAGATATCGAGCGACAGCAACCAAGGTCGACGCGCCCCGCCCTGGGGAAAAGCAACAGCGCCTTGATGCTTTGGCAGGCAGTCCAGGCAATCTTCGGCGGTAACGGACACAGCCTCTGATCGTTCAGCCGCAAGGTGAGAATGAACCCACAGCAGAAGTCAAAGGCCACCCATCGGGCATCCGAAGGATTGAGACCAGCCATGACGGAGACAACATCAGACCGGGCAGGTCAGCCCTTGCAGGGCCAACGGCCTCAGCTCATCGTGCACGCAGGAACGCACAAAACAGCCTCGACCTACATCCAGGAACGGCTGCACCGCAATCGTGATCTGCTAGAGCGCCAAGGCGTGAGTCTGCAAGATCCAGAGGACTGCAAGCCCAAGCCAAAAAAACTCGCCGCTGAGCTGTGCAAACGGAGAACGAAACGCTGGAAGGCCTTCTTCAAGCATCAAGTAAAAGGACCACATCGCCTCCTCAGTGCAGAGCAATTCGCAGTACCACTTACTGATCCCGACTGCATCAAGCAACTTGAAGGGATGGCGAATGAAGCTGGTTATGAGCTTCATATTGTGATTTTCATCCGCAGCCAGCTCGACTACATCAACTCGCGATACATCTATTCACTACGGCGGTTCTATCACCACCAAACCTTTGAGCAGTTTGTTGACGATGCCTTGAAAGGAAAGCTCCAGAATGAGAGAAGCATGCGAGGCAAAATCGAACGCCGCCAGGATGTATTTGATTTCTGGACTTATTTCCAGCCGTTACTGAATGCCAGGGACAAGGGCTTGAAGGTGAGTTTTCTACCGTTCCGCCAAGGCGGATTGGATCCTTTTGAGCAATTCATCCTTGCCATCAACCTTTCGACAAAACTACCCTGGAAATCATGCCCCCAACGTCATTTCAACCGCAGCCCGGGAACCCGAGGGGTGTGGCTAGCCCGGGTACTCAGCCAACGCCTCAAGGAGAGCAATATTTCTCCAAAAACAATTGAGAATTCTTCTCAGATCATTCTCAAAGAGGAGAGAAGGCAGTTCTGGCGAGATCCATCCTTCTGGGGATATTCACGGAAACTGACCAAAAAAGTGACCAGAAACTTCGAAAAAAACAATGCGAAATTTGCACAAGTTGCGTGGAACTGCAGCTGGGACAAAGCTTTCTCCACAGCCAACAGAGCTGAGCATCGCAAGCGATCCGTTTACACGCCTGGATCGATAGAAAATGAAATTCGAATGCATGCGCTTGCGCAACATTTACTTCATCGCATCAAGCAAAAGAAATCTTCTGGAACCACATCACTGCTAAATCGATTAATCGCTCTTATTCGCCGAAATACTTGAACAAAAATAGCATTACTTTGTTGTCAATAAAATCACAAGTCGGGCGCAACACTTCTCCATTGAGCAATTCCATCGGCACAATTCTATAAACTTGAAACTTGAAACTTGAAACTTGAAACTTGAAACTTGAAACTTGAAACTTGAAACTTGAAACTTTAGGCCAAGACAACCAGCGAAGGCAATCCTCCTAAAACTTTAGAGCATTCTTTAAATCAGATACCATCTAATCATTAGAGCTAGAATTAAAAACTACATCACAGAATCAATGGCATCCAATCTCCAGAAACTAAACAAGTTATTCTCGAAAACCAAAAGGGTTTTTGGAATCCGAATACTCGGAACGAGCAATGTCGAACAGGAAAGATTTAACCATGCCGCAAACGTCTTGCATCAGTATCTCGACAACAACCAAGACGGCAAGCCAGATACCAAGAAATTAGTTCGCAAGCTCAAGCGGAACAAGGCCGCGATGACATTGTTTGAAAACGAAGCTGAACTCGAGAACTTTCTCGAACATCATGAACACAAGCTTGACAATGCAAAGCTCAACTTCCAAGACCTATACAACGATGAAATTATCCTTGCATCAGACAATTCAAATCGATTTGACGCAACGCTCGAAGAAGTTTTCCATTTAATTTGTGACTACGGCTATTCACAAAGCAACTCAAAGACTTTTGGCTACAACAAAGACTCAATCATTGGCCAACTAATGACGGAGGCCCGAGGTGGGCACTTCAACAAAACCCCAAAAAAATACCCAAAAAAAGCTTACTACTCTTATAAAGACAAGCATTGTGATTACGACTGCCAGATTGCTGAATACCTCTACTGGGGCGTGACATCCATGCTTGGAGCTCAAGACGGCCCTGGACGCTACGACGACATCAAAGACGAATGGAGGCTGAACACGCCCGCAAAAATCAAATCAAATGCACCAGAGCTTTATGACCTCCTTAGCGACCCCAGTACTGGTCTACCAACAGTCCTGCCCGACGGCATTCTTTGATCTCAAGTCCAGCAGAATTTCTCAGATCCGACCAATCAATTCCTCAAGATTCAGATCAGTCAACAACTCTGCTGGCCCTTTTCAAGACCCAATACTTAACGACGATTGGGTGTCTATACGTTGAACAAAAATTCCATCACATCACCCTCGTCCACCACATACTCCTTTCCTTCACTGCGCAGCCAACCCTTGTTGCGTGCTTCTGCCAATGATCCAGCTTCCAAGAGCTTCTCCCATCCGATCGTCTGAGCTCGGATGAAGCCTCGCTCAAAGTCGGTGTGGATCACCCCAGCGGTTTGCGGTGCGGTCATCCCAGCCTTGAACGTCCAGGCCCGGGTTTCCTTTTCACCGGTGGTGAAGTATGTGCGCAGACCCAGCAAGCGATAGGTGGCGCGGATCAGGCTTTGCAGACCTCCTTCAGTCACCCCCAAACCTTCGAGGTAATCGCTGCGCTCGTCATCTCCCAGCTCCACCAGCTCAGCTTCCACCTGCGCTGAAATCCGCACCGTTTCTGCACCTTCCTTGGCCGCCAACTCATTCACCTCGGTGCAGAAGGCATTGCCATCGGCAAGATCCTCCTCGCTCACATTGGTGGCGTAGATGATCGGCTTGGCCGTTAACAACCCCAAGGGCTTGATCAAGGCCGTCTCCTCATCCGCTAGCTCGACACTGCGGGCCGCGCCACCGTTCTCAAGCACAGCCTGAATCCGTCCCAACGCAGCATCCTCCAGCTGCGCCTCTTTGCTGGTGCGCATCTGTTTCTTCAGACGCTCCCGTCGCTTCTCGATCTGGGCCAGGTCAGACAGACCCAGCTCCAGGTTGATCACCTCCGCATCTCGGGACGGTCCCACAGACCCCGAGACGTGAATGACGTCATCGTCCTCGAAACAACGGATCACGTGGACGATTGCGTCCACCTCACGAATGTTGGCCAAAAACTTGTTGCCCAGACCTTCGCCCTGGCTGGCACCTTTCACCAATCCAGCAATATCCACGAACTCCATTCGGGTCGGGATGGTGTTCTGACTCTTGCTGAGTTCGGTTAGCCGATCCAGCCGCTCATCGGGGACTGCCACGCTGCCGACATTGGGCTCGATCGTGCAGAACGGAAAATTGGCAGCCTGCGCCTGGGCGTTGGCCACCAATGCGTTGAACAAGGTGGACTTGCCCACATTGGGCAATCCGACAATTCCGGCTTTAAGCATCGGCGGAATCTACCGGCCAACGGCGAGACTGTTGTGAAGTTTTGTGGGCCCATGCTGCAGTCCTTGCGCTCCCCCGCGTCCCAATCCCCCGAGGCCGAACTGGCATCCGTAGCTAAAGCGCGATCCAAGCGCCCCAAAGCCGTGATGGTTGGGCTGTTGTTGCTGGCCCTCTGCGGTGGAGGAGTCCTGCTGCAGCGGTTCGGTCCCTGGAGCAACCGTCAGCGGGACTTGACGCCGTTCACCACCACTGCTGAGCAGGGGGTTCTCTCCGGGGTGATCACCGCCAGTGGTGCACTGCAGGCCAAGCAGAAGGTGAACGTGAGTCCGCGCAAGCAGGGGCTACTTGATGAACTGCTGGTGGATGAAGGCGATGTTGTGGAAGAAGGCCAGGTGCTGGCGGTGATGGATCAAGCGGATCTCGAGGATCGGTTGCAAGAGAGGCAAGCTCTGCTGCGCCAGGCGGAGGCCAACTTCCAGACCAAAAAAGAGGATTTCGACCGTCGCAGCAAGCTTTATGCGAGCGGTGTGATCAGCGCAGACGACTTCAGCGACGTGCGCTTCGAGATGTTGGCCCGACAGGCGGGCCTGATCGCAGCTCGAGAACGTCTAGAGCAATTGGAGCAGGAGAGCCGTGAGCAGACGATCCGTGCTCCCTTCGCCGGCATGATCACCGCGCGCTACGCCGAACCTGGATCGTTTGTGACCCCCACCACCGCCGCCTCGGCAACGGCCGGTGCCACAAGCTCGTCGATTGTTGAGCTGTCGCAGGGATTGGAAGTCAGCGCCCGCGTTCCGGAAAGCGACATCGGACGCATCGTGACCGGTCAGAACGCCGAGATCCGCGTTGATGCCTTCCCCGATGAACGCTTCTCCGCACGGGTGAGTGAAATTGCCCCCCGTGCTGAAAAAGAAGACAACGTCACCTCCTTCGAGGTGAAACTGAACTTCGTCGATCCCCCGAAGGAACTGCTGATCGGCATGACCGCCGACATCAACTTCCAGACAGGGCGGAGTGCACCAAAGATCCTGGTGCCCACCGTGGCGATTTACACAGAAGACGGCAAACCGGGTGTGTTGCTGGTGGATGAGAACCAGAAACCACGTTTCCAGCCAGTGGAACTGGGCAACAGCAGCGGCGACCAGACTGCGATCCTGAACGGTCTGGAGTCAGGAACACGCGTGTTCATCGATCTGCCTCCCTGGGCTGATCGCCGCGATTGATCCACCTACCTTTTCAACACCGTCATGCCCGAGGCCACCGTCAAGCCCCTCCTGCTGCTTGTGGATGGCCATTCCCTGGCTTTCCGCAGCTTCTACGCCTTCAGCAAGGGGGGAGAAGGGGGCCTCGCGACCAAAGACGGCAGGCCGACCAGCGTGACCTATGGCTTTCTCAAAGCCCTACTGGACAACAGCAAATCTCTGAAGCCTGAAGGCGTCGCAATCGCCTTCGATACAGCCGAGCCCACTTTTCGCCACAAGGCAGACGCCAACTACAAGGCTCATCGGGATGTCGCCCCTGAAGTGTTCTTTCAGGACCTTGAACAGTTGCAGCAGATCCTGGAAACGCACCTGCAGCTCCCCCTCTGCATCGCACCGGGCTTCGAAGCTGACGATGTTCTAGGCACGCTGGCAAACCGAGCAGCCGATACAGGCTGGGGCGTTCGGATTCTGTCTGGAGACCGCGACCTGTTTCAGCTGGTGGATGACAGCCGCGACATCTCGGTTCTTTACATGGGCGGAGGCCCCTACGCCAAAAGCAGTGGCCCAATACTGATTCGTGAAGAGGGGGTACTCGGCAAGCTCGGCGTGATGCCTGACAAGGTGGTGGACTTGAAAGCCCTCACCGGGGACAGCTCCGACAACATCCCCGGAGTGCGAGGTGTGGGCCCGAAAACGGCGATCAACCTGCTCAAGGAGAACAGCGATCTCGACGCGGTTTACACCACCCTCGAGCAGGTGGAAGCGGAAGGGCCGAAAGCCAGTCGGGGAGCCATCAAGGGAGCACTCAAGGGGAAACTGCGCTCAGACCGTGACAACGCCTATCTCTCGCGCAAGCTGGCCGAGATTCTTGTGGATGTTCCCCTCCCCAAGGAACCAAGCCTGCCGTTGTCTTCGGTGGATGGCGACGGCCTGAAGAGTTGCCTGGAAGACCTCGAGCTCAACAGCCTGCTGCGCCAGGTGGAGAGCTTTGTGGCGGCCTTTTCAGAAGGGGGTTACGGGGCCAACGCGGCGGCCGCTGCTGCTAAGGCCACCAGCCCAGCCACCTCAGAACAACCGACTGCCGGTGCCGCCGCCGAACAGGCGACAGACGAGGAGGTGGGGCTGCCCGCCCTGAAACCCCAGCTGATCCAAACCGAAGCAGCCCTGGATGCTCTGGTGAAGAGGCTGATGGCCTGCACCGACAGCACCCAGCCTGTCGCCTTTGACACGGAGACCACCGACCTCAACCCCTTTCGGGCCGAGCTGGTGGGCATCGGCATTTGCTGGGACGAGGCCCTGGACGCTCTGGCCTACATCCCGCTGGGGCACAAAGGCACCGAAGACAGCAGCCCTGAGCAGCTGGCGTTGGAAACAGTGCTCACTGCCCTCGCTCCTTGGCTGGCCAGCAACACCCACCCCAAAACCCTCCAAAACGCCAAATACGACCGCCTGATCCTGCTGCGGCACGGCGTTGCCCTGGAGGGCGTTGTGATCGACACGCTGCTGGCGGATTACTTACGAGATGCAGCAGCCAAACATGGCCTGGAGCTGATGGCGGAGCGGGAATTTGGCTTCCAGCCCACCTCCTTCACCGATCTGGTGGGCAAAAAACAAACCTTTGCCGATGTCCCGCTGGAGCCCGCCAGCCTGTACTGCGGAATGGACGTTCACGTCACCCGCCGCCTGGCACTGCTGCTGCACAGTCAGCTGGAGGCGATGGGTCCTCAGCTGCTGCCTCTGCTCGAACAGGTGGAGCAACCCCTTGAACCGGTGCTGGCCCTCATGGAGTCCACCGGGATTCGGATCGATGTGCCCTACCTCCAGGGCCTCTCAGAGGAAATGGGAACCACCCTGCAGCGGTTGGAAGCCGAAGCCAAAGAAGCCGCCGGTGTTGAGTTCAATCTGGCCTCACCCAAGCAGCTAGGGGAATTGCTGTTCGACACCCTGGGGCTGGATCGCAAAAAATCCCGCCGAACCAAGACCGGCTTCAGCACCGATGCCACCGTGCTGGAGAAACTCGGCAATGACCACCCCGTGGTGCCGCTGGTGCTGGAGCACCGGGTGCTCAGCAAGCTGAAAAGCACCTACATCGATGCCCTGCCCCAATTGGTGGAGCCGGAAACAGGGCGTGTCCACACCGATTTCAACCAGGCGGTGACGGCGACGGGCCGGCTAAGCAGCAGCAACCCCAACCTGCAGAACATCCCAGTCCGCACTGAGTACAGCCGGCGCATCCGCAAGGCCTTCCTGCCGCAGGAAGGCTGGACCTTGCTCAGTGCTGACTACTCCCAAATCGAACTGCGCATTCTCACGCACCTCTCGGGCGAAGAGGTGCTTCAAGAGGCCTACCGCAGCGGTGATGACGTCCACGCGCTGACCGCTCGGCTTTTGCTGGACAAAGACGATGTCAGTTCGGACGAACGCCGCCTCGGCAAGACCATCAACTTCGGGGTGATCTACGGCATGGGAGCCCAGCGATTCGCGCGGGAAACCGGCGTAAGCCAGAGCGAAGCCAAGGATTTCCTGGCGAAATACAAACAGCGCTACCCGAAGGTGTTCGCGTTCCTGGAGCTGCAGGAACGCCTCGCCCTGAGCCGCGGCTACGTGGAAACGATCCTTGGCCGACGGCGTCCGTTCCATTTTGACCGCAACGGTTTGGGCCGGCTGCTGGGCAAGGATCCCTTGGAGATCGATCTGGATGTGGCCCGCCGCGGAGGCATGGAGGCTCAACAACTCCGAGCCGCTGCCAATGCTCCGATTCAGGGGTCGAGTGCCGACATCATCAAAGTGGCGATGGTGCAGCTGCAAGCAGCCCTACAGAGCCAGGGGCTGCCTGCCCAACTGCTACTGCAAGTGCACGACGAACTGGTGCTCGAAGTCGCACCGGATGCCTTGAAGGCCATCCGAGATCTGGTGGTGAAGACCATGGAACAGGCCGTCGAGCTGACTGTGCCTTTGGTGGTGGAGACCGGCGTCGGCGCGAACTGGATGGAAGCGAAATAAAGATCAGCCGAACAGATCAAGCTGCTGTTGACTCAACAAATCCTCAAATTCGTCGAACACCTTGGAGCCAATTACATCAAAGATCTCAGGATCTAAGTTTTGTACTTGATCTTTACTCAGCGAAGAAGCAAATCGAATCTTCATTTTTTTAGCCTGAGCCTGAGTCAAGCCCTCGAAAGCCCCGGCAGGAATATGTTCGATATGGCTCTCTTTTAGCTTGGACAAAGTCTTGGAGTTCCAACCTGACATTTGCGTCTTATCGAGCCTTGCAAAATCATCTCCAGAGAGCTTTTTAACTGACTTAGGCTTAAAACCGGCAATAGCATCGGCAGGCAAAAGATCAAACTCTTCAGGCTCAATAGAAGCCACCAGAAGACCCGCCATTTTTTTGATTTGCTTTGCCTGAAAACCTTCAAAAGATTCAGTCGGAAGAGCATCAAACTGTCCCAACTTCATCGACCTGAAGATCTTTGGCATCAACTCAGACAGCTGATCAGCTTCCACCTTTTCAAGAGTATCTGGAGCAAGCTTCTTGAATTGCTTTGGATCAAAACCACCTACTGCATCAGGCGTCAAGGCAGCAAACCTATCGGTGTCAAATGATCCCATTAATTTAGGGCTCATTTTATCGATCTGTTTTGCATCAAATCCGTCAAATGCCTGGACAGGAAGGGATTCGAACTGTGCCGATCGAATCCCTTCAAACATCTTGGGACGAAGGTTGCCAATCTGTTCAGATTCGAAACCATCGAAGGCCTCAACTGGTAGTTCTGCCAACTGATCCGCGTGCATTGTCTTGAAAACATCTGACGGAAGAACACTCACCTGTTCAGAGTCAAACCCTTGGAACGCATCAGCTGGAAGCTCGCCGAACTGTCCTGGCTGAAGTCCTTCCAAAAGCTCTGGCCGCATGTTCTCAATCTGTTCCGCATCAAACCCTTCAAAAGATTCGGATGACATTGCAGCCAACTGATCCGGCTGCATCTCCTCAAAAACCTCTGGAGGAAGAACCATCACATGTTCAGAATCAAATCCTTGAAACGAATCCACGGGAAGCTCGCCAAACTGACCTGGACGAATACCCTCGACCAACTCCGGACGCATTGATTCAATCTGTTCTGCATCAAATCCCTCAAAGGAAGCATCTGGGATTAGAGCAAATTGCTCCGGGCTGAACTCTCCAACGACATCTGGATCCAGGGCACCAATCTGTTCTGGAAGGAGATTCTCTACCATCGAAGGAGGAAGATCAATTAGATCATCCCTCTGAAGATCTTCTGGAGATATGCCTCCAATGGGAGGCGGTGGTGGAAGAGGAAGCGCCTCCATATCAGGCACCAGATCTTCAGGGGGAGTATTGCCTTCTGTGACGTCGTCTTCTGGCGGAAGAATCACATCACCCGGCAAATCCGGCATCTCCGGCCTTCCATCAGAAAAATTATTAGCGAACCAGGCAACAATCTGATCGTTTTGACGTTCCATGAACAACGATAGAAAGAGTCGATAAATGAAGACTACGTCCAATTCCAGAATTGCGACGTCCTAGACAACAGATCGAGTGACAACCGAACAGGCCGTAGCCTCAGCCGCAGCTTCTGAACGGCTGTGTCCCTGCGGCTCACCAACACCCTCACCCGCCGCACCGAACCCTTCACACCGCTGACTCCGGGCAAAGCGAGCATCTACTGCTGCGGCGTGACGGTCTATGACCTCTGCCACCTCGGCCATGCCCGCAGCTACATCAACTGGGATGTGCTTCGGCGGTATCTGATCTGGCGTGGCCTCGAAGTGACCTTCGTTCAGAACTTCACCGACATCGACGACAAGATCCTCAAACGTGCCGATGAGGAGAACTCCACGATGACCGCCGTCAGCGAGCGGAACATCGAATCCTTCCATCAGGATATGGATTCGCTTGGAATCCTGCGGCCCGACCGCATGCCCCGCGCCACTCAGTGCCTGGATGGGATCCGCAATCTCATCAGCGAACTGGAAGCTAAGGGTGCGGCGTACAGCGCTGAAGGGGATGTGTATTTCGCAGTGATGAAGCATGCCGGTTACGGCAAGCTCAGCGGCCGCGATTTGGGCGAACAGCAGGACAACGCAGCTGGTCGCGTGGCCGATGCCGAAGAGGCCCGTAAGAAACACCCCTTCGATTTCGCGCTGTGGAAAGGGGCCAAACCCGGAGAACCCAGCTTTCCCTCCCCCTGGGGTGAGGGACGCCCTGGCTGGCACATCGAATGCTCAGCCATGGTGCGGGCGGAGCTCGGAGACACAATCGACATCCACCTTGGTGGTGCCGACCTGGTGTTCCCGCACCACGAGAACGAGATTGCCCAATCCGAAGCGGCTACAGGCCAAGACCTGGCCCGGATCTGGATGCACAACGGCATGGTCAATGTCGGCGGGCAGAAGATGAGCAAATCGCTCGGCAACTTCACCACCATCCGCGCCCTGCTGGACAGCGGAATCTCGCCGATGACCCTGCGCCTGTTTGTGCTGCAGGCCCACTACCGCAAACCCCTCGATTTCACTGCTCAAGCCCTAGACGCCGCGGCCACCGGCTGGAAGGGGCTGAATGCAGCACTCAGTCTTGGCGATCGTTATGGAGCAAGCCTTGGCTGGAGTACGGCCGCGCCCCTGACGGAGGGTGCAATGACTTCGGATGGAGGTCCAGTCGACACCGCCCTGGTGGAGCTCGAGCAACGCTTTATCAGCGCCATGGACGATGACCTCAACAGCTCGGGGGGACTGGCTGTTCTGTTCGATCTGGCCAAGCCCCTCCGAGCCCTTGCCAACCGGCTGGAACGAGGCGAGGACACCGCACTGCCTGAGCAGGAGTTGAACGCCCTCGAGGGTCGCTGGCAGCTCCTACGCCAACTGGCGGCGGTGTTGGGACTGCGCTCGGAAGCAGAGGCGGCCTCCAGCCTCGATGACGGGGCGATTGATGCGGCCATCGCAGACAGGAAGGCTGCCAAAGCTGCGAAGAACTACCCAGAAGCCGACCGGATCCGTGATGAGCTCGCGGCCCAAGGTGTGGAGCTGATCGATAAACCCGGCGGAGTGACGGAGTGGATCCGCTCCTGATCCCGGCAGACTGAAGGTCAACGCCCTCGCTCCCCATGCTCTGGCTTAAAAAGCTGAATTTCATGGAAACCGCCAAGCTGGAAATGGAGCTGATGAAAGCCCTGGATGCCGGCGAAGACCTCGACGCCAAGCTCGCGACTCAGAAGCAGTTGGCCGAATCCAGTGGCGATGCGGAGCAAGCCTGGAAAGCTGAGATCTGGGACAAGATGCTGCTGAGGATCCGCAAAATGGAATCCATGCTCAATCCTCCTGGTGAGCCATGAGTGCGTCACCAGCGGAGACACTGCTGAAAGCCATTCAGCTCTCGGTTTCGCCGGTGTTTCTCCTCGCTGGCATCGGGGCGATGATGAATGTGCTGTCGGGTCGGTTGAGCCGCAGCGTCGATCGAGCCAGAGAGCTGAAACGTCGCTGCCAGGAGCTGGAGTGCGACGAGCAGGCTGAATTCAGGTTGATTCGTCAGCGCATCCGGTTGGTGGTTCGTGCCATTGGGCTACTCACGCTGTCGACCCTGTTGATTTCAACGGTTGTTGCCGTGATTTTTCTCACGGTTGCCCTGCAGATCAACCTTTCGATGGTTGTGGCACCGCTGTTCGTGGCCGCCATGTTGATGCTCACCTCAGCAGCGATCTGCTTTCTGCGCGAGATCACGCTCGCCTCAAAGCAGTTGGAGGCGACCTTCGGACCCAGCGAATCCTTCAGCTGGACATCAGATCGATCACGCTGATCACCAGCCCGACGGCAATCACAGGCGGCGAAATCCAACGCAGCATCACCAGCAGAAAGCGCTGCAGCCAGATGGGGCTACCTGAATGGGTGAGCTCCTTCTTAAAGCGATCCGGAAGCACCCAGCCCAGCAACAACGCCAGCAGCAACCCACCCAGGATCAGCAACAAGCCGCCAAACACGGAATCCATCCAGCCCAGAACCTCCATCGAGGTGGCCGCCGGAAGCCCGGCCACAAAGATCAAGGCCGTGGACACCCAGACGGCCCGAGCTCGACTCCAACCCAGTCGATCGATCAGACATGCCACCGGCACCTCCAGCAGCGAAACAGCTGAGGTGATCGCAGCAATGAGGGCCAAGGCAAAAAAGAGCACAGCCACCACCTGGCCTGTGGAGCCAAGCGACCCCAGGCCAGTGGGCAAAGCGATAAAGATCGTGCCCAGGGTTGATCCACTGATCACATCCTTGAGGCCGAAACTCATCACCACGGGGAACGTGACCATTCCGGCCAGCAATCCCACAGCGGTGTCCATCCCCACCACCGCCACGGCTTCCCGCGGCAGGTGGGCGCGCCTACTCAGATAGGCCGAATAGGCAAGGATGCAACCGATTCCTGTTCCAATTGAGAAGAAGGCCTGCGTGAAGGCATTGCGAATCGTGGTGGGGTCATGCAACTGGCTGTTGTCCCAGCGCAGCAGGAACGTCCGATACCCCTCCGAAGCTCCCTCCAGGCCAGCGGCCCAAACCGCGAGGCCGATCAGCAGAACGAACAACAGCGGCAGGCCCCAGCGGGACAACCGCTCGATTCCTCCACGCACGCCGGCCGCCACGACTCCAGCGGTCGCCACCAAGCTCAGCAGTTGCCCAATCAAGGCGGAACGTCCGCCACTGAGACTCGCGAAAAATGCTTCGGCTGAAGCAATATCCGCCGGTAGCCCCTGCGTCAGGGTCTGCACCAGAGTCGCCCCGGTCCAGCCCATCAGCACGGCGTAGAACGCCAGAATTCCACTGGACGCCAGGACAAACAGCCAACCCATGGGCTGCCAGCGAAGACCAGCCGCCTGAACCGGCGCGAGAAGAGGACTTTGTCCAGTGCTCCGCCCCAGCACCATTTCGGCCACCAGCACCGGCAAGCAGACCAAAAGCACAATCACCACATACAGCAGCAGGAAGGCTCCTCCGCCCCCCTGGGACGCGCGATAGGCAAAGCCCCAGAGATTGCCCAGTCCAACGGCACTGCCCGCAGCCGCCAAGACAAAGCCCAGTCCAGATCGCCACTGTTCCTTTGCCATGCGCTCTCAACAAGCTGTTCGCCAGCTTGCCAGCGTTCAACAGTCCTGGTGGGAGACTTGTCGCAACTGCCGGATCAGCGTGAAAGCCATCAGCGTGCTGGGATCCACTGGCTCCATTGGAACCCAGACCCTTCAGATCGCTGAGGAATTCCCTGAGCAGTTCCGCGTTGTGGCCCTAACAGCCGGACGCAACCTGAACCTTTTGGTTCAACAAATCCAGAGGCATCGCCCAGAAGTCGTTGCCCTGGCCGATGCCGATCTGCTGCAAGAGCTGCAGGTTCGTCTCGAGGACGCAGGCGTTGCTGCCAGCGATGCGCCGCAGTTGGTTGGAGGGCCCGACGGCCTGAATGTTGCTGCCGCCTGGGACAGCGCCGACCTCGTGGTGACGGGCATTGTTGGTTGCGCCGGACTGTTGCCGACCCTGGCGGCGATCCGAGCCGGCAAAGACCTGGCCCTGGCCAACAAGGAGACACTGATTGCTGCCGGCCCCGTGGTGTTGCCGGAGCTAAAAAAGAGCGGCAGCCGACTGCTGCCGGCGGATTCGGAGCACTCGGCCATTTTCCAGTGCTTGCAGGGAACCCCCTGGGCTGAAAACGCACGTTTATCCACAGGAGTACCCACACCGGGGCTCCGCAGGATTCAGCTGACGGCCTCTGGCGGAGCCTTCCGTGACTGGACGACAGCCGACCTCGAGAAGGCCACCGTGGCTGATGCCACCAGCCATCCCAACTGGAGCATGGGCCGCAAGATCACCGTGGATTCCGCCTCACTGATGAACAAAGGCCTTGAGGTCATCGAAGCCCACTACCTGTTCGGCCTGGATTACGACCACATCGAGATCGTCATCCATCCCCAGAGCATCATCCATTCGATGATCGAGCTGGCGGATTCCTCGGTGCTTGCCCAACTGGGCTGGCCCGATATGAAACTGCCCATCCTCTATTGCCTGAGCTGGCCGTCTCGGCTGGAAACGCCGTGGCGACGCCTGGATCTCACCGAAATCGGCCAGCTCACTTTCAGGGCCCCTGATCCAGCCAAGTACCCCTGCATGGAGCTGGCCTACGCCGCTGGACGGGCCGGCGGCACCATGCCTGCGGTGATGAATGCTGCCAACGAGGAAGCCGTGGCGCAGTTCCTCGAGGAGAAGATTCACTTTCTCGACATCCCCACAGTGATCGATGCCGCCTGCGAGCGGCATAAACCCGATCTGATGGCACAGCCCCAATTGGACGACGTGCTGCGGGTGGATCAGTGGGCGCGAACCGCAGTGCGCGAACAGGTGAACCGGGGTGTCACCCGGTTGCCCATGGGAGCTCTCGCCGCTTAACGATGCAACGGGTCAGTCACCACCTTCTGCTTTGTGCAACCGCCAACAAAGCCAAATGTTGCGATTCTGCCCTGGGTTCACAAACCTGGAATGAACTAAAAAGCGTTGTTCGTGAGCTGGACTTAGAGAACACGCAACGCCCTGAAGGGATTGTCCTAAGGAGCAAAGTTGATTGCCTTAGGATATGTGAGCGTGGACCCATCCTTGTTGTCTGGCCAGACGGAATTTGGTACGCAGAAGTGTCTCCCAGCAGGATAAAAAAAATTATTCAAAACCACATTGTCGACCAACAACCTGTCGAAGAATGGATACTAAAAAGAACACCATTAGGCCCTACAGACACTCCCCCTGCAGAGCAAATAGCAATTTAGCGCATACATTCCTATACACCAACAAACGTCACCATAGCGCCTGAAAGACACAGAAAATCGCAAGAGGACTTGATCAAATGCACCAGCTTTTACCGAGCAACTGAGTGAGGAGACCCCCAGAACTGCGATCGGCATTCACCACTCCACAGCGCCCACAGCTCGCGAGACGAACAACTATATTGAAAACCTTAAGCGTTGATCACTTCTCGCTTGTCCTGAGGCTCTCGATTGGCATTTGCAGCAACGATCAGACCAACAAAAACGACTTCTGAACACACTCCCAAATCAGCCGTCTATCCGACAAAAGCGGAGTTACTGAAAACCTTGCCACCTGAACTCTCCAAGTTGAGCCCAATAAGGGCTTGGGTGAGTTTGGCGATGTCAGTTGGACTATCGGCCTTGGCAATTGGCATTGGAACGCTCATCCCACTTTCTGCCTCAGCCACTCCTTTGTGGCTTCTCTATGGAGCTGTTACCGGCACCATTGCGATGGGCTGCTGGGTTATTGCCCATGAGTGTGGCCATCACGCCTTTCACCCCAATCGTCGAATCGAAGGGGTCGTGGGATTTGCTCTCCATAGCATTCTCCTTGTGCCTTACTACAGCTGGGCACATAGCCATGCCGTGCATCACGCCCACTGCAATCACCTTGAGAAAGGAGAAACCCACGTACCGCCAAGGGCAACGTCACCATTAGGACAAACCACAGAACAGCTGAAGCGAAACCTGCATCCAGTCGTCTTCGGGATCATCTCTCTCTTCAATCATCTCGTTATCGGCTGGCAGCTCTATCTATTTTTTGGAGCGACTGGCGGGGAAGACTACGACTCTCCTACATCTCATTTTTGGAATCGCAAGCGAAACACCAACGGAAAGCGTCGCTTATTTCCTGAAACATTCAACAAATGGATGGTCCGGTCCAATCTTGGTTTGCTGGCCATGGTTTCTTTCTTGATTGCAGCGTCGATACAATATTCGCCACTTCGAGTGCTCTGCCTTTATGGATTGCCATATATGGTAATCAATATGTGGCTGACAACATACACTTGGCTACAACACACAAACAGCGATATTCCTCATTTCTCAAATGAAACATGGTCTTGGCCTAAGGGAGCCCTCCAGACGGTTGATCGCCCTTACGGACCTATCCTGAATCTTCTGCACCACGGGATCGGATCCACTCACGTCTGTCATCACGTCAATTCATCGATTCCCCATTACAATGCTTGGGACGGAACAAATCTGTTGAGGCAAAGATTTCCCGAGCTAGTGCGATACGACCCCACCCCTATCCATAAAGCTCTTTGGACGATTGCGACGAGATGCGGCGGAGCTGTCTATCAAAACCCCTCTAGCAAAGAGTTTTATTTTTAGGCGAAGCTTACCCAAAAACATCAATATCTTCGCAAATCCCCAAAAACCCAGGAAATTTAGCTCTAAATCCACCAGCTCGAGGCCATGTTCTAAAACGGAAGAAAGTTCACATATTTTTCACCCTCCACCCTTATCGACATTCATAAAAGCACTGAAAGAAGCACGTTTTGAAGAAACAATCGATATATCGCTCAGGATTCATAGCATCTAAACCGACATCCCTTTAAAGCTTTCTATGCAGGACCAAGCACTAAAACAGATGGTTAAGTACCTCGAGCGACCATGCAAAGCCAGGCTGCCGCCAACTGATCACCCCAGCAGCCGCCGCGCCCATGAAACCCGTTGTGACCGCCCCGACTGGTGAACAACGTGTGAATTGCAGCATCGGGATGCAACGCATCGCCGAGACTTAACGCGGCTGATGCTGGTACCCAGGGATCATCGAGCGCCTGCAACAACAGCGTGGGTGGCATCACATCGCAAGCTGAAAGCAGATGCTGCAAGGGAGAGGCCTCGCGGTAGTACGCCTCCACATCCGGGAACCCCCAACGGGGAGCCGTCACGGCACTGTCAAAGGAACGGATTGAACGGGGTGGCGTCGTTCGAAGGGTGGCCTCCTCCTGACTGCTCACCCCAAATGGATCCGCCAGGGTTTGCCGCACCAACCGCTTCAGCAGCCAACGTTGATAAATCCGATTGCGGGGCCGTTCGATCGAGGCACTGCACGCCGCAAGGTCCAGCGGACTGCTGGCGCAGAAGAGGCCATCAAGCACACCAGGCGAGGCCAAACAGGCATTGAGCAGCATCGTGCCGCCCAGGGAGATGCCCGCCCCCAGCAGCGGTCGACCCGCCGCCAACATGCGCGCCTGGGCAATGACCGGCAGCAGATCGCTGTTGCAACGCGCTGCGTAGGTGCCACCCGCCAGATGCCGGCCCGGGTCCGCACCGCGCAGATTCAGCCGCAACACAGCGAAACCCGCGGCTTGCAGCGCTGCCCCCATCCGCCTCAGACCCTCACGGGAACTGGATCCCCCCAGGCCATGGAGCAGTAGAACCAGACCTCTGGGTTCCCCTTCCGGCTGATCGAGCAGGGCAAGCAAAGACCCTGCAGCCGCAGCTCCACTGGGCAGGGCTGGCACGGAGATTTCGATCGGAACCCCTTGATCGTGGGGAAGATCCACCTCACGCAGTGTGTCGCGGAGGGTTTGCAGATCGCCACCAATCCAAGGCCAGCGCTGCTCAAACGATGGAACCCCCAGCCGCTCCCGCAGCTGGGGGTTATCCACGCCCCGCCCCATCACTTCTTGCCCAGGCCCAGATCCTTGAGTTCCACCAGGAGATCGCCGAGCACCTTCTTGGCATCACCGAACAACATCGAGGTATTGGCTAACTCGAACAGATCGTTCTTGATGCCGGAGTAACCAGCGCTCATGCCACGTTTCACCACAAATACCGTGCGGGCATCTTGCACATCCAGCACGGGCATGCCGTAGAGCGGCGAATTGGGGTCGCTCTTGGCCTGGGGATTAACCACATCATTGGCACCCAGCACCAACACCACATCGGTGGCGGGGAACTCGGGATTGATCTGGTCCATCTCCTGAAGCTGCTCATAAGGCACATCCGCCTCAGCCAGAAGCACGTTCATGTGGCCGGGCATGCGACCAGCCACAGGGTGGATGGCGTAGGCCACATCAATGCCGGCGCTTTCCAGCACACGGGTCACTTCCCGCAGCGTGTGCTGAGCCTGGGCCACAGCCAAGCCATAACCAGGAACAATCACCACCCGTTCAGCAGCCTCCAGGGTGAGGGCGCATTCCTCGACGCTGCAGCTCGTGATGTTGGTGTATTCGCCACCACCACCTGTGGCAGTGGTCGCACCAAGAGCTCCACCAAACAGAACAGACACCAGAGAACGGTTCATGCCGTTGCACATCACCTGGGTGAGGATCAGGCCGGCGGCGCCGACCATGGCACCCGCCACGATCAGCAACTGGCTTCCCACCACGAAACCGGCGGCGGCCGCAGCCACCCCCGAGTAGCTGTTCAGCAGCGAGATCACCACGGGCATATCGGCCCCGCCGATTGGCAGCGTCACCCCGATGCCCAGCAGGCCGGAGGCCACCATCAGAAGCCAGAGGCCAGTGCCTGATTCAGCGTTGCGCAGCATCTCAATGGCACCCACGAGGGATGCCACCGCCAGCGCGATGTTGACGACATGGCGGCCCTTGCTTTGCATCCAGGCCGGCGTGGACAGCCAGCCCTGCAACTTGGCCATGGCCACGATGGAGCCGGTGAAGGTAATCGCGCCCACAAAGACAGACACAACGATGGACACCACAGCCACAGGGCCTGCAGCATCAAGGGCCACCGGATAGAGAGCAGCAGCCAGTGCCACCAGCAATGACGACATGCCACCGCAGCCATTGAAGAGGGCGACCGTCTCCGGCATCGAGGTCATCGGCACCCGCTGGGCGGTGATGGCTCCAAGCACACCACCCACCAACGTTCCGGCAATGATCCAGGCCCAGGCCGCGCTGCTGATGCCAGTCGTGCCGAGATAGTTGATCAGCAGACCAAGCACCGCGAGGCCCATGGCGACAGCCGCCAGCTGATTGGCACCCCGGGCTGAACGCACCTTAGAGAGCCCCTTGATGCCGAGGGCCAGCAACAGAACCGCAACCAGCTCAATCGCGTATTTGAGAAGGTCAGACATCAGCGGTTCTCCTTGCGAGCAGGCTTGCGGCTGAACATGGCCAGCATGCGGTCGGTCACGAGGAAGCCCCCGATCACGTTGAACAGGGCAAAGCCCAGCGAGACGGAACCGAGCAGCAACACCACGGTGTTATCGCCGGCCTTGATGATGGCGGTGAGTGCTGCCAAGACGGTGATGCCCGAGATGGCATTCGCGCCACTCATCAATGGAGTGTGCAGGGTTGGAGGGACCTTGCCGATCAGCTCGAGCCCAAGCAGGCTGCCAAGCAGAAGAACCCAGAGAAATTCAACAAACATCAGTTGGCACCTGGGGTAAGGACATCGCCACGACGGATGCTGCCGTCCTGGGCGATCAGACAGCCAGCGATCAGTTCATCATCGGGATCGAGGTTGAGGACACCGTCCTTGAGGGTGGGCTCCAAAAGAGCCACGAGATTGCGGGCGTAGAGCGCACTGGCGTGATTGGGAACGCTGCAGGGCAGATCATTGCCGCCGATCAGCTTCACACCTTTGCGGTCGACGGTCTGACCAGGCACGGTGTCGGCACAATTGCCACCCTGGGCCACCGCCAGGTCAACCACCACTGCGCCTGGACGCATCCGATCGAGCATGTCTTCACTGATCAGGCGAGGAGCTCGGCGACCGGGCACCTGGGCCGTACAGATGGCCACATCGGCCTCAGCCAGTTGATCGGACAGCTGCTGTCGCTGAGCAGCCAGGAATGCATCGGAGGCCTGTTTGGCATAACCGCCGGATTCAGCAGGCTTGTCTTCCAACTCAGGTGGCTCAATGAAACGGGCGCCGAGCGATTCAACCTGCTCTTTGACCGCCGGCCTGATGTCACTGACATAGACGACTGCACCGAGGCGGCGGGCTGTGGCGACCGCTTGAAGGCCCGCCACACCAGCTCCGAGAATCACCACCTTGGCCGGTTGAACGGTGCCCGCGGCCGTCATCAGCATCGGGAAGTAACGATCCAGAGCAGCGGAAGCCAGCAACACCGACTTGTAGCCAGCGATGTTGGCCTGGGAGGACAAAGCATCCGCAGACTGAGCCCGGCTGATCCGCGGCAGCAGCTCGAGCGCCATGGCAGAGAGACCGCCGCGCTGAAGGCCTGCCGTTAGGTCTTCGTTGGCGTAGGGGGAGAGCAGACCAACCACCAACGCTCCCTGGCGAAGGCGGGCTAGGCCCGCTGCGCTCGGCGATTGAACACAGAGCAGAACATCCGCCTGAGTCCAGGCCGATGCATCTCCGGCATGGATCAAATCCGCACCCTGCTCGGCATAAGCCTCATCGAGGTAGCCGGAGGCTTTACCGGCTCCACGTTCGACTGCCACATTGCAGCCCAACGAAATAAATTTTTTGACCGTGTCGGGCGTTGCCGCAACCCGGGTTTCTTCCGGTGTCGACTCCACCGGTATCAGAAGTCTGGGCAAGGGGAACACAACCACCGACCCAAGTCAGGTTACTTACGGGGTCACCCTCTCGCCATCAGGAAGCTTCCTGAAGAAAGCCCCCCTCTTCTGTTGCTCTTGCTACGTGAAGTGCATCCTCTGTGCTCCTCATGGGTCTCAGCGCAATCGAGTGTCCCGACGGCCTCTGCCACAGCCACCACGGCGGCCACGCCGTTGAACGAGAAACCATGCAGTCCACCCTCCAGTTGCACGGCAAGGACTGGTGTGAACGGCTGGCGGAGCGGATCTATGAAATTTCCGTCGACACCTTCTCCCAAAGCGTGATGCCGAGCCTGCACACGGCCGGCTGGCAGCGGCGGCACCTCGACTGGGAGTTCAAGCTGAATGACGGCGAAAGCGAGCCCGATCGAACCCTGGTCGACGGGATGATCAACGCCACGGAAAGCTTTCTGCGCAGCAGCGAAGTGCATCGCCTGTTCATTCAGGAACTCGTGCAGGGCACGTTCGCGGAAGCGGAGAACGATGACCTGCGCATTCAGGCGGTCCGCACCCTTGTGGAGACCGAAATCGTGGCGATGCTTGAGGAACGCCGGGAGGAGCTGCTGGATCGTCTCGCTCAGCAGATGCTGAACTCCGCGAAGGGAGATTTCAAGGCCGCTCGTTCCGCCTCAGAAGAGGCCTTAATGGAAGTGGAACACTTGGTGGTCAACCACGCCGAAGCGCTCTGAAGCAAAGGCTTTAACGCCAGAACGTGCTGCCGAATCACACGATCGGCAGCACTTCCTGTTCAAGGCCAAGGGCCCAGCTCAGCTCTCCGCGGCGATGCAGAACGCGCGCTCGAAGAATCAGTGGGTCGATGTCGCAATCGAGTTCCCAACAGCCATCCAGTTGATCGCGATGCTGATCGAGGGGGCTGCTGAAGGAAGAGCGTTGGGCCATGGCGATGGGCGGGACCCGATCCCGATGGAGCTGATGGCCGGACGGTAGAGATGCCACGGCGCAAAGGAATGGTTAAAAAGACTCAATCTTCCCGAGAGGCGATATCTCAGCCGTCAGCTTCAACCTGCCGTCCAAGGTCGACCCCGATCGCGACACAGTCCCTGTCCAACCGAGGCAGTGGCAGCTGCAGCTGATTCAGCTCCTGCGACGAAGGCTTGAACTTCAGGGCAGCAGCCGCGACCTTCTTGTGTTTGCAGGCCCAGGAGCGGGGAAAACACTGGGTGCCCTGCTGGGATTCCGCGCGATGCGGGATCAAGGCCGGCTGAACCATTTCGTGGTCTTCTGCCACCGAACCTCAATCCTGAATCAATGGAAATCAGCCGCTGCTCGTCTCGGCTTGCGCCTGGAGGAGTGGCCTTGCACGCCGGAAGAAAGCGATGGGGCAGACGGCCTTTTGGTGACATATCAGGGTGCCGGTCGGCAATGCGACGCGCTGCTGACACTGCTCGATCAACGGGGCGCCAGCACCTGTATGGCGATCGCCGATGAAGCGCACCATCTCGGGGTGGATCCCGATGAACCGGACGCAACAGCCTGGGGACAGACCTTTCTGGAGCTGACCAACACCATCAGCCTGCGTCTGGGACTCACAGGAACCCCCTTTCGTGCCGACAACCTGGGGTTCTGCGCCGCCCGTCGAATCCGGGTTCAACTGGACGACGGTGGCTGGGTCGAGCAGATCCGTCCGGATCTCTGCGTGGAACCAAGGGACCTGATCGCGGCAGGGGATGTCCGCCCCCTGGAGTTCCGCTTTCAGGATGGCTGGGTTGAACACAGCCGTGAGGGGCACCCCGACCGCGACGTTTCCCCCCTTTCGTCCGAACAGCGGGAAAGCTGGCGTGCTCGCAACCTGCGTCGCGCCATACGCCTAGCCGACAGCAGCAGCATTGGCCAGCAGGTGCTGCTGAGAGCGCAGCAGAAACTGAATCAACTTCAGGAGCGTCAGCCACAGTCAGCTGGCCTTGTCATCGCCCGCGACATCAATCACGCCGAGGCCATCAGCCGGGTGTTGATTGAAGACGGCAACCGGGTGGAGCTGATTCATTCCCAGAGCCCCCAAGCGACGGAACGCTTGAACGCCTTCCAAAGCGGGAGTGCCGATTGGCTTGTGAGCATTGACATGTGCGCGGAAGGCTTTGATGCACCACGCCTAAGGGTGGTTGCCTATCTGACCACCGTTGTGACCCGCAGCCGTTTTGTGCAGGGCATCACCCGGGCTGTACGGATGACACCGGAGCTTGCCGCCTGCGAAGCCATCCCCCGAGAGGCCTCCTTCGTTTTCGCTCCGGCGGACCCTCTGCTGATGGACTACGCACGGTCGTGGTCTGTGGCCGAGCCCTACGTGCTGCGCCCGCAGGAGCAGGACGCACAAGATGAGCTACCGGGAGTGGGGCCATGGCGCGGCCCGAGCCTTCCCCTGGAGGCAGTTGAAGACGGCGCTGGCGAGGTGATCCGACTCAAAACGCCCGAATTGCCCGCTTTTTTGCAGCGCTGAACACAGCTTTGGTCAGAGGAAAATGCGAATTTGTGCGAATGGATGGGCCGAAAGGGACCTCCGATCCGCCAACCTGATCAACATCGAGGAATCAGTCATGGATGCCGCAATGGAACGCCGAGTCATCGTTGCAAGCGGCTGGGCATCCACGCGCATCGCAGTCCTGGACAGGGAAGAGCGCTATGAAGACAGTTACGCGATAACGCAGGAATTCTGCGAATGGATCACTTGCATGGGAGAAAATATGGAGATGCTTGAGGCCAATGTTTTGGCCGTTCCACGCAACCCAAGCAAGCGTCGACCGATTCACGACCCCACATCCAACGATTCACAGGTCGAAATCTAAAAACATCCTTAATTTCCCCTCAACCTGAGCCCACTCTTTCAGGTTGTATGTCTCCACTCTCTCCAGCAGGGCTTTAGATTTAACTCATAGTCAGTTCGCTTTAGCAGTGGTTCAAAGCGGTTCGGAGCACGTCGAAAATCTGGTCGTCGTCGGTTCAGGTCCAGCTGGTTACACGGCAGCCATTTATGCAGCACGCGCCAATCTGCAACCGCTGTTGATTACAGGTTTTCAACGTGGGGGTATTCCCGGCGGACAGTTGATGACCACCACTCACGTCGAGAATTTTCCAGGGTTTCCGGATGGTGTACTCGGTCCTGACCTGATGGATCTGATGAAGTCCCAGGCTGTTCGTTGGGGCACCCACCTGCTGGAAGCTGATGCCGACAGCATTGACCTGACGTCGAAGCCTTATCGCATCGAGGTCGACGGTCAGACCATCCACACCCATGCCCTGGTGATCGCCACCGGAGCGAGTGCAAACCGTCTCAAACTTCCTTCAGAGAGTGCTTTTTGGAGCAAGGGCATCAGCGCCTGCGCAATCTGTGACGGGGCCACGCCGCAGTTCCGCAACGAGGAGCTTGCCGTGGTCGGCGGCGGAGATTCCGCCTGCGAGGAAGCGGTGTACCTGACCAAATACGGAAGCCACGTCCATCTGGTGGTGCGCTCGGACCAACTCCGTGCCAGCGCAGCCATGGCTGATCGGGTCTTGGCCAATGACGCCATCACCGTGCACTGGAACAGCGAGATCGTTGACGTCAGCGGAGATGAGTGGATGCAGTCGATGACCCTGCGGGATCGCAAAGAAGGCAGTTCCCAGAGCCTTGCTGTCAAAGGGCTCTTCTATGCCATCGGCCACACCCCCAACACTGATCTGCTTCAGGGGCAACTTGATCTCGATGAGAAGGGTTATCTGAAAACGGAATCGGGGCGTCCGGAAACGTCACTGGAGGGCGTCTTCGCTGCCGGCGATGTGGCTGATGCTGAATGGCGTCAGGGCATCACCGCAGCGGGAAGTGGCTGCAAAGCAGCCTTGGCAGCAGAGCGCTGGCTAAGCCATCACAACCTGGCCACCCGGGTGCAACGCCAAGACGTGGAGCCAGCGGTGGCGGAACGTCCAGTCAACGTGGAGGTCACCACAGAAGCGACCTACGACCCTCAAGGTCTATGGCAGAAGGGAAGCTTTGCCCTGCGCAAGCTTTATCACGACAGCACGAAGCCTCTGCTTGTGATCTATACCTCACCAAGCTGCGGCCCTTGCCACGTGCTGAAGCCTCAGCTGCGACGGGTGATCGAAGAGCTGAATGGATCTGCCCAGGCTGTTGTCATCGACATCGAAGCGGATCAGGAGATCGCCGAACAGGCTGGGGTCAATGGCACACCCACCATTCAGCTGTTCCACCAGAAAGCAATGGTGAAGCAATGGCGCGGCGTCAAGCAGCGCAGCGAATTCAAAGCTGCGATTGAATCCTGCCTTCAGGCTGCCGCCTGAGGGCAGCGGACATCAACGACGACGTGGCCCGCCGGGGCGGTTTCCGCCGGGACGACCACCAGGAGCACCCGCATTACGTTCGCGATAGGTGATGCGGCCACGGGTGAGGTCATAGGGGCTGATTTCCACCAGAACCTTGTCACCAGCGAGCAATTTGATCCGAAACTTGGTGAGCTTTCCAGCGGCTCTGCAAAGGCATTGGTGGCCTGCAGGCTGCTCGAGGGTGACCAGATAGAACCCGTTTCCCTGTTCCTTCTCGATCACGCCCGAGGTTTCGATCATGCGCCGGTGGCCAGTTCTGTCTTGCTGGTGTCAGTTTAGAAGGCCACTTGCTCCGCGCAGAGACAAGAGAGCCCTTAGGCTCCAACGCCGACCCCTCTCCCCCTGCCGTGATTCTTCCCCCGTTGAGCATGGATCTCGGTCTGCTGCTGATCTCCGTCGGCGTGGTCAACCTGTGGAGGATGCGAGAGAACGCGAGCTGACTTGACGACGCTGCTGCTGAACAAACCCTTCGGGGTGTTGAGTCAATTCACGCTGGAGGAGGGGAGCCGTTGGAGGTGCTTGAGTGACTTTGTTGACGTGCCCAAGGTCTACGCCGCCGGCCGGCTGGATGCGGACAGCGAAGGACTGCTGATCCTCACCAGCAACGGGAAGCTGCAGCAACGCCTCACCGACCCACGCTTTGGCCATTGGCGCAGCTACTGGGCACAGGTGGAAGGCACGCCCAGCATCGAGCAGCTGCAACAACTTCGCGACGGCGTTGTCATTCAGGGCCGCCACACCTTGCCCGCGAAAGCGCAATTGCTTCAAGGGGAAGACCAACCGCAACTCGCCGACAGAACACCTCCGATTCGTTACCGCGCCGCAATCCCCACCAGCTGGCTGCAGCTCTCACTCACAGAGGGACGCAATCGGCAGGTGCGTCGCATGACGGCCGCTGTCGGACTGCCGACATTGCGCTTGGTGCGTTGCTGGATTGACTTGATGGACCAGGGCCCACCGCTGGACCTGACGGGACTTGAACCCGGGGAATGGCGCTCAGTGACAAGTGCTGAACAGGAGCGACTCAACCGGCTGATCAGCAGCAGGACGACACCTGCTCCACGGTGGGGAGGGCACCGACGAGGGTGACCGCGCGAAAGGCAATCCCTTCAACTTCACGCCAAGGCTTTTCGCTGCGCTCTGCATAGCGAACCTGCTCAAAACCAAGGGCCTCGAAGGCTTCCAAGAAATCCTGCTCCTGCCAGGCACCACTGATACAGCCACTCCAAAGATCAGGGTCCTGCTGCAAACGCTGAGGCACAACCCGATCGCAGACGATGTCGCTAATAGCAACGCGGCCACCGGGGGCCAGAACCCGGCGAATGTTGGCGAGGAGTCTGTCGCGAGCTGACGGATTCACCAGGTTGAGCACACAGTTGCTCAGCACCACATCCATCGAGGCATCCGCAACCAGGGGCTCACCAGTGGCAGCTGGTGCATCAAGGGCTTCGATAGCTCCATCCAAAAAACGGACGTTGTCAAACCCCACCGCTGAGGCCACGACTGGGATCGCCGCACGGGACAGCGCAAGCATGTCGGCGTTGCGATCCACACCAGTGACACTGCCGGATCTTCCGACAATTTGACTGCAGATAAAAGCATTTTTGCCGCTGCCGCTACCCAGATCCAGCACGCGATCACCCTGCTTCACCCATCGGGTGGGATCACCACAGCCGTAATCCCGCTCAACGACAGCATCCGGAATCACATGCAGCAGGGCAGGGTCGAAACCGACCGGGGTGCACAGGCATGCCTCCTGATGTTGCGCCGCAGCTCCATAACGGGCTTCGACAGCTTGGGTTTGATCCAGTGACTGGGGCTCCGGCGAAGGACAGCAGGACTCAGCCATCAGCCAATGACCTCCTGCAGCTCACGCACCACATTCCATTGGCCGTACCAGTAGTTGGCCTCGGCGCGTCGGTCTGGATCCGCCACCCCATCCACCGCATCTGGGCCCACCGACTTCCACAACTCATGACCGCAGACGCGGTTGAGACCCTGCTCGGCTTCATCTGACAACAACTGCAGACGCCGTTGCAGATTTTTGAGCTGAGCGACAGCCATCCGAAAAGATCAATTAGAGCGATAGTACAAAAGAACCAAGAAGGATCAAGGCTCAGAAGGGGAGCTTTTTCTTCGCGTCTTTGTCGAGATCGGCTTCCATCTCGCGCAGACGCCTCAGGATCGTGTCGTAGTACTCACTGATGTAACTCTCCATCTCGGTGGTCTCCGATGCATCGAGACCAAACGCTGCGTAGCTGGTTTTCATCGGAGCGTCGAGGGTCTGACCGCTACCCGTAACCTCTGCAAACGCAAGCCGCTCCGCCACGTTGACCGCAGGCTCAAAGAAGGAGGCCACGCCCTGCATCAGGTTGATCAGGAAGGGCTGAACACGAAAAACTCTGGCCGTCTTGCCACTGCAGCGTTCGCACAGCTGCACCAGTTCACCTGTGTTCCAAGGTTTAGGCCCAACCACCGGGTATGTACTACGAACAGTTTCCGGACGCTCAAGAGCCGCAACGGCGAATCGAGCCATGTCTTGAGTGTTCATGTACGCAATGGCCGTCGGACTGCCACTGACCCACACGGTCTGGCTCTCCAGAACAGGGATGGCGAACTGGCTGATCACCCCCTGCATGAACGCAGCACCCTGAAGGATCGTGTAGTCCAGATCCGATGACTCGAGCAGCTTCTCCGTGCAGGCCTTGATGTCCATCAAGGGAACAGCTCGGTGCTGATGAGCACCCAGCAAGGAGAGAAAGACAAAACGCTTGACCTCAGCCCGTTCACAGGCACGGAGCAGATTGAGCTTCCCGTCCCAGTCCGTCTCATAAACACTGCGTGGATCGTTGGGCCGACTTGTGGATGCGTCGATAACAGCATCGACGCCTTCCAGGGCGTAATCCAGGCTGGCGGGCTCCAGCAGGTCGCCCCGCGTCAGCTCACAGCCCCATTCCTGAAGGAAGGCGGCTTTACGGGGAGCCCGCACCATGCAACGCACCTGGTGGCCTGAGTCGATGGCACGACGGGCAATCTGTCGTCCCAGGGTGCCAGTGCCACCCACCACAAGCACTTGCATCGACGCCTTCCTTGCGAAGGGAGGAGCCTAATAGCCCCCGCCTCAAAGCGACTGCTTCAGTCGTCTCCCTGCAATTTCAGCAGCAGAGCACCGCCAGCGAGGCCGATGGGAATCAACACCCAGAAGATCGCAGCAGTTCCAAAAATCTCAGCAGCCATGGTCAGGGCAAAGCGATCACCCGCCCATTTAAATCCCTTCCACCCGCAGGCTGGTGCAGATCTGTAACAGCTCTGGCAACTCCGCATCAGTTCGCACCTGCCCTGGCATGACGCCACTGGCACTGGCGCGATAGCCCGCGGCATGGAGCGCCCGCACCAGTCGACCAAGGGGCGGCGGTCCGCCCATACCCAGCCGCCGAGCCAACTCATCGGAGGGCCAGACCGTCGGGCAATCCCCGGGATCCGCCTGTAGACGCCGCAACAAGCGCAGGGTGATGGGGCTGATCTGCTGAGGAGCCAGGTCTTGGGCGTCGGCGATGAGCTGCCGTAACAAAGCTTCCTCCTGTAACGGACCGATCCACAGGGGGCCACTGATGCTCCACTTCCCATGCCCTTCTTCGCAATGGCAGGCCGGCCATCCGCTGAGCTTCAGCAGAGACTGCACCCGTTGTGCACCGCAGCGTTCACAACGGGCCACCAGCCCGAGCTGCTGCTCATCACCCGCCGGGATCTGTCGCCGCAGGCGCAGGGCGAGGCGAAAGGTGCGCCCTTCACTGAAGCTGAACAGGGGCTGCACGCCGCGCCCCAACAACCAGGCCTGCCGGGCGACCAGCCCGAGCTGTTGCCGCAAAGCCATTTCCCAGCTAGCTGGATGCACTCGGGCTGCAGCACCGAGACTTCGAATCGCGCCAACACGGTCATGACCGGTGGGGGAACGACCATCCGTCGACGCCAGAAACAACAGGCCGTCGAAGCGCAAGGCTTGAAGGGCCGGCTGAATTAAGGGGCCAGGAGCCCCAAAGGCATCGAGGTCGATGAAATCAAACCACTGACACTGAAGGATCGACCGGTGCAGAAGCACCTCTGCGGCATCGGCGCTGAGCTGCGTTGAACAGCCCAGCTTCTGAACATTGACCTGGATCAGCGGCAGGCGATCGGGATCACCATCGTTGATCCATAGCTCTGTCCCAGCGGCATGGGTGCCCAGCGCCTCCAGCCCCCAGCGCAGTGCCCTGATCCCGCAGCCGGACATCAGATCAAGCCAGCGGAGTGATTGCGTTGCGCGGATGCTCTGGTGGCGGGCCAGCAGAACCGACAAATCACGGGCCGGGCGTGACTCGGGCCTGAAAAAACCAGGCCCAAGGCTGAGCTCAGCCAGGCCTTCGCGATAGTGATGATCGATTGAGGTCAGAAGGGTGCCGTCTGCTGCTGTCCAGACTGCCGAGTGGGGAGTCCATAGCACCTGGCACTGGCGAGGCTGGGCCTGCCACTGGCGCGTCAGCGGCCATGAGGCGGCACCCGCTCTGCTGCTGTTGCACGGGTTCGGCGCCGCCAGCGGACACTGGCGCCACTGCGCGCCGGAACTGGCTGCTCAGGGCTGGCGGGTCTACAGCCTGGATCTTCTTGGCTTTGGCCAGTCAGCCCAGCCAGCGCGGCCGATGGACAACCGGCTCTGGGGGCAGCAGGTCTGCGCGTTCCTCGACCAAGTGGTTCAAGGGCCAGCAGTGGTGGTCGGCAACTCGCTGGGGGGCCTGACCGCACTCACCGCAGCGGTGCTGAGGCCCGACAGGGTACAGGCGGTGGTCGCCGCGCCACTGCCGGACCCCGCCCTGATCCAACCGCTGCCGAACCGTCGTTCGCCCTGGCAACGGCGCTGGCAACGACGGCTGCTCTGGCTGGTTCTGCACCTTTTGCCCCTTGAGCTTGTGGTGCCCTTGATTGCACGGACAGGTCTGCTCAAAGCAGGACTGCAAGGGGCCTACCGGCGTTCGATCCAATCCGATCAGGAACTGCTTCAGCTGATTGCCCGCCCGGCCCGTCGCCCCACAGCAGCCCAGGCCCTTCGGGGCATGAGCCTTGGCATGTCAAGGCGCCCCAGAGGAGCCACCGCACCCGCACTGCTCGAGCAACTCCGATCACCCATGCTCCTGATCTGGGGACGTCAGGATCGATTTGTGCCACTGGCCATTGGGGAATCTGTGGCAGCGATGCACTCAGAACTCGAGCTTCACGTGCTTGATCACTGCGGTCACTGCCCCCATGACGAAGCGCCCGAATGCTTTCTGGCTGTGTTGTTGCCCTGGCTAGACCGTAATTTGGGAAGATCAGACCGGCAGGGGACGACCAGCGGCGATGAAACACACCCTCTCGGTGGTGGTTGAGGACGAATCCGGAGCACTCAGCCGGATTGCAGGACTCTTCGCCCGACGCGGCTTCAACATCGACAGCCTCGCTGTCGGTCCAGCGGAGGCCGAAGGGCAGTCTCGACTGACCATGGTTGTTGAAGGCGATGACCAGACGCTCCAGCAGATGACCAAACAGCTGGACAAACTTGTGAACGTGCTGCAGGTCTTGGACCTGACCCAGCGCCCTGCTGTGGAACGCGAGCTGATGCTGCTCAAAGTCTCAGCACCGGCAACATCCCGGAGCGCTGTTTTCGAACTCGTTCAGGTCTTCAGAGCCAAGGTTGTGGACGTGGCCGATGAAGCCTTGACCCTTGAAGTGGTGGGAGATCCTGGAAAGCTGGTGGCCCTTGAGCGGTTAATGGCGCCCTTCGGAATTCTCGAAATTGCCCGTACCGGCAAGGTGGCTCTCGAGCGGGCCTCAGGGGTGAACACGGAGATGCTCAAGGTGTCTCCAAGTCAGAGCCGTGTACCAGCCTGAGATCACTCCTTCAACAGCGCCTTTGTGATGCGATCTCCCTGCTGAATAGCATCCACCACCTCCATGCCATCCACGACACGGCCGAAGACGGCATAGCGACCATCCAGTTCAGGCAACGGGCGTAAAGCCACATAAAACTGTGCACTGGCGGAATCTGGAGCCTGGGAACGGGCCATGGCGACGGCCCCGCGTTCATGGGTCAGCTCCAGATCATCGAGGTCTGCAGGGTTGGTGCTGACCCGGCTGTAACGGGGCTGCGACTCGGATCGAAACTTGATTTCGAGGGGAATCATTCGAGCCTGGCCGGTGGCGGGGTCAACAAAACTGCCCGTACCGAGTTGATTCAAGGGAACCGAACGATCGCTGGATTGAGGGTCACCCCCCTGCACAACGAAGGGAACAGGCTCACGTACAACGCGATGGAACATCGTTCCGTCGTACGTGCTTTGCCGCACCAGATCAACGAAATTGCCTGATGTGAGCGGAGCAGCATCACCGTTCACTTCAATCGTGAACTCACCGCGGTTCGTCTGCATGGTGATGGTGGCCAGACCCTGCAGACAGGCCGCCTGAGCATCAGCACAGCCTGTGACGACGGAGGCGCGAGGGGAAGGACTGCAACTCACCAATAAAGGGATGAAAAGCAGCAAGGCCCAGGAACGAAGGTGTCGCATCCGATCAAAGTCCTTCGAGATTGACACCTAAGAAGCGGGCCAACTCAGCGCCATCCTGCTCGAGCTGCGCAAGAGGAAGCGGTTCGCCGACGCGGGTGAGCGGCATGTCGCGTCGCCCCTGAATTCTCAAGGCAACCCGACGCCGTGCATTAAATCCATCACGCACCTCCACCTTCACTGCTTTCACATCTTTGAGTGGGATCTCCACCAGAACGGGTTTACGGAAACCGCGGCGGCTGATGGTCACCACACCAGCGTCTTTATCGAAACGGTTGCTGCCTCCTCCGACGTTCACTGCAATGACGTACCAGAGGTAAGTGGCCAGCAACGCCGCAGCAAGGCTGTACAACCCCATCACCAGACCCTGCGGCACGAACACCAGCGCGGCGGGATGGCCAAGGGGGAGAAGGTCACGACCGAGGTAACTCGAGAGCGAAGCCAGAAGGAAGCCCACACCGCCAATGCTGACGGCAGAAGCCACCAAATAATTTGAAAGACGACGGGAGCCGAGCACGGGTTGCTCGAGCACTGCTGCGGACATGACCCAGCCTGAACGAAGCGTCATTGTGACCGCAGAAAGGCCCTTGCGTCGAAATAGGAAAAAATCCCTAAGAAACAAAGCGATACGAGGGGTTTCAGCTCACACAACTCAGCCCCGCAGGACGCTTGAAGATTGTTAAGGTCGCGGCGTATCCCACAGCCTGCGGTTTTCCGCACCGTTCACCTCTCATGACGATCGCTGTAGGACGCGCGCCACAGCGGGGATGGTTCGACGTCCTCGATGACTGGCTCAAGCGCGACCGCTTCGTTTTTGTCGGCTGGTCCGGCATCCTTCTCCTTCCAACGGCCTACCTGGCCATCGGTGGCTGGCTGACAGGCACCACCTTTGTCACCTCCTGGTACACCCACGGCATTGCCTCCTCGTACCTGGAAGGTTGCAACTTCCTCACCGCAGCTGTTTCCACCCCCGCTGATGCGATGGGTCACAGCTTGCTCCTTCTCTGGGGTCCTGAAGCCCAGGGTGATTTCGTTCGCTGGTGTCAGCTCGGCGGCCTCTGGGCCTTCGTTGCCCTGCACGGCGCCTTCGCTCTGATCGGCTTCATGCTCCGCCAGTTCGAGATCGCTCGTCTGGTCGGCATTCGCCCCTACAACGCCATCGCCTTCTCCGGTCCGATCGCGGTGTTCGTCAGTGTCTTCCTGATGTACCCCCTCGGCCAGAGCAGCTGGTTCTTCGCCCCCTCCTTTGGTGTGGCAGCGATCTTCCGCTTCCTCCTCTTCCTCCAGGGCTTCCACAACTGGACCCTGAACCCCTTCCACATGATGGGCGTCGCCGGCATCCTCGGCGGTGCACTGCTCTGCGCCATTCACGGCGCCACTGTGGAAAACACCCTGTTTGAGGATGGTGAGCAGGCCAACACCTTCAAGGCGTTCGAGCCCACCCAGGAAGAAGAGACCTATTCCATGGTCACCGCCAACCGCTTCTGGAGTCAGATCTTCGGTATCGCCTTCTCCAACAAGCGCTGGCTGCACTTCTTCATGCTGTTCGTGCCTGTGATGGGCCTGTGGACCAGCTCCATCGGCATCATCGGTTTGGCCCTCAACCTGCGCGCCTACGACTTCGTGTCACAGGAAATCCGCGCTGCAGAAGATCCCGAATTTGAGACCTTCTACACCAAGAACATCCTTCTAAATGAAGGTCTGCGTGCCTGGATGGCACCGGCTGACCAGCCGCACGAAAACTTCGTCTTCCCTGAAGAGGTTCTGCCCCGTGGTAACGCTCTCTAATCCCGGTCTTGGCGCCACTGGCGGCAAAGACCTCAATTCCACCGGGTACGCCTGGTGGTCCGGCAACGCCCGTCTGATCAACCTGTCAGGCCGTCTGCTTGGCGCCCATGTGGCCCACGCTGGTCTGATGGTGTTCTGGGCAGGCGCGATGATGCTGTTCGAGGTGAGTCACTTCACCTTCGACAAGCCCATGTATGAGCAGGGCTTCATCTGCATGCCCCACGTTGCCACCCTTGGCTATGGCGTGGGACCCGGCGGTGAGGTCACTGATCTCTTCCCCTTCTTTGTAGTTGGTGTTCTTCACCTGATCAGCTCCGCCGTGCTTGGCCTCGGCGGCCTCTATCACGCGCTGCGTGGCCCGGAGATCTTGGAGAATTACTCCACCTTCTTCTCTCAGGATTGGCGTGACAAGAATCAGATGACCAACATCATTGGTTATCACCTGATTCTTCTCGGCGTCGGCTGCCTGCTGCTGGTCTTTAAGGCCATGTTCTTCGGGGGCGTTTACGACACCTGGGCCCCTGGCGGCGGTGATGTACGCCTGATCACCAACCCGACTCTCAATCCAGGGGTGATCTTCGGTTATCTGTTCCGCGCTCCCTTTGGTGGTGAGGGCTGGATCATCGGTGTGAACTCCATGGAGGACATCATCGGTGGACACATCTGGCTGGGCCTGACTCTGATCTTCGGTGGTATCTGGCACGCCATCACCAAGCCCTTCGGTTGGGTGCGTCGTGCCTTCATCTGGAACGGTGAGGCCTACCTGAGCTACAGCCTCGGCGCTTTGAGCTTCATGAGCTTCATCGCCTCGGCTTACATCTGGTTCAACAACACCGCCTATCCCTCTGAGTTCTGGGGCCCCACAAACGCTGAGGCTTCCCAGGCGCAGAGTTTCACCTTCCTGGTGCGCGACCAACGCCTTGGCGCGAACATCGGTTCCGCCATGGGCCCCACCGGACTTGGTAAGTACCTGATGCGCTCCCCCACCGGTGAAATCATCTTCGGTGGTGAAACCATGCGCTTCTGGGACTTCCGTGGTCCCTGGCTGGAGCCACTGCGTGGACCCAACGGTCTCAGCCTCGACAAGCTGCAGAACGACATTCAGCCCTGGCAGGTGCGCCGTGCCGCTGAATACATGACCCACGCTCCCAACGCGTCTCTCAACTCCGTGGGCGGCATCATCACCGAGCCCAACTCGGTGAACTACGTGAACCTCCGCCAATGGCTGGGTGCAGCGCAGTTCGTGCTCGCCTTCTTCTTCCTGGTTGGCCACCTCTGGCACGCCGGCCGCGCTCGCGCTGCTGCCGCTGGCTTCGAGAAAGGCATCAGCCGTGAGGCTGAGCCTGTGCTGGGCATGCCCGACCTCGACTGATCACTCCATCAGTCGAATGCAACAAGCGATTGTCATCACCCTCGCCGCAAGGCGGGGGTTTTTTATTGGGTTGGGGAAGACGATTTCTTAGCCTGTTCGGACCGATGGATCGTCCGTGAGCACAGGCCTGAACACCCGGGTGATTCACCACGGCGACAGCTACGCGGGAGACACCGGCACGGTGATGCCGCCGATTTTTCCCACCAGCACCTTTGCCCATGGCAACGCAGGAGGATTTGATTACACCCGTTCCGGCAACCCCAACTTCCGCATCCTCGATGGGGTGCTGGCCTCGGTTGAGGGCTGCGCCCATGCCACCGTCTTCGCCTCCGGTGTCAGCGCGATCACCGCTGTGGTCTCCCAGCTGAAACAGGGCGATCTGGTGCTCTGTGAAGAGAACCTCTACGGCTGCACCGTGCGCCTGTTCGAGCAGGTGTTCGCCAAGTTTGGGCTCAAAACCGCTTGGGTGGACTTCACCCAGCCGGAAGCACTGGAGACGATCCAATCCCAGAAGCCCGCAATGGTCTGGCTGGAGAGTCCCACCAACCCCCTGCTCAAGGTGATCGACCTTGAAGCTGTCTGCGCCATCACTCAACACCTCGGGATCCCCGTGGTTGTTGACAACACCTTTGCCACTGCCCTGGTGCAGCGCCCTCTGGATCTCGGCGCCACGCTCTCGCTTACCAGCACGACCAAATACATCAACGGCCACTCCGATGCCCTCGGTGGAGCCGTCTGCACCAACGATCCCGAGTGGCACCAGAAGATGGTGTTCTCCCAAAAGGCTTTGGGCCTGCAGCCATCACCCTTTGATTGCTGGCTGATCACGCGAGGCATCAAGACCCTGCCGCTTCGGCTGAAGCAGCAGATGGCCAATGCCGCGGCCCTGGCCGATCAACTGGCGGGGCACGCCAAGGTGAACTGGGTGCGTTACCCCCACCGCAGCGATCACCCCCAGCATCAGGTGGCAACCCGTCAGATGCGCGCCGGTGGCGCCATCGTGACGGTGAGCTTCAACGCCAGCCAGGAGCAGACCTATGCCCTCTGCAAACAACTGCGTTGGTTCACCATGGCCGAAAGCCTGGGCGGCATCGAAAGCCTGATCTGCCACCCCGCCACCATGACCCACGCCGCGGTGTCGGCCGAGGTGAAGGCCAAGCTGGGCATTGATGATGGCCTGGTGCGCTTCTCAGTGGGCTGTGAAGACCTCGCCGATCTTCAAGCTGATCTGGAGCAGGCCCTGGAGCTGCTGGCGTGAGTCCCCGCAATCTGCTCAACGATCCGGCCTGGCAGGGCTCTGATCTCGGCCAGCCCCTGCCGGACTTCCCCCATGCGGTGTCCGTTGCGCTGCCGCGCTGGCGCGATGTGATCGCCTACGAAGAGAAGGATCCGGCCTGCCGCGATGTCCTGCAAACCATCTATCCCCGCTTCGGCCTGCATCCGCTGATCCGAAAACTGGTCCAACCATCGGAGCTTGAAGGCACCACGGTTTGGCCCTACCCCACCGAAGCCGCAGCCCGGGCGGCTCTGGCCCACTGCCAACGCAAGGCACCAGACGACCACTGCGAGTTGATCGCCATTGCCGGCGTGTCCTGCCTGCGCAGCAACGCAGCGGCCAGCCCCCATGCCAAGGCGTTCTGGCAGCACACCGGCCTGGGCCTCTCCTCCCGCCAGGCCGCGATCGCCCTGGGTCAGGAAGCGCCTCCCACAAGCGAAGACGGCGAAGCAGCACGACGTGCCATTCGACAACGGCTAGCCGACATCCACGGTGTGGAGCCTGACCAGATCAGCCTTCATCCGGCCGGCATGGCAGGGCTCCATGCAGCCCTCACGGCGGTGCAAAGCCTGCGGCCAGGACGCAGCACATTGCAACTGGGCTTTCCTTACGTGGATGTGTTGAAGCAACCGCGGGTGGTCTTCCACGGCGGAGACCTGCTTCAACCGCAAGACCTGGCAGAGGTTGAAGCAGCGCTGGATCAACTGGAGCCCGCCGCCGTGATTGTGGAGCTTCCCAGCAACCCGCTCCTGCGCTGTGTTGATTTGCCGGCCGTATCGGCCATGGCCCGCGCCCGTGGCATCCCCGTGATCGCCGACGACACGATTGGCACCGGAATCAACCTCAATGCCTTGCCCTATGCGGATCTGATCTTCACCTCGCTGACCAAGAGCTTTGCTGGGCGTGGTGATGTGATGGCTGGCAGCTTGTTGGTGAGTCCCCAGTCGCCCTGGGCCAGAACGTTGCTCAACGCCGTCATCGAGGTGGCTGGTCTCGGCGATGCCGATGCCATCGCCCTGGACATCGCAAGCCGAGATGTAGAAGAACGGGCACCACAGCTGGATGCCCATGCGCTCGTTCTCGCCGAGCGGCTGGAAGCCCATCCAGCCGTCGAACGGGTGCTGCATCCCAAAGACTGTCCCAACTTCCGCACCTTGATGCGCAGCGGAGCCGGTCACGGCTGCCTGCTCTCGTTCGAACTGAAGCAAGGGCGTCAGCAGGCGCAGTTGGTGTACGACGCTTTACGCGTCAGCAAAGGGCCCAGCCTTGGCACCAATTTCACCTTGGCTTGTCCTTACACCCAACTCGCCCACTACGACGAACTGGCCTGGGCGGAGCGCTGCGGTGTCGCCGCTGATTTACTCAGGGTGTCGGTGGGTTTGGAAGACCCCGACGAACTTTGGATGCGCTTTCAGCAAGCTTTGGATAGCTAAGAGTCCGGTGAGACTCTGAAAAAGCCCTTAACAACGGAGGGGGGACCCGCTCATCATCATTAGTTTGTTTTCTTCGGGCCCCTCCCACAGCAGCAGCTCCATGTCCCGCATTTACGACGACAACAGCCAGGCCATCGGCAACACCCCGCTGGTGAAGCTGAACAACGTCACCAAGAATTGCAAGGCCACCGTGCTGGCCAAAATCGAAGGTCGCAACCCCGCGTACAGCGTCAAGTGCCGGATCGGCGCCAACATGATCTGGGACGCTGAAAAAAGCGGGAAGCTCAGCAAAGGCAAGGTGATTGTTGAACCCACCTCCGGCAACACCGGCATCGCCCTGGCCTTCACTGCGGCTGCCCGGGGTTACAAGCTGATCCTGACGATGCCTGAATCGATGTCGATCGAGCGTCGTCGGGTCATGGCGGTTCTCGGCGCCGAACTGATCCTCACGGAAGCCGCCAAGGGCATGCCTGGCGCCATCGCCAAGGCGAAAGAAATCGCCGATAGCGACACGGCGAAGTACTTCATGCCTGGTCAATTCGACAATCCCGCCAACCCTGAGATCCACTTCAAGACCACTGGTCCGGAGATCTGGAACGATTGCGATGGCGCCATCGATGTGCTGGTGGCCGGCGTTGGCACAGGCGGCACGATCACCGGCGTCTCCCGCTACATCAAAAATGAAGCCGGAAAAGCCATCGAATCTGTGGCTGTCGAGCCGACCAACAGCCCGGTGATTACCCAAACCATGAATGGTGAGGACGTCAAACCTGGCCCCCACAAGATTCAGGGCATCGGCGCCGGCTTCATCCCCAAAAACCTCGATCTTTCCGTGGTCGACAAGGTGGAGCAGGTAACCAACGAGGAATCCATCGCGATGGCCCTTCGTCTGGCTCAGGAGGAAGGGCTGCTCGTCGGCATTTCCTGCGGTGCCGCTGCAGCCGCGGCCATTCGTCTGGCGGAGAAAGATGAGTACGCCGGCAAAACCATCGTGGTCGTCTTGCCCGACCTGGCCGAGCGTTACCTTTCCTCTGTGATGTTCGCTGAGGTGCCGACCGGCATCATCGAGCAACCGGTGGCTGTCTGATCACCTGGCTGTCTGATCACCTGGCTGTCTGATCACCTGGCTGTCTGAGCTTCACACCATTGGTGGCCCAGCCAAGATCTCAAAAGCTCCGTCCCATGACGGAGCTTTTTTGTTGGGCACCCGTTCAAGCCATGGGCCTTTTACAGCGTGAACAGGCTGATGAAGGCAGAAATAGCAATCGTTGTATAGAGAAAAGCGAGCAGAGACTGCACAACAACAATCTTTCGAACCTCTGTGGTTCGTGCACCAACATCCGACATTTCAAATGTCATTCCAATGGTATAAGCGACGTAGACAAAGTCAAAAAAGACCGGCATATGGTCACCTGGAAATTCAAAAATTGATTCATCAGAACCATCATCCAACCCAGGTTCATGCCTGAAATGAAGACTTGCATAGTGCACAGCAAATCCGTGATGCAAAGCCATCCAGATCAACAAGACGGAGAAGAAAAAAATCAGGATTCTCAAATCTTTTGGCAAAACAGAGATATGGCCATGGGGCCCCAGATCACTGACACAAAGGCTAATGATTCCAAAACCCAGCAAGTTAAGACCAATTGTGCGTTCCACCAGATGATCAACCTTTTCCCGAAGCGTGGAAAAGAATTGCTTGGTCTGATGTTCATCCATCCGCCAGGCGGCTCTGCAAACCAGGCAAACATCCACACCCAGTGCGCCGAGCATCCCGATGGCCAACGCCTCTCGAGGACTGATCAACAAGACCAGCGGAAAACTGATCAAGACACCCACAACAAACGAGCGAAGCAGGCGATAGCGATCCAACAAAATCCAGCGCAAGCGAGCGCTCTGGGCCGTCACGACATTCATGAGCCTGATACCAGCGGCTTCAACATGGCAAGACGCAGATCAGTTCGTCTATCAATCAAGTCGATCAATCAAAGGAATGCGATGGGCGGGCATGGGGCTGCACCGCTGCAGCATCAATCCACATGGCATCGCCGTATGAGAAAAAGCGATACTCCTGGGCGATCGCATCGGCATACAGCGTTAACAACCTTGTCCGACCAATCAGGGCACTCACCAACAGAAGCAAGGAGCTTTTGGGCAAATGAAAGTTGGTGAGCAGGGCTTGAATCACCTTGAACTGGTACCCGGGCTGAATCACCAGATCCACCGGCCCCGTGTACGGCATCAGGACGCCGCCATGGGCCTGAGCGGCTCCCTCCAGGGCACGAACACTCGTTGTGCCCACAGCAATCACACGGCCTCGACAACCCTGCACTGCCTCCACCACAGCGGGGCTGACATCGACCCATTCACTGTGAAGCTCCAAGGCGGTGAGATCTTCCGTTTCAACAGGGCGAAAGGTGCCGAGGCCCACATGCAGGGTGATCCGAGCCAGATCCACCCCTTTCTGCTGCAAGCCCGCCAGCAGTTCATCACTGAAGTGCAGTCCAGCCGTCGGGGCAGCCACTGCACCGGGCCGATCGGCGTAACGGGTCTGATAACGCTCGGCATCACTGGGATCGTGCCGTTCGATGTAGGGCGGTAAAGGCACCTCACCCACGTCATTGAGCAAGGCCTCAATGGTTTCGGCATCCCTGCAATCACTGGGGAACTGCACCACCCGGCCACCGCTGGCGGGATCTTCAGCAAGCACCTTGAGGCGGATGGAGGTTCCATCAATCGTGAGGCTGTCGCCTGGCCGCATACGCTTGGCGGGACGGGCCAGACACAGCCAGCGTCCCTCCCCCCGCGGCTCGAGCACCAGCAATTCGGACAGACCGCCCCCGGAACGACGCACCGCCAATCGGGCCTTGAGCACCCGGGTGTCATTCACCACCAGCAGATCACCGGGCTGCAGCAGATCAAGCAGATCCCACACCTGTCGATGACCCGCCCGCAACGACGGCTCCCCCTGGGGAGGAACCGTCAACAACCGAGCACTGTGACGAGGCTCGACCGGCGCCTGAGCAATGCGCTCCGGCGGCAGCGGGTAGTCGTAGCTGCTGAGTTGATGGTCCCTGGGGTCAGGCACGCGGACGACGGGTCAGAGCGCCAGGCTTTCCGGACGGGTCTCAATCAGTTGAGCGAGATCCTTCAGGAATGCAGCGCCATCGGCGCCGTAAATCACCCGGTGATCCGCCGTTAGGTTGACCTGCATCTGACGCTTGACGGCGATGGAGCCGTCCTTGCCTGCCACCACCGTGGGACGTGATGCCGCCACAGCAAGGATCGCACCAGTGCCTGGGGGAAGGATCGCGTCGAAGCGATCGACGCCGAACATGCCGAGGTTGGAGAGGGTGAAGGTGCCCGTTGAATATTCCTCGGGCTGCAGCTGCTTGCTGCGGGACCGCTTGACCAGATCGCCCCACTGACGCGACATCTCATAGAGGTCGGTGCGATCGGCATTGCGCAGCACCGGTGTGATCAAGCCACCGTCTTCCATCGCCACCGCGACGGCGACGTTGACATCAGCGGGGTAGGCCATTCCAGCCGCAGTGGTGGCTGCATTCACCTGAGGGTGACGCGCCAGGGTGACGGCCACCGCCTTGGCAAGCAGCGCCGTCATCGTGACACCCTTCGGCTTCACCTGTTTGTAGAAGGCATCCAACTTGTCGGTGGTGATGGTGTAGCCGACGCGGAAGCAGGGAACCGCCAGGCTGGCCTCCATGTTTTTGTTCACCGCACCCTGCAGGGTGTTGAAGGCAACGGTTTCTCCGGGCCGACCAAAACTGTTGCCAGCGGGAGAAGCAGGGGCAGCTGAAGCGGCCTCCGGCTGTCCCGTAGCCGCTGGAGCCGAACCCTCTGCAACTCGGGGCACCGAAATGGGCTGCCCGGAGGCTTGCTGAACGTCTTCCGCCTGAATCCGTCCGTGGGGCCCGCTGCCACGCACCGTGGCCAGGTCCACGCCCATCTGGGAGGCGAGCTTTTTGGCCCGGGGGCTCGCCACGATGCGGCCATCATTCACAACCGGTGCTGACGGGGCGGGGGCGGCGACAGGGGCTGGTGAAGGCGCAGGGGTTGGTGCGGGCGCCTGGACCGCGGCGGGTGTCGGAGCCGGTGCAGGGGCGGGCGCCGCAGCAGGAGCGCTGGGGGCCTTGGCCTGCGCATCGGCGATCTCAGCTTCGGTTTCAACAATCAGGCCGATGGTTTCGCCCACCGGTGCTGTGCTGCCAGCAGGCATCAGCACGGCAGCCAAGTAGCCGTCCTGGAATGACTCAACGTCCATGTCCGCCTTGTCGGACTCCACGACAAGAACGGACTCACCCCGAGCCACCTTGTCGCCGGGCTGTTTCAGCCACTCCACGATTTTGCCCTCCGTCATGGTGGAGCTAAGGGCAGGCATGAAGATGTCTGTGGTCGCCAAAACCGTCTCCGAAAGGGCAGATCAGGGGAGTTTACGAGTCAGCAGAAGGGAGCCGATCAGGCCTCCTCAATCGACTGAACAACGCCGTCCTTCACAACGATGGCCACCTGCATCTTCTGAACAAGGTTGTCGCCAACGCTCAGCTCACAGGTGCTCTCCAGCTGTCCCTGCTCAACGATCTGATCCATCTCCAGTTCGCGGACCTGCGCCTGCTGCTGAAGCAGGTTGCGCTTTTGCTCCTCCAGCTCGGCTCGCTTCGCCGCCACCTGCTGTTGGATCTGCGCCACCTGTTCCTGTACCCGTGGATCGAGGGGATTGGCGCTCTGGCGACGCACCTGATCCACAACGTCCTGACCCTCCTGTTCCAGCTGCGCCAGCTGCTGGTCTGCCGTCGCAATGCCATTGCTGAGCTCGCGCTCTGCTTCTTCTTTCCAGGTGGGCGTCACCACGGCGCGGACGGTGATCGGACGCTTGATCGTCAAGGAGGTGGCGTCGGACATGGATTCTTGGGAGACGGCCAAAGCGTGTCAGCCCTTCCACGTGGGGTCAATCACCGGTAAACCGACCGCCTCCCAAGCGTCTTCAGCCGCGTTCAGCGGCCGTAGAGGGCATCAATCAAATGCTGATCACGACTGGTGATGCGATCACGGCGCTGCTTGAGGGTCTGGGTCAGGAGCCCGTTCTCAATGCTGAAGGGATCCACGAGAACCACCCCGTTCAAGCGCTCATCACCCCGGGATCCAACCCTCTGCTTGAGCAGCCTGTTGCATTCGCGCATCAACAGTTTGAGCAGCACCGGATCTCCAGGTTGACCACCCAGATCTTGAGCCACGCTCACGCCGGCTTCAGCCGCCCAGACAACGATCGCCTCCGCACGGGGAACGATCAAGCCACCGAGCTGGCGTTCGTCCTGACCCACCAGCATCACCTGCTCGATTAGGGGGCTGGCCACCAGAGCTTCTTCCAGGGGGCCGGGCTCGATGTTCTCACCACTGCTCAACACAATCGTGTCCTTGGCCCGGCCGGTGAGGGCCACGGAACCATCTGGCAGAAGCATGCCGAGATCACCGGTGTCAAACCACCCCTCTGCATCGAGAACCTTGGCGCTGGCCTCAGGTTTTCCGAGATACCCCACCATCACCTGGGGGCCTTTCACCATCACCCGACCCCGTTGCCTGAAGGCCAGGGGCTGACCGTTGTCGGGATCCACAATCCGGAATTCGGTCTGCGGCATGGGCAACCCCGAACTGCCGCGAATGTTGCGCCAAGGTCGTCTGCAACTCACCACAGGGCTGGTTTCCGTAAGGCCATAGCCCACCAACAGCTCAATGCCCACGGCTTCAAAAAAGGCATCGATGTGTGGCGCGATGGCACCGCCACCGCTGATCGGATAGGCAAGCTGGCCACCGCTGAGCTGCCGCCGCAGCTTCGGCCAGATCAAGGCCGATGCCAGAGCATGCAGGGGCCAGCGCAGCGCAGCGGAACCGAGGGCACGCAGCCGGCCGGAGGCTGACACCGGATCCAGAAGGAGGTTGCGCGCCGTTCGCCTGGCTTGGCGCTGGGCAGCACTGTTGGCCAAAGCCGCCCGGAGCAAGCGTTGTCGTGACGGGGGGAAGGTCTTGAGCACATCTTCAAAACCAGCTTGAACCGCCTCCCACAGCCGGGGGACGGTGGCCATCGCAATCGGCCGGACCCGCGGCAGATCCTTCTTCAGCTGCTTGATGGTTGTGTAGGTCTGCGTACAGCCGCAGGAGAAAAAGTAGTAACTGGCGCTGCGCTCATAGGCATGCCAGATGGGCAGCACACTCAGCACCGGAGCACCGGGCTCGGGATAGGCCACGCAAGCCAGTGAGCTCATCTGATGCAACAGGTTGGCGTGGGTCAATGGGACCCCCTTGGGCTGCCCGGTCGTCCCGGAGGTGTACAGAACAGTGGCGACGGCCTCTCGCCCCCCAGCCGAACGAACGGGATCACATCCCGCCCCCGACGACAGGAATGTCTCCCAGCCGATGGTCCCCTCGGCTGGCTCCCCTTCCAGCTGAAGCACAAAGCGCAACAGAGCCCGTTGTTCTGGCGGAAGGTCCAGACGACGCCACACCTCAGCGTTCTGAACAACAAGGGCTGTCGCCTGGCAATCCGTGAGGATGTAACGCAGCTCTTCCACAGGCGCAGAGGCTCCGCGCACGGCATCAGCGGCGCCGGCACGCATCAGGCCCTGATCAGCCACGAGCCAGCGGGGGCTGTTCTCAGCAAAAAGTGCCACCACATCCCCCTCCTTCACGCCGCGGACGCGAAAAGCAGCGGCGGCGGTGGCAATGCGCTCAGCCAGTTCGCCGAAATTGAATCGTTCGGGGTGAGCCGCATGGGGGGCATCCACCGCAGCAATCGCCCCATGGCGGTCGGCGAGCCATAGCCAAATGGCATCAACCCTCTGCAACGTCTGAACATGGGCATGACGCTGCAGAGCGTCTGTTTCGCGCGCCGTCGGGCTCCAGCTGGCCGTCATCCGATGCAAGGGTTCAAACAGCTCAGGCCTATCACGCTTCGACCTCCCAGACCAGACCAAAGCGAGCGGCGAGAGCCTGCCGCAACAGCGGCTGCACCTCTGCCACCGTCAGCCCTGGCAACCAGTCCGCTAGCCGCCCGACGGCACGACCGGTGAGACCACAGGGGGTGACCTGCTCAAACCCCTGCATCGAACAATCGACGTTTAAGGCCAGACCGTGCTGGGTGATCCAACGTCGACAGCCCACACCAATGGCGGCAACCTTGCGGTTGTCCATCCACAGGCCGGTCAATCCCGGCAGACGCTGTCCCTCCAACCCCAACTCCGCAAGAACATCCAGCACGACTTGCTCAAGCTGCCTGAGATACCAGTGCAAGTCGGGAGTTCGTCGCCGAAGGTCCAACACCGGATAAGCCACCAGCTGACCAGGAAGGTGATGGGTCACCTCGCCGCCCCGGTCAATCCGGAAAAGGGGTGAGGGTGGGCTCGAAGGATCGAAATGCAGGTGCTCCTCGCTCGCTCCACGGCCCAGGGTGTAGCAGGGCTTGTGCTGAAGGATCCAGACCGCCTCCGGCGCTGACGGATCATCAAGGAGGTTGCTCTGCCAGCGCTGCTGCGCCGACCAGGCCCCATCGAACCGAACCGGATGATCGGGCTCGAAAAGAAATGCACGTCGGGGGTGGGCCGAATCGTGCGCCGTATCTAGCTTGCCGATAACTACCGGCACAGGAACGAGGCATGAAGTTGCTGATCCATGGTCGCAACCTCGAGATCACGCCGGCTTTGCGGGACTACACCCAAACCAAACTGGAGCGGGTCACAGCGCACTTCGGGGGTGCTGTACGCGAAGCGGACGTCCACCTTTCGGTGGCACGCAATCCCAGGGTTCCGCAACAGACCGCAGAGGTGACGGTCTTTGCCAACGGGACCGTGATCCGAGCCCAGGAACGCAGTGAAAACCTCTACGCCAGCATCGATCTCGCCGCCGGCAAACTTGCCCGCCAGCTGCGCCGCTGGAAGGAACGCCACAGCGATCACCACCACAGCCATGGTCACAGCGCCAGCCACACCCCCAGCACGGATGTGGTCAACGACGACACCCCCGTTGAGGGCTCTCTACTGCATGGGAGAGAGGCGGAACTGCCGGACCCCGGTGTCCGACGGAAATATTTCGCCATGCCACCCATGAGCCTGGATGACGCTCGCCGCCAGTTGGATCTAATCGACCACGACTTTTATTTGTTCCGCGAAAAGGACAGTGATCAATTGCAGGTGATCTACCGACGCAACCACGGGGGATATGGCGTGATTCAGGCTCGTGACTGACCCCTTGGCCCGCCATGGCTGATCAAGCCCAAGAGCTTCCCGACCTACCTCCAAGGCTTGATCAAGCAATCCTGGATCCGTTGCTGACCCAGGACCAACTTCAGGCTCTCTGTGACTCCGGGGTGCAAGAGGGCGTACGTGCCATCTGCACCACACCGCGGCAGTTGCCACTGCTTCGAGATCGAGTCGGGGGCACCAAATCAGGTCCGCGTCTGGTGGCTGCCATCGGCTTCCCGTTCGGTGCGATTCCCGCCGATCTGAAGCTGGCCGAAGCGGAGTGGTGTGCTGCCCATGGCGCGCAAGAGCTTGATGTCGTGCCGGACTTCAGTGCCTTGGCGAACGGCGATTCAGGAGCGTATGCAGAAGAACTCTCAGCTCTCTGTGACCTGGGACTTCCGATGCGGGTCATCTTGGATATGGCACGTCTGGAAACGGAACAACTGGAGTTAGCCGTGGAGGCCGCGATTGATGCTGGCGCTGCAGGCCTTCAAACTGGCAATGGCTTTGGTCCGGCATGTCATCCCGACCAGATCCGTCAGTTGAAGCAACTGAGCCGAAAACGCTGCGCGATCAAAGCGGCAGGGGGCATTCACAGCCTCAGCCACGCAGGGGAGCTGCTGTTGGCGGGGGCCGATCTGCTGGGTACCAGCAGCGCCCCAGCACTGCTTCAGGCCCAACGCCGGCCAGCTGCCTAAATGGCAGAACGACGCCTCACAGGACTCGCTCTCAAAGTGGGCCCCCTGGGCGAGCATGACCGTCTCCTGAGCCTGCTCAGCGATGCCGAGGGCGTCAGCCGCTTCGCCGTTCCTGGAGCGCGCCGACCCAAAAGCAGTCTGGCCGCTGCAGCACCTCTCACGCTGTTGGAACTTCAGGTGGGAGGTCGCAGCGGTCTGGCCCGGGTGCGCCAATTGCGGGTGCTGCGGAGTTTCTCCGGCCTCGGACAGCAACTGGAAACCCTGGCTGCGGCGCAGGCCCTGTGTGATCTTTGCCTTCAGCTGGCCTCACAGGACCCCGTCGAGGGATTGCTGGCCACGGTGCAACTGCACCTGGAACGTCTGGAGGAGCATGGGACCGAACCGGAGCTAGTGCTGGCCGGCACGGTCCAGGCTTGCATCCATCTGCTCACCCTGGGCGGTTATGGATTGCCGCTCCAGACCTGCTGCATGACGGGCGAGCCCCTGGAACCACCGCTGGGTGAATGGGGCTGGCGCTGCAGCCTGCTACCGCAGGACGGCTTTGCCATCGACGAGCAACCTGGTGCGGCCATCCAGCTCAATCCCTCTGAATTGGCCCTGCTCCAGCGGCTGCTCCGTGCCGATCTGCCGCGACGCCGTGACGGTCAGCTGATGGGTCCCCCGGCGGTGTGGCGCCGACTGCTCAAGGTCGTCGACATTTGGAGCCGGACGCATCTCAACCGCCGCTGCAAAGCACTCGCCATGCTGCAGGAGACACTGCTGGAAGGAACGTGAGCCATCATGGCCGCGATGCAAATGCCCCTTGAGCGGACCCAGCCTCACCACCCCTGAACCCGCTCTGCCCACCGGCAGCAATCCCGAGGGAAAGCGAGGCTTAGAAGCCGTGCTGCGCCTCAACGATTTCCGCAAGCTGTGGCTGGGCCAGATCTTTTCCCAGCTGGCAGACAAGTTTTACATCGTGCTGATGGTCTTCCTGATCGATCAGCACCTGCTGCTGAAGGGTCAGGGAAGTGGCGTGCTGGCGGAGATGGCGTCGGATTACGGCCTGGACATCAGCACACGCACCCAGGTGATCACTTTGTTGGCCACAGGGATTTTTGTGGCCAACACCATTCCGGCCATGCTGCTGGGGACGGTGGCAGGGGTCTGGGCTGACCGCTGGCCCAAGCGTCGGGTGATGGTGGCCAGTAATGCCATCCGTGCCCTGTTGGTGGTGTTCGCACCGATCTGCCTGCTCCCAGGCCCCATTTGGCTCGGTCTCCCCTGGGGCTACTGGGGCCTTGTGGGAATGACCTTCCTTGAATCGATCCTGACCCAGTTCTTCGCCCCCTCAGAACAGGCCACCATTCCGGTCGTGGTGCCTGGGGAACACCTTCTGGCTGCCAACTCCCTATATCAGGCCACCAGCATGGGAGCCACGATCCTGGGCTTCGCCCTTGGCGAACCAATTCTTCGTGCGTTGCACAGCGGCCTGGCGTCCCTCGGCTTCGATGGCGGCGAATTTCTACTGCTTCCTCTCTGTTATGGCCTTGCGGCCCTCAGCCTGTCGCGCCTGAAACTTCAGGAAGCCCGCAAACCCGCATCCAACTCCTCGGTGTGGACGGAGATCGGTGAAGGGTTCCAGGTGCTGCGACGGGTTCCCTCCGTGCGCGGCGCCATGATTCATCTGGTGCTGCTCTACAGCCTGTTGGCGGCGTTGTACGTGCTCGCGCTTCAGCTCGCTGCTCTGATCGACAACCTGGGCCCCTCTGGGTTTGGAGCACTCCTGGCCATGAGCGGTCTGGGAATGGCAATCGGAGCCGTCTTGATTGCTCAGCTGGGGCATCGGTTCAGCCGTCGTCGACTCACAGCGACCGGCCTCGGAACCATTACCTGGACGTTGGTGCTGCTCAGCCAACTACGAGGGTCTCTGACCTTCACCCTGAGCCTCTGCGGCATTCTCGGAATTGGAGCAGCTCTGGTGGCGATTCCTGCTCAGACCACCATTCAGGAGGAAACACCCGAAACAGAGCGGGGACGAGTGTTTGGACTCCAGAACAACCTGATCAACATCGCTTTGAGTCTGCCGCTCGTTCTGGCAGGAACCCTGGTGAGCAGCATTGGCCTGCAACCGGTCCTGTTGCTGCTGGCTGGTTTGGCGCTGGTGGCGGCTTTGATCGAACGACCATGGCAACGCTGCTAACTTGCCGGTTCGCATGAAGAGGCCTAACCCGCTTGGCGCAGATTGCCTGGCTCGGCAAGAAGTCCCCCTTCTGCGGGAATGTGTCCTACGGGATCAGCACCACCGAAGCGCTGCGGCGTCGCGGACATCAGGTGCACTTCATCCATTTCGACAACCCGCGCAGCCCTGAGCGCGACAACACGTCACTGCTGGCCAACGACCCTGACGTCAGCCTTCCTTATCTGGTCAAATCGCAGGTTTATACGATTCCCTCCCCTGGAGCACAACGGGAGCTGAGGGAATCACTCGAACGGCTGCAACCCGATCTGGTGCACGCCAGCCTCACCCTGTCGCCTCTGGATTTTCGCCTGCCGGAGCTCTGCCAGCAGCTGGGCGTCCCCCTTGTCGCCACCTTTCACCCCCCCTTTGATGCGGGCCTGCGCAACCTGACGGCCGGAACCCAGCAGCTCAGCTACCAGCTGTATGCGCCGGCCTTGGCTCGCTACGACAGGGTGATCGTGTTTTCGCAGCTCCAGGCGGATTTTCTGGAGCGCCTTGGCGTTCCTGCAGACCGTCTAACTGTGATTCCCAATGGTGTGGATACCGACCGCTGGTGCCCCACGACCCCAGGCACCCTTTCGTTGAGGCATCAACAGGTTCGACAGCGCCTGGGTCGAGAGCGAATCGTGCTCTACATGGGGCGACTGGCGACGGAAAAGAACGTCGAGGCTCTGCTGCGGGCCTGGCGCCTTGTCGCACCGGAGGGCTGTCGACTGGTGATCGTCGGCGACGGCCCTCTTCGCAACAGCCTGATGAACCAGTTCAACGACGATGGAATCCTCTGGTGGGGCCATGAACCTGACCAGGACACCCGGGTTGCCCTACTCCAGTGCGCAGAGGTCTTTATCCTCCCGAGCCTTGTGGAGGGACTGTCGCTGGCTTTGCTGGAGGCGATGGCCAGCGGAACAGCCTGTGTTGCCACCGATGCTGGTGCGGACGGAGAAGTGCTGGAGCAGGGGGCGGGGATCGTGCTGAGCACGCAGGGCGTCACGACTCAATTGCGCACGCTGCTCCCCGTGCTCAGAGACCAACCGGTGCTGACGGCGGAACTGGGCAGAAAAGCCCGCGTGCGCGCCTTGGAGCGCTACACGATTTCACGCAACATCGATGCCCTCGAACAGCTCTACGCAGATCTCATGCTGACCAGCACAGTTGCCGCCTGAAGACATCATTGGGAACACTTCGTCAGAGCGAAAAGATCACCCGACTGATCACCAAAACGACAGAACATCAGACCAAGAGCCCGCCAGAGACAAGTCAGAGAAAAACCCAAAAGAAGATCGCCCCGAAGACACAAAACTATCCATATATTTAAAATCAAAACACTTAAGAGAATCACAGCTTCATGCCATCAAGCTCTTTCGAGAGACTGCAAATGCCAACACAACAAAGCCAAAACAAACAGCAAAGAGCGCAACATTCAGGCCCAAGACTTTACAAATAATTCCCAACACAATACTGCCAACCAAGCCACCTAAAGCGCTTGAATTCTGCAGCACCTGCCATCGGGAGGGCAGATCACCAAAAGATTCAAGTCTTTCAACAAGTGAAAAGTCAGATGCACCAACCAGAGCTCCTATCACTGAAAACATCAAGATTGAGATAAAGGGGATCGGGATCAGCTCAATCAACACCAACAGAAAAAATATGAGCGTGTAACGCAGTGACGCCTGCATTTTTGGAACAAATGCGACCAGCGATCGACCAACAGCATAAGCAACTAAAACCATTGCAAAATCAAAACACTTTCCACCGTCAATCTCTCTCACCCACAACGCCAACATGCCAAACAGAGAACCAAGAACCACGCCCTGCATCAAACACAAAGAATTTGATTCAGGCTTCTTTTTCACAGGAGTGGATGATTCCTGGACGCCTGAAGCCTGACTGGAGCGATGCAAAAAATGAGCCATAGGTAACATCAAAGCCAAAGCAGGTATGAACTGACGAACCGCCGGAAAGAGATTGGCAGTCATTAAATTCCCAAGCAGAACACCTATCTCTTGACCGATCTGCAACCGCCTTATACTGACACCACTACTGGCCATAATGCTTTTCTGGAGAGGGACAATTGAAACTTCTTGGCCAATCCCATGCATAAAAATGGTCAAGAAGCTTGAGATTATTAATGCAATTTTTGCAATTTGACTTTGACCATAAAAAACGAACAAATCAGCAGCAAAGAGACCCCAAGAAGCTGAAGCCAATAACCACTCTTCCGGAAGCCAAGATTCATCAGAGCCGGCAGAGCATCAACAGCCGGGAGCAACCCATTCAGGAAGGGTGAACTCGTCAACCCGCTAACCATCCACGCACTCGAAGCGAGCAGGAGGGTACTTCCAGCCTGAGAAGTTCCCCAAAGGATCGGAGCTACAAACCGAGACAGCGACTGACTCATCGAAAGGAGCGGCTCTCCAATCTCTCCATAGAATAGCCACAGAACTTCTTCAAGCCTTCGACCCAAATAAAGATAATTTCAGGAACCATCTCATCAAAAATGCAGGTCAAGATGAGTCATCTTGACCTGCACAAAAGCCATCACATATCCGATAGATACGACACTATTCGTCCTTACTTTCACAACATGTTCAACCAGAGGCATCCCATACCTACACAACACTTGCAAGCCATGGCGACAGCCCCATTCCTCAGGCTCGATTCAAAACTTGACTCGGTGCGAGCCAACAACCCCAAGCAAGCTCGACAGACCTGACAATCAGCGCCAGTCCAGACCAGGAACCCAGCCCACTATCGCCGGAGTGGCGGCGGCGTACTGCGAGTAATTCGGATGCACCGCCCGTAAACCCTTCTCCTCAAAGCGGGCTTTCCCTCGCAGGACCACCGCCAAACTGAGCAAGAGCAAAAGATGAAGCAGGCTGGCCGTGGCAAGGACAACACCTGCTGAACAAAGCAACACGGCCCGGTACAGCGGATGCCGACAGATGGCATAGGAGCCGGTGGCGATCAGCTGATTCGAAGGCTTGGGTGCCGGAAGCGGAGAGAGGCTGGCCCCAAGGCAGCGAAACGCCTCAACGGCCCGAAACAGACCGAAAGCCAGCATCAACAGGCCCACTCCAAACAAGGGCAAGGGCCAAATCGGCACACCAAAACTGGCCGGAGATGGCCAGACAGGAAGCAGATGGGCCGTGATCAGTAGCAGCTGGGCCAGCAGCCACCACTCACCCCGGCGGTTGTCCAACCAGCCGCCCCAACTAAAGCCCCAATCCGAGAACATTCACTCGCTCACCACCAATGTTCGGACGTTACGGCGCTGCACAAGACCCGCCAGGGACTGCATGTCCTCCCAACGAATCAAACCCACACAGCCCAACGTGCCGCTGTTGGCATTGCGGTTAGCGCTCGGATCGAGATGAATGCCCAGATGTCCTCGTCCTGTCGGGAACTGCGGTTCAATCCCGATCCAGATCGGCCCGAGCTCGCTTGGATCAGCAGGACCCAAGGCTTCAACCGGTCCAAGGCTGTAGCGACCGGCAGGAAGCGGCGCACGGGTGCCGGAACGATGGCGGTCAGCGTTCTGACGGTGGGCGCGACCGCTAACGGCATCAAAATCCTCAACGGGCTTGCCAGGGGTTTCCAAGCGAAGACTCCAGATGGGATCGCCCGTGCGTGAAAGCGATCGCATGGTGCGGTTCAGCACCAGGACTGACTCGCCGGTCAATGGAGAGGTGGAGGGGGAGGTCGAGGCCGAGGCGAGATCCATCTCAGCCGCAGAACAGGGCACAGACAACAGCGCCAGCAGATTCAAGGCGAGACAAGACCGAACGACCACAGCAGTCAGACAAAGAGGGCGGAACCCTATGGGCGGTTTTTATTCGCCGAGGAAATAAAAGCCAGCCATCTCACTGTCCCCCTCTGAGACCCACCACGAGAAGAGATCAGAGTTCGTTTTCGGCCAGCTGTAGGGCTTCAGCCTCCTGACCGGGGCCCAGAGCACAGCTGTCGTCCAGCAGGCGCTGCAGGCGTGGACTCACAGCCACCACGAGAGGGTTCACCAGCACGCCCCGGCTGATGCCCAACTCTTCAAGCGTGTTGGCTAGGGCTTGGTCGGCCTGGCTGCGCTGAAGACGTCCCTTCTCCACGAGGCAGTCGCTGCTGGCCTTGGCCATTGCGGCGTAACCCCGAATCCTGCGGGCCAACACCACCACAGCGACCCGCCGTTGAACCTCGGGAGCTAGCGGTGCATCCTCAGCGACAACAGCCGATGCTGATGCCAGAGGCAGCCCCAGCAGCAGTGCAGCAAGGGTGCGTTGAAAGCCCATCAGCATCTCTGGAAAACCCACTCAGTCAAGCCTGGGAAAACGCTGGGCGATGCTGCTGCCGGTGTACTGAGCCACCCATCCCTCAGGGTTATTGAACCAACGGACTGCACAGAACCGAGGGCGCTGGCCCATGTCAAACCAGTGACGGGTCCCTGCTGGAACGCGAATCAGGTCGCCCCTTTCACACAGCATGCTGAGCACCTCGGAACCGATGTGCAAGACAAACAAGCCGCACCCTTCCACAAAAAAGCGCACCTCGTCTTCAGCGTGGGTGTGCTCCTCCAGGAACTTCTGGCGAAGCGTCTCGCGATCGGGGTGATCCGGGGTCATCCGAATCGCATCGACCGTGGCGTAGCCGCCATCGCGCTGAACTCGGTCAATAGCTTCCGAATAAACCTCGAGGATGGCGGCCGCTTCAGCGCCCTCAGGGAGGTGCCGATGGGCGGGCCATTGCTCAAAACCGATTCCACGACGACTGAGCTCCGCCTGAATCACAGCTGAATCACAGCTCTCCAGCTCGGGAACAAGTCCATCCGTTAGCTCTGATGTGGTTTCGTCTGGAAAGATGCTGAGACGACTCATCGTCTGGACCCCGGGCGCATCGACTGCTGACCATCATCGATCCCACCTCGACTGGGGGTCTCACGCTGGTGGGAGTCGGCCCTGGCGATCCATCTCTACTGACTCTGGCCGCCGTTGAGGCCATCCGCCGCGCGCAGGTGGTGGCGTATCCGGTCGGACGCCCAGGGGGCGACAGCATGGCCGCCCGAATCGCCGCCTCCTGGATCCGCAGCGACCATCAGCGCCTGCCGCTGTTGTTCCCCATGGTGGACGCCGCCGAACCACGTCGTGCCGCCTGGGGATCGGCGGCGCAACAACTTCAAAACGCAATCCGTTCCGGCCAGCAGGTGGCGCTGCTCTGCGAGGGAGATGCATCTCTGTTTGCGAGCTGCAGCTACGTGCTGCTGGCCATTCGCCAAGAGTGGCCCGACTGTCCCATCACCGTCATCCCGGGAATCACCTCATGCTCCGCTGCAGCTGCTGCCGGCCTCTGGCCCCTTGCCCTCCAACAGGATCAACTGCTGGTGCGCCCCTGCCCCGACACCTCTGAGGAATTGGAGCTGGTTCTGAACACCGCCGCCACCACAGGTCAAGTGCTCGCCCTGTTGAAGCTGGGGCGACGCTGGAGTTGGGTGCAACCCCTGCTGAAGCAACGCAGCCTGCTGAAGCAAGCGCTGTTTGCCGAGCGGGTCGGTTGGCCTGAACAACGCATCTGTCCAGCGGATGCAGTTGATGCCGAACCGCGCCCCTACTTCTCACTACTGCTCATTCGTCAGGGATGGCCTGAGGTGTTGCCCTAAGCCAGCTCCCGACTTCGTTCGGCAGCCGCGATGACGGCTTCGATTAAGGCGGAGCGCAGACCGATGCGTTCCAAGGCACGGACGCCGGCGATCGTGGTTCCCGCCGGCGAGGTGACCATGTCCTTGAGCTGGGCAGGGTGCAGATCACGACGGTCCAGCAACTCAGCCGTTCCAGCCAGGGTTCGGTGGCTCAGACGCAACGCCAGATCCCTGGGAAGACCGGCAGCCACCGCACCGTCAGCCATGGCTTCCGCCACCAAAGCCACAAAGGCAGGACCAGAGGAGGTCAAGGCCAAAAAGGGATCAAGCTTGGCCTCAGCCAGTTCGAGCACTTCTCCCACATCAGCGAACAGCTGCAGCACCTGGTCCCGTTGCTCTTGAGCGATCCCTTCACCCCAGGCCAGACCCGTCAGACCGGCTCCCACCAGAGCGGGTGTATTCGGCACCGCCCTCACACAACGGTGGCCAGGAAACAGATGTTGCAAGCGAGCCAAAGACACTCCCGCCAACACAGAGATCAGCAATGGCTGACCCGTGACGGGTGGAGCTGCTGCTGCAACGGAATCCAGTTGCTGCGGCTTAACCGCAAGCAACTGGACCGGTGCGGTCCAAACCTTGGGAGCTGAAGGATCGTCGGCAGCCACCAATCCGACACCAGCCGGCAACGCCGAACGGCGTTGCTCCAGGGAGCCGCTCCCCCCAACAACGGCCAGCAGCTGATGAGCTGGAATCCGACCACTCTCAAGCAGAGGAAGCACAAGGGCCTGAGCCATGCGGCCCAGGCCGATCACACCGAAAGCGGGCTGCACAGGAAAATTCAGAGAGCAGCGGCTCCCCAAGCGGGCGACGGGGCGCTGGAGGCTTCCCCAGCATCGGCAACATCGGCTTCACGGCTCACCACTGTTGGAGCTGAGGTCTCGTCCTGACCCGTGTTGGTGACGGTGACGCAACTTGGGGCGAACAGGAAAATACTCTCGCCAACGCGCTCTTGATGCCCATCAATCGCGAAGGTGCCGCCGGCCACGAAGTCGACAGCACGCTGCGCCTGATCAGGCTCCATCATCGTGAGATTGAGGATGACCGTCTTGCGCTCGCGCAGAGCCTGAATCGCCCGAGGCATTTCGTCGAAGCTGCGGGGCTCCATCACATTCACTTCCGCCGCCGCGGTGCTGATGCCAGGCATTCCGATCACATTGGATCCAGGAAGGTCACTGCCTAGATCAAAGGGGTTGGTGTCACCAATGGTTGCCAAGGCACCGCCATCAGCCTGCATGGCGCGCTGGTCTTGGTCATCTTGCTCGTCGTCATAGGCGAAATCATCCAATTCGCCATCGAGGTAGTCGTCGCCAGCGACGACAGCACGGAGACGGGAGATCAGCGACACCTTGGGATTCCTCTAGGTCTGAACGTGGTTCGAAAACCATGTCCCTGGATACCGTTTTCACTGCTGCGGGGCAAGTCAATTCGCCGAGTCTGTTGACAGCAATCTCGGGCCGAAGAGTGCGGAGCCGATTCTGAGCCAGGTGCTGCCCGCATCTGCAGCCTCTTTCCAGTCGGTGCTCATCCCCATCGAGCACTCCACCAACTTGAGCCGATCCGCCAGGGCACGGCACTCGGCAAACAACTCCCTGCGCTGCATGGAGCCCATTTCGAGTGGAGCCATGGTCATCAGACCCGAAATCTGCAAGCCAGGCAACGCTTGAAGATCCGACCAGATGGCGCAGAGTTCATCGGCAGACAGCCCCCCCTTGCTGGGATCTGCTCGGAGTTTCACCTGTAGCAGCACGTCGGGCCGCCGCGCCTCCTCCAACGCGATGCGCGACACCCGTTCGGCCAGCAACAAGGAATCCACAGAGTGAATGACATCAAAGGCCTTCACCACCGGCCGCACTTTGTTGCTCTGCAGGCGCCCGATGAAATGCCAATGCAAGTGCAGATCGATCAGCTCCTTTTGTTTGGGCAGAGCCTCCTGAACGCGGCTTTCCCCGAAATCACACTGACCAAGCTCGGCAACGCAACGCACAGCCGATGCAGGATGACCCTTGCTAACGGCAAGAAGCCTGGCGGAGGGAGGACGATCGATATGGAGCGCCTGCCAACGCGCAGCGAGTGAATCTGTCAAGAGTTCAAATGAACGTCTGATCGAACAGCTGAGTCCAGGAGGCCAGCTCCTGCGATCCATCCCGCCGGCAACGGCTCAGATGGACCTCGGCGTGGTGCCGCGCGTCGCCGTAGGGGATCACTTCGAACTGGGCACCGCGGGGCTGCAGGGTGACCAGGAAGAACATTCTCTGGGCATACAACGTGGCGTAAACGTCACGACCCTCGCCTGCCGGAGCCACTCGATAGAGCATCCCGAAGGTGGGGTGATTGAGATATCGCTCGGACGCCATGCCGTGATCAGCCGTGATCAGAGGTCATAGGGCACCGTACTGACCCCGGAGCCCGATCACCAACACAAGAATGGCAATTGCCAGGCCATTGAGCAGTGGTGCAGGACGATCGGGAGCCATGCGGAAGTATGAAGGGCCAAGAATCTGACCACCACGGGCCACCAGGGCATCCGCTCCCTGCTCAGCTCTCAGAAGGATGTTGGCCAGCAGCCGCTCACCAACGGCCAGCACCAGTCCGAAGCCGGCCTTGAATCCCAGCTGGCGCAGATTGACGGCACGACTGGCGAGAGATCGCAGGAGATTCTGGAGTTCTTCCTGAACGAGCGGCAGGAAACGAAGCGCGAGCAACAGCTGAAACCCCAGTCGCTCCACAGGACACCCCAGCCACTTCAACGGAGCCAGACACCAACTGAGGGCCCAGACCAAATCCTCCGGGGGGGTTGTGATCAACATCAGATTGACACTGTGGATCACGGTGAAGATCAAGGTCGACGTCCGCAGCCCCAGCACCGCAGAGGCCCGATCCACCACCAGAGGCCCCAGCTTCAGACCACCCAACTGCAAGGGGCCTAGGCGCAGCAGATCCCAGGAAGGCCCCTCCGTTGCGAGCCCCGAAAGCTCGGCCGGATTGCGGAGGGGGAAGGCCGCAGGGGGATCAACAGCCGGCAACAGCATCGACAACAGACCTACCGCAACCGCCAACGCCGTGAGCAGAAGGACAGACCGCCACCACAGCGATCGGGCCAGGCCACTGCAAAGGGTGATCACCACCAACGCCATCACCAGCGCCACACGCCACAGGGGACCCGCCAAAACGGGGGTGAGTAAAAAAACAAGGGACCAGGCCAGCTTCAGACGAGGGTCCAACCGCCTGAGCCAACCACTGGAGCCATCGACGTATTGGCCCATGGGGACCTGGCGCAACCAGTCCATGGATCAGCCTTTACGACTCTGTTGTCGGGCCAAATCGCGTTCAGCATCGCGCTGTTGCTTACCGCGCCAGAAGAGGCGCAAGGGGCTTCCATCGAAGCCCAGGCCCTCGCGGATCTGGCGCTCGACATAGCGCCGGTAGGTCTCTCCAAACAATTTGGGGTCGTTAACGAACAGGGTGAAGCTGGGGGGGCGGCTGGCCACCTGCGTGCCGTAATACAACTTGCCCTGACGCCCTCCACGGGTAGTAGGTGGACTGCGCCAGCTAAGGGCTTCCTTCAGCACCTCATTCACAACGGAGGTGCTAACGCGGCGCCGGTGCTGTTCGACCGCCAAAGCGGCCAGAGCAAAGATGCTGTCCACCCGTTGGCCGGTGAGGGCCGATGTGAACAGCATCGGAGCCCAATCAAGGAAATAGAGCTTGGAGCGCAGCTCCTTTTCCATCGCCGTCATGGTGTGGCTGTCCTTCTCCACGGCATCCCATTTGTTGACAACCACCACACAGGCTCGTCCGTCTTCCTCAATGCGGCCAGCCAGGCGCTGATCCTGCTCGGTCACGCCATCCAGGGCATCGATCACGAGCACACAGACATCGCTGCGTTCGATCGCCTTGAAACTTCGGTTGATCCCGAAAAACTCCGGCCCGTAATTCACACTGCGCCGACGACGAATGCCCGCAGTGTCCACCAGACGCCAGGGACGATTCTCACGAATGATGCTGGTATCAATCGTGTCGCGCGTGGTGCCGCGAATCGGGCTAACAATCGCCCGCTGCTCACCGCAGATGGCATTTAAAAGACTGGATTTTCCGACATTCGGCCGTCCGATGATGGCCATCTGAATCGGTTCCTCTTCCTCACCTTCCTGATCCTTGGGTGGGAGAAAGGTGAGCACCTGATCCAAAAGCTCACCGGTGCCGGCCCCATGGATGGCCGAGATCGGATGGGGTTCACCCAGCCCGAGACTCCAAAATTCGCCGGCCATGGCCAAACCCTGTTCCGGAGACTCGCACTTGTTCACCGCCAGAAGCGAGGGACAGCGATGACTGCGCAGAAATTCAGCAATGGATTCGTCAGCTGCCGTCAGCCCCTGCTGACCATCCACGATCACCAGCGCAACACTGGCTTCTTCGAGCGCAAGAGCCGCTTGCTCCCGGATCTCCGGCAGGAATTCACTGTCGTCATCGAACACCAGGCCACCGGTGTCAACGACCTTGAATTCCCGATCGCCCCAATACCCGTCTTGGTAGGTGCGATCACGTGTCACACCGGGCTCATCGTGAACGATGGCTTCTCGGCTGCGACACAACCGGTTCACAAGGGTCGACTTACCGACATTGGGGCGTCCGATAATTGCGACGACGGGACGCGCCAAGGGTCTGTTCAGGCCAATCATTCACCCTACAGAGATGCCTTGACGTCCATGAGCCTGCTGCTTTTGTTGTGGCCTCTGCTGCTGACGCGGCGCCCTGAACAAGCATCACCGATCTGGGCCCGGCGCAGCCTGATCCTGCTGGTCACCCTGCTGACAGTCCGCTACCTGCACTGGCGCTGCACCGCCAGTCTCAACCTCGACACAAGCCTGTCCGCACTGATGAGCCTGGTCCTGCTCCTGGCGGAAGGCTGGTTGCTGCTGACGGGCCTCGTACCGCTCTGGCTGGCATGGCGGGTGTACCCCGACCGACGCGAGCAAGCTCTGCAGCAACGGCACGATTGGCTGGCCAGCCCCTGGCGCCCCGCCGTGGACATCCTCGTTCCCACCTACGGCGAACCGACCGCAGTGCTGGAACGCAGCCTCAAAGCGTGCCGCCGCCAGACCTACCCCAACACCACCGTTTGGGTGCTGGACGACAGCGGAAGGGCACAGGTGAAGCAGCTTGCCCGTTCCCTGGGATGCCGCTACAGGCACCGACCGGAACGGGCAAACGCGAAAGCAGGCAATCTGAATGACGGCCTGCGCATCAGCGACGGAGAACTGGTCGCCGTCTTCGACGCTGACTTCATCCCCCAGGCGCAGTTCCTTGAAACCACGATCGGCCTGCTCATGGATCCTGAAGTCGGACTGGTGCAGACCCCCCAGCACTGCATCAATGCCGATCCAGTGATGCGCAACCTGGCGATGGAACGCTGGCTGCTGCCCGATGAAGAGAGCTTTTATCGCTGGATCGAACCGGTGCGCGATGGCTGGGGTGCCGTGGTCTGCGCAGGCACCTCATTTCTGGTGCGACGTCAGGCCCTCGAATCGGTTGGAGGTTTTGCGAACAAGGCCCTGTCGGAAGACTTCGTCACCGGTATCGCCCTGCGGGAACAAGGATGGCGCCTGATCTACCTGCAGCAGAAACTCAGCGCCGGACTGGCCGCCGAACGCATGCTGGATTTCGTGCGCCAGCGCCAGCGTTGGGCCCGTGGGACCCTGCAGAGCCTGCAGCTGCCCCACGGGCCACTGCGGGCCCGCAATCTCAGCTGGGGCGTACGCCTGGCCTATTTGGAAGGAGTGATCCATTGGATCAACAACCTGCCCAGGCTCCTGCTGATGCTGATGCCCCTGAGCATCGGCCTGTTGGGGATCGTGCCGATCAACATCTCCTCAACAGCTCTGGTTGAGCTGCTCCTGCCGCTGTGGGGAACCGTGCTGCTCAGCATCGGATGGCTGAACCGGGGCAGCCGAGCCGCTCTGCTCAGTGAACTCACCGGCTGGGTTATGACGGTGCCTCTGGTAAGCACGCTCCTACTGCGGCCCAAAGGATTTCGCGTCACCCCAAAGCACCAGCCGCAATTCCAGGGAGGTTGGGCATGGTCCCTGGCTCTGCCCCTGCTGATCTTGGTTGGCCTCAATGCGGCCAACCTGGTGGGAATCCTCCGCGAGTGGGGCAACCCCGACCGCCTGAGTTCGGAGGGCTGGGGTCTGGGTCTCATTTGGGGCGGGCTCAACCTGCTGGGCACCCTGGTTGCCCTGCGCGCCTGCTGGGATCCTCCGCAGGAGGATCCAACACCTTGGTTTGCCGTGCAGACAACGGGATCCATCAGCCATGGGGGAACTAAAACGATGAGCTGCCGGATCTCAGCAATCAGCGAAAACGGCGCTGAACTGGAGCTGCAACCAGGCCCAGAATTTTTATCGTGGGACCACACATCACTGCGCTGGGACGGACAACCGACGCATCTCCGGATTCGGCCGATGGCACGGCAGGGATCCAGAATCTGCGTCGCCTGGCAAGACCCATCCCCCGCTGAGCGGGAGGCGCTTGAGCATTGGCTTTATCAACGCCAGGACTGCTGGGTCGATCGCCAAGCGCCGCCGGAATGGCGCGCCCTGCTGGCGCTTCTGAAGCGCACGCTGCTGGGACATCCACCTCCGGCACCGCTGCAGCGCAGCCTGGTGCCGATCGCCAGCGGAACCGGAATTCTTTCCGGGCGAGACAAATGAGTCTCAACTGAGACAGCTAGTGCGAGTGCAGTGTGTTCCCTCGCCATGCTCGAGCTCGTCGCCAGCCTTGTGGTCGATCTCTCCGACCAGCGCCTGACGGTTTACAACAGCCAACAGGAAGTGGTCCGCGTGATTCCTGTCAGCACCGGCAAAGCATCAACGCCCACACCGATTTTCGACAGCAAAGTCTTTACGAAGTACCGCTCCACCACGATGTACGGACGCACCTACACCGTTCCAGGCGTGCCTTACACGATGTGCGTGAGTGCCAACGAAGCCATCTGCCTCCACGCAGCACCCTGGCAGGAGAGTGCCGGGCAACCCTTCGGTGTCCCCCGCAGCCATGGTTGCGTGCGCATGCCGATGACCCACGCCCGCTGGTTGTTCCACAACACCCCGAAGGGCACGCCGATCACCATTCAGGCCTGAGTCACCGCACCGGCAAATCGCCGGGGTGCCCCTCTACCGGATCCACTGGAGTCGGAAGCTCCGGCCCTAAAGGCCCCTGCTCCGCCAGGGGCTCCTCCTGCTGCGCCAGCCAGGCCAACAGCCAGTTCACCGCTGTAGCTCGCCGGGTGCGGCGGGGGTACAGCTCACCGATCCGATAGCCCGCAAAGCTGAGCTGTTGCTTCAGCAACTGCTTGTGTTCCTTGGGAATCGAGCGGGTCAAGCGAACCGAGGCCGGCCGCTCGGCGATCAACTCGGGAGCCCGCGGGAAAGCTTCCGCCCAATCCGGCGGCGTGTCGGGCCCGGCGCACCAGTGCGGTTCGGCAGGCTGATAACCCAGACGTTCCCAGATTCTTTCGCAAACAAATCGATCGCTGCAGCGGTCTTCGAGAATCTGCAACAGCAACATTCGACTGAGCGGCCAGGGCATGTCGATTGCGTTGTGCAGCATGGATCCATGATTGCTTTGTCCCCCCTTCAGCTTCCCGGCAACGGAACCGCGCGTCAGCTGCGGTGCCGCGTTCTGCAGTCGCCGTTGGCAGGGGTAAGCGATCGGGTGTTTCGTGGCCTGGTGCGGCGCTGGGCTCCAGATGCCCTGCTGTTCACCGAAATGGTGAATGCCACCAGCCTCGAGATGGGGCATGGTCGCGGCAAGGTGGAATCACTTGTCGAAGAGTCCGGTCCCATCGGTGTGCAACTTTTCGACCATCGCCCCCAAGCCATGGCCGATGCGGCACGGCGGGCCGAAGCGAGTGGAGCCTTCCTGATCGATATCAATATGGGATGTCCCGTCCGGAAGATCGCCCGCAAGGGGGGTGGCTCCGGGTTGATCCGTGATCCCGAACTGGCCATCCGGATCGTTGAAGCGGTGGCGGATGCCGTGGCGTTGCCCGTCACAGTGAAGACTCGACTGGGTTGGTGTGGAAGTGATGCTGATCCGGTGCACTGGTGCCAGCAGCTGGAAGGGGCAGGAGCACAACTGCTCACGCTGCATGGCCGCACCCGCGACCAGGGTTTCAAAGGCGCTGCCGACTGGAGTGCCATCACCCAAGTCCGTGAGGTCCTCGCGATCCCCCTGATCGCGAACGGCGACATCAATACCCCCGAAGATGCCCTGCGCTGCCTGAATCAGACCGGCGCAGCGGGCGTGATGGTGGGTCGAGGAACCATGGGTTCCCCCTGGCTTGTGGGACAAATCGATGCAGCACTGACTGGTCGTGCGATCCCCTCCACGCCGAACCCGACAGCACGGCTTGCGCTGGCGAGGGATCAACTGGACGGACTGGTGAAGGATCGCGGCGACCATGGGCTGCTGATCGCCAGAAAACACATGGGCTGGACCTGCACGGGCTTCCCCGGAGCATCACGACTGCGTCATGACCTGATGCGGGCCCCCACGCCCGCCCATGCCCGAGACCTGCTGAATCAGCAGATCGATGCGCTTGCCGCGTCCGCTTGACTGGACGCCCCGACGGTCAGGGCGTGGAGCCTTCAAGCGGCAAGGACAACACCACGCTTGATGCCCAGGCCTGGCAGCGCTGGCAATCTGGCCTCGCCAGCGTGGAAGAGATCCAGCGCTGGCAGCAGCAGCTCAGCCAGCACCTGCCCCAGCTGCCGAAGGAGATGCTGGATCCATCTCTGCTGCCCATCGCCCTGTTGCGCGAGGCATCCCAATGGGCCCCCGAAGACAGCGGGCTGGATCCCGTCGATCTTCTGGCATCACACAGGGATCTCGCTACCGCCAACCAGCTGCTGAGTAGCGGTCGCCTGCGCGAGATCGCCCTGGGTCAGCGCAGCCTGTTCGCGGATCTGCCGCCGGTGCACCTCCAGGCCTACCGGGATGGGCTGCGACCAGCCGCACATCAGGGCTTTCTCAGTGCTCTGGAGCACTTGGCCGGCATCGGGCGCGAACGCTTCCAGCGGGGACTGCCCCTCGGCATGGATCTCGATCGCTATCAGCCCCCGGCCCCGGACCCAGCACCAACCGGACCCATCACCTCAGCGGCTTCGATCTTGGTGGTTCTCCACCCAACACAGGCGGAGGCCGAAGCGGGCCGCGAGCCACCAAGAGAGGGATGGAGACAGATCCAGCACGCCTCACTGGAACATCTTTCTGGATGGATCGGAGCACCGCCCCCTGACGACGACACCCTGATCAGCTTCTGCCATGTCAGTGATCAGCTGGATCCTCAGGCGGCCCTGCGCATCGCCCACTGTGCAGGGCAACACCCTGCAGCAGTTTTTCTAACCAGCGATGAGACGCTGCAGTGGAGCGACGACCCAGGCATTCCGGCAGGGAACCGCCAGAACCGAACAGAGATCACACCGTTTCGTCTGCTCTGCCGGGGATGCCTCGGAGGCCTGGTGACGATCCGCTGGTCCACGCTGCGACAGCTGACGCTCCCGGCGTCCACCGGTTCACTCCATGCCCTGCTGCTGGATCTGGCGCTGCAGGTTTGCCGACGAGGCGACGCCGTCGCCCACTGTTCAGAGGTGTTGCTGCAGCGATCCATTCAGGCGAACCCGACCGTGCCCGACGTGGCCTCGCCGGCCGACCGCCATTGCTGGCGCCCTGAGCTCAGCGCTGAGATCCTGGCGATCACCCAGAGACACAGCCCAAGCTTTCTGGTGCCCGGTGGGCATCTCAGTCCCGTTGATTCGCTGAGCGCCTGCCATCAGCTGCAGCTCCGCACCGACACCACTGTTCTGGTGTCGGTTCTGATCCCGTTTCGCGACCGGGTCGAGCTCACCCAAAGCTGCGTCGCCTCCCTGCGCCGCTCTGCCGGCGCTGTGGCCTACGAGCTGATCTTGATCGACAACGGCAGTGAGGAATCCGCCACCCAGGCTTGGCTCAACGACCAAGCGCAGCTCGACGACGTGTGCGTGGTGCGGGTGGACGAACCGTTCAACTATTCGCGTCTCAACAACATCGGCCGACGCCATACCCGTGGCAGCCATTTGTTGCTGCTGAACAACGACATCGAATTCCGATCAGCTGAGGTGCTTCAGGCCCTGCTGGACCCGTTCGCGTACCGCGGCACCAGAGCCGTGGGCGCGAAGCTGCATTACCCCGACGGGAGCATCCAGCATCAAGGGGTCGCGCTGGTGAAGGGGGAACGGCGCTGCGTGGTGGAGCCCGGCAAACACCTGCACAGTGCTCCTGTGCTGGCCACGCTCACCCCCCTGCTGGTGCAAGAGGAGTTCACCGCAGCGACAGGGGCCTGCCTGATGCTCCGCTGCAGCGATTTCGATCGCATCCAAGGGTTCGATGAAGATCTTGCCGTGGTGTTCAACGATGTTGATCTCTGCCTGCGCCTCAGGCAGAGCGGTGGTTCGGTCGCCGTGACCCCCTTTGTGGAGATCGTTCATCACGAATCGATCAGTCGCGGCAAAGACCGCGAAGGCACCGCTCTGGCCAGGCATCAACGGGAGTCGGGGCTTCTACGGGCCAAGCACGCCCCGCTGTTTGCCACGGGCGATCCCCTCACGAGCCAGTGCATTCACCCCCACAGCAATCGCTATCAACCCCGGGAGCAGGCACCGCAATCGAAAGGACCGGTTGCCAACGCTGTGCTGATGCACTGGAGGAATCCCAACTTCCAGCCCAGCCGTCAACGACCAATCGTTCTGCTGGCGCACTTTTCATCCAACAATCGCGTCCGGGACGACCTCTTCCCCCTCATCGATGAATACCAACGCTTCGCGGATGTGATCGTTGTGTCATCGGCCAGCGGCCTGCGCAGGCACCCGCGCACGCTGCACCAGCTGCGCCAACGCTGTGCCGCCATCGTGATCCGACGCAATCAGGGGTACGACTTCGGCAGTTGGAAGGCGGGTCTGACCCTGCATCGGCGGGACATTGATCAGGCGGCATTCCTGGTGCTCACCAACGACAGCTTCTGGGGACCGGTTACTCCCCTCGACGACCTATTCCAACGTCTTCACACCAGTTCAGCGGACGTGATTGGGCTGACGGACGATCTGATGTACGAGCCCCATCTCTCGTCGGCCTTCGCCGCCTACAAGCCCAAGGCATTGCAGTGCCCAGCCTTTAACCGCTTCTGGGATGCCCTGCAGATCTGGCCCCGCAAACGGGACCTGGTCAAACATTGCGAAGTGGGCCTGCCGGTGCAGTTGCGGGCAGCGGGGCTGAAGCTCGAGAGCCTCTACACCCACAACGCCAACGGCAATGTTCTGCACTACGACTGGAAGTACTTGATTGAGCAACGCGGCTTCCCCTTCCTCAAGGTGAGCCTGCTGCGGGACAACCCGACGCGACAACCCATCGACACCTGGCCAGACGTGATTGGCCAACGCAACCCTCAACTGGCAGCGAGCATCAAGCGCCAACTGCGACCCAAACCAGGGTTGCAGCGGCTGTGGCAACGGCTTCACCGTCGACTGAACGGAAGTGAGCGCAAGGGGTCTCGTGCTGTAATAACGCCGACTTCACGCCGGTGAACCAGCCGATGAGCACCGCATCCAAGCGACGGGGAATCATCCTTGCTGGCGGAAGCGGCACGCGGCTGCATCCGATCACCCAGGCCGTCAGCAAACAGCTGTTGCCGGTTTACGACAAGCCGATGATCTATTACCCGCTCAGCACCCTGATGCTGGCGGGAATCCGCGAGGTGCTGATCATCACCACCCCCCACGACAAGGAGGCCTTCCAACGCTTGCTCGGCGATGGCAGCCGTTGGGGCATGACGATCGAGTACGCCGTGCAACCGAGCCCGGACGGATTGGCCCAGGCTTTTCTGATCGGTGCCGACTTCCTGGCGGGCCACCCCGCTGCTCTGGTGTTGGGAGACAACCTCTTCCATGGGCACGATCTGGTGCCGCAATTGGTGCAGAGCAACAAACAGGCCGAAGGGGCGACGGTCTTTGCCTATCCCGTCAGTGATCCTGAGCGGTACGGCGTGGCCGAGTTCGATGCCGAAGGCCGCGTGCTGAGCCTGGAGGAAAAACCCAAACAGCCCAAGAGCCGCTATGCGGTCACGGGGTTGTACTTCTACGACGACTCCGTGGTCGAACGGGCCCACCAGGTGAAGCCTTCAGCCCGAGGGGAGCTGGAGATCACCGATCTCAATCAGATGTACCTGGACGAGGGGCTGTTGCGGGTGGAGCTAATGGGCCGCGGCATGGCCTGGCTCGACACCGGCACCTGCGACTCCCTCAACGATGCGGGCAGCTACATCCGCACCCTGGAACATCGCCAAGGGCTCAAGGTGGGATGCCCTGAGGAAGTCGCCTGGCGCCAGGGCTGGATCACTGCCGAGCAACTCAATCAGCTGGCGCAGCCCTTGAAGAAGAGTGGCTATGGCTCCTATCTCCTCCAGATGCTTGAGGAGAGCGTGAGCGATCACGCCGCACTGCAAAACAGTCTGGAGGTGAGACATGCAGCTTGACCAACTGACAACCCCGTCCGGCACGACTCTGCAGGGCCCCCTGCTGATCACGCCCCCAGCCTTCGGCGATGACCGGGGCTGGTTCTACGAAAGCTGGAACCAGCGCAAGTTCGATGAAGCCGTGGGCGAATCCGTGCTGTTCTCCCAGGACAACCACTCCCGCTCGATTCAGGGTGTGCTTCGGGGGTTGCACTACCAGCTCGCCCCAGAAGCTCAGGCGAAGTTGGTGCGTGCCACTGCCGGAGCGATCTACGACGTCGCCGTCGACATTCGGCGCGGCTCGCCCACCTTCGGCGCCTGGGTTGGCGCTGAACTCAGTGCTGAGAACAAGGCCCAGCTGTGGATTCCAGAAGGTTTTGCCCACGGCTTTCTTACCCTCAGCAGCGTTGCTGAAGTGCAGTACAAGGCGCGGGGGTTCTGGAACAAATCCTGCGAGCGGGCCATCGTCTGGAACGATGCGGATCTGGCCATCGCCTGGCCGATTGAGCGGCTGGAGGGAGCGGAAGTCAGCCTGTCAGGCAAAGATGCCGAAGCTCCCGGCTTCCAAGCAGCAGCCAGCGCAGGAGATGTCTTTCCGTGAAAGTTCTGCTCACCGGAGCTGGCGGACAACTGGGACAGGCCCTGATCGCCTCCGCCCCCGAGGAACTCGATCTAGTGGCCACCAGCCGCAAGGAACTCGACCTCTCCAACCCCGAGGCCTGCCGTGCGGCCGTGCGGCAGCTTCAGCCTGACTGGGTGCTGAATGCAGGGGCTTACACCGCCGTCGACAAAGCAGAGTCGGAACCCGAGTTGGCCCATGCCGTCAATGCCGGAGCACCGGAAGCCTTTGCTCATGCGCTGGATCAACAGGGGGGACGCCTGCTGCAGATCAGCACCGACTTTGTCTTCAACGGAACCCAGGGAACGCCCTATCAACCGGAGCAGGCCCGCGAACCTCTCGGGGTTTATGGCGCCAGCAAAGCTGCTGGAGAAGCGGCGATTCAACGCGTTTTCGGAACGGAGCGCCGGGGGTTGATCCTGCGCACCAGCTGGGTGATCGGGCCCGTCGGCAAGAACTTCGCCCTCACCATGCTGCGCCTTCATCGCGAGCGGGATCAACTGGGCGTTGTGGCCGATCAGGTGGGCTGTCCCACCAGCACCCTGACCCTGGCTCAAGCCTGTTGGAGAACGCTCCAGATCGCTGACAAGAGCGAGCTTCCGGCGGTGATGCACTGGAGTGACGCCGGGGCCGCCAGCTGGTACGACGTAGCGGTGGCAGTGGGCCGGATCGGGGCTGAGTTAGGCCTCATCGACACGCCCGCTGAAGTTCAACCGATCACAACAGCGGACTACCCAACGCCAGCAGAGCGCCCGGCCTATTCCCTTCTGGATTGCACGGGCACCAGAGCCGCCTTGCAACTGAACGGGCAGCATTGGCAGCACGCCCTGAGGGAAGTGTTGCAGCAGGCCAAAACCCAATGAATCTGCTCTGAGTTCACAACCCACCACCCCACAACGCCTCTCCCCAACCCTGACCAATGGTTTCTTCCATGCCCTCCGCCTCTGACCTGCTGGGAGATCGCCGCAGAGTTCTGGTCACTGGAGGTGCCGGGTTCATCGGAGGTGCCGTGATCCGCAGGCTGCTGCGGGAGAGCACGGTAACCGTGTTCAATCTGGACAAGATGGGATACGCCAGCGACCTGTCGTCAATTGAGGAGGTGCTGCACGAGCTGGGCGACGCAGCGACAGATCGGCACAGGCTCCAGCAGGTGGATCTGAGCGATGCAGCTGCCGTGGAGGCGGCGGTGAAGGAGGCCGACCCGGATCTGGTGATGCACCTGGCGGCCGAAAGCCACGTGGATCGATCCATTTCCGGACCTGGCGTGTTCATCGAGAGCAATATCACCGGCACCTACAACCTGCTGCAGGCAGTGCGAGGGCACTTTGAGGGCTTGCGTGCTGAACGCCGGGACGCCTTCCGAATGCACCACATCAGTACAGACGAGGTGTTCGGCTCGCTTGGATCCGAGGGACGCTTCTCAGAAACAACGCCCTATGACCCACGTAGCCCCTACTCCGCCAGCAAAGCGGCAAGCGATCACCTCGTTCAGGCCTGGCACCACACCTTCGGTCTTCCGGTGGTGCTGACCAACTGCTCCAACAACTACGGCCCCTGGCAGTTCCCGGAAAAGCTGATTCCAGTGGTGACCTTGAAAGCAGCCGGAGGAGAGTCGATCCCTCTCTACGGCGATGGGATGAACGTGAGGGATTGGTTGTACGTGGAAGACCACGTCGATGCCCTGCTTCTCGCAGCCTGCAAGGGTGAATCCGGCCGCAGTTACTGCGTGGGCGGCCAGGGTGAACGCACCAACAAAGAGGTCGTTCACGCAATTTGCCAGCAGTTGGATCAGAGCTGCCCCGCATCAGCTCCCCACACGGATTTGATCACGCCGGTGACCGACCGTCCAGGCCATGACCGCCGCTACGCGATTGACCCGAGCCGCATCAGCTCCGAGCTGGGCTGGAGTCCACGCCACAATGTGGAACAAGGTTTGGCAGAAACCGTTCGCTGGTACCTGTCCCATCAGGAGTGGTGCGACAAAGTGCGAGAGCGCGCGGGATATGACGGCAGCAGGCTGGGAATGAAAACACAAACCAAGGCAGATTCGGGGAATGCCTAAACAACGACGCTCGCTATCGGCGCTGTCCAACACAGCGCGGCAGCTGTTCAAAGACTCTGCGTCGGCGCTGGGAGAGCAAAAAATATTGCCCAAGGCACTGCGAAAGCGCCTGAATCGACTAGGGCAGCCCGCCCCCTCAAGCCCACCGGACAACAGACGCAAGAAAACCTCACCTGAACTGCAGGATTACATCAAAGAGCTGCAAAACAACAAAGTAGAGAAACAAATAATTCGCGACTTTCGAGAACTAGCGCATTACGCCTATGTCTTTGATATCGAACATTATAAATCACAACTCGAGCCAAAAATAGCGAATGCACTACAAAGCATCGGTGACGTCATTTTTCACTACTGCTCCTCAGGGAGCCACAATGGAATTGACCCCAGCGAACTATTCGACACAGACAATTATTTCAGCAAATACCCCGACATCAAAGAGAGTGGACTCAATCCGATGGTCCACTTCTTCAAGTTTGGCATCCATGAAAATCGCTATTCAATGGATGACATCCACTACATGCGAAAGATGGCCGACATCAAAAGGCCAGACACAGATGCGATAGATCAAACGAAAGAAGATCTTCATGCCAAGAAAGTTGGCGTATTTCTTCACATCTTTTACCCGGAACTTGCGGAGACAATCGCCGCCTACCTAGAAAACATACCGTGCGAAATTGATATCTTTATTTCCACCACAAAAGATGCAACCCAGGCACTACAAAACGTCTTTGGAAAGGTCAATAATGCCCAAAAAGTTGAAGTCAGACACTTTAAAAATATTGGGCGTGACGTCGCACCTTTCATTGTTGGATTCGGGGATCAGATCCTCAACTACGACCTTATTCTCAAGCTGCATTCCAAAAAGAGCCCCCACAGCAATGCCCTAAGTGGCTGGTTTCTGCATTGCCTCGACAACCTGATTGGCAGCAAAGACGTCACTGCAACCAACCTAAAGGCACTACAATCGACAGAGACAGGCATCGTCTATCCAGTTGAAAATTACGCCCTCAGCCTTGGGATCAAACACGATTCATGCTGGGGACATGAAGATGGCAACTACAAAAAAGCCAATTCTTTCCTGACTCAATTCAACCTCAGTCATATCAAAAGAGACAGTCAGTTCCGATTCCCGACTGGAACCATGTTTTGGTGCAAGCCAGACCTACTCAAGCCGATTCTCGACTGGGATCTGGATTGGCAGGACTTTGATGAAGAAGGGGGTCAGATCGATGGAACAATCGCCCATAGCATCGAACGACTCATTGGCCTATCAACAACCGAAATACACAATCAAAAACTACAAACAACCTACTGCGGATATTCCCTTTCAAAACAGCACCTCACCGACAAATCTGTCATCGAAGGTCGCAATAAACTAAAAATCGATGGCTTCGAGAAGGTCATCCACTTCAAACCCCAACCGCTTGAGCCCAACTGGTCACTACAGAACAACATTAATTATCAGTCACTCCACATTCACTGGGTGATCCCCAACTTTACGCCAGGTCTCGGTGGCCACATGACCATTTTCAGAGCAATCGACTTTCTCGAGCGCTGTGGCCACAAATGCACGATCTGGGTGCATTCCGAAATGAAGGGAGACAAGCCGAGTCGCCTAAGCTATTTGCATAAACGTGTCATCGATCAATACTTCATACCGCTAAAAACTGACCAGGTTTTCATGCTGGGCAACAGCCAGGACGACCTGGATCTTGTCAGTGGAGACGTGGTCATCGCGACTGACCGAATGAGCACCTATCCAGTTCTTGGAATGCGCAAGTTTCAGAAAAGATTCTATTTTGTTCAAGACTACGAACCATACTTTTTTGCAAGAGGAAGTTCAAGCATCCTTACTGAACAATCCTACGCATCACACAATGATTTCTTCTGCATTTGTGCAAGCCCATGGCTGAAAAAACGGATGGAAAGCTTTGGCAATTCAGCGATGTCTTTTCCACTCGCTGTTGATCACAGTGTTTACCACCACGACGTAGAGGAGCAGCGTAGTCGTAACACAATTGCCTTTTATGTGAGACGCAGCACGCCTAGACGACTCTACGAACTGGGACTTCTCGCCTTGAGGGCTTTGTTTGATCTGGGAGACAATTTTGAAATCATTACCTTCGGAGAGAAAGATCTACCAGACCTTGGCATCCCTGTGAAAGTCAAACACGCAGGAATTCTGGATGCCAGTGCCTTGGCCAATCTGTATCGCGAATGCACGATTGGATTCGTCCTTTCAGGAACCAACTACTCCTTGGTCCCCAATGAAATGATGGCCTGCGGGCTGCCCGTTGTTGATATCGATGCTGAGCACACACGTCTTTCCTACCAACCAGGAACAGCAGTCTTGGCCGAAGCCTCACCAGCTGGCCTGGCATGTGCCTTAAGTCGCTTGTTGAATGATGCAACGTTCAGAGAAAACACCGCAAGTGCGGGACGCGCAGCCACCGCAAACCTCCACTGGGATGCCTCCAACAAGCGAATTGAAAGCTTTATTCAGGAAGCGCTGCCAGCAACAACAGCAGGATCTTCGCGTTCCAACCCCTCGAATCCCTTGGTCACCGTGGTCATTCCCGTTTACAACGGGGGAACGATGCTGAAATCCGTCGTTGAGTCCTGTCTCGAGCAGGATCTTGATAAGGATTTCGAGGTGTTGTTGATCGACAGTGCCTCAAACGATGGATGCCTGGATGCACTGCCTCAGGACGCGCGGCTCCGCTATCACAGGATTCGAAAAGAAGACTTTGGCCATGGGCGCACACGCAACCTCGGGGTTGAGCTCGCCCGAGGGACCTACGTCGCCTTCATTACCCAGGATGCGATTCCAGCGAATCGCATGTGGCTGATGAATCTGATCGCTCCACTAAGAAAAGATCCGAGTGTTGCTGGTGTTTTCGGCTGCCACATCGCCCATTCCGATCATGGACAACTCACCGCCCATGACCTTGACCAGCACTTCAACCGTTGGATTTTTAGAAGCCATCGCCAACCGATTGAACTGGATGCCGGGAGACAAAGCGTCAATGGCGTTGTCTCAACCCATGAACGCTTCTACTCCGACAACAATTCTTGCCTAAGAAAATCTATTTGGAAGACTCTTCCACTCCCTGACGTCGTGTATGGAGAGGATCAATTGTGGGCGCGTGAAATCCTCAGGAAAGGTTACAAAAAAGCCTATGCCTCAACAGCAGTGGTTCGTCATTCCCATGAATACGGTTTCCGTGAAACAGTTCTACGTGCCAACACAGAATGGCACTTCTATGACCAAATGCTTGGTGAAAGATTGCCTTCCACTAAACAAGAGGTGCTGAATATGGTTGAAACGGCTTGCGCCAATGATCGTAAGGCCAAGGATTTCTATCCAAATATCAGCGACAATGACCTGAGTCGACGTCGTCGGCTCCATTTTGCACGGGCTTGCGGCTACTACTTGGCCAGCAAAGGTCGTGGTGACATACGCCCTTGATCCCCCGAATGGTGCTGTGATCGCAGTCTCAACTCTTTCGCATTGCATTAAGGAGGAAACCACCCACACCCCAGGCCACGATAACAATGCCAACAGAAGCAAGAAACGCCTGCCACCGCCAGTTCGGATCAGGTGCAACAGGCATTTGGGGTTGGCTGAGAACAACCACAAATTTCAACTGTCGTTGGCTCTCGCGACGACTGTTATCTACAGCAAGGCGTGCTGATTGCAGCGCTTGCGAAGCAAATTCAACATCCGATCTCAACCCAGTCTCTTCAATGGCAAGAGTATTCAAATCTCGACCATTCTCACTGACAGCACGATCTCTCTCTTTACGAATTTGAGCTTCCAGTTCCTTCACCTGGTCGGCAACAAATGAGACTTCCGGTGCATTGGGATCTCTGTACTGGCGACGTAACGCAGCCTCTTCAACCTTCAATTCAACAAGTTGTGATTCAAGGCCAGAGATGAAGGAACTGGTTGCAGCCTGCTCAGTCTCAACACTGAGATTTCCATGCTTTTCCTGGAAAAGTTCAAACTTTTTAGTAGCTTCTTTAAGATTGGCTTCAGCTATAAGGACCTCTTTTCTTGCGAATTGATTCTGATCAGCATTGATGGATTGATTCACCTCGTTCACGAAACGACGAGACTGCTTCAGCAACTCGTTGTTGAGTTTGAAAGACTGCTCAGGATTAAATCCAGATGTGGTGAGAATCACAGACCCGCTTAAGGGCTGAGGGGCCACAGACAACTGCTTTCTGTAGAAGGAAAGCTGTGCAGGAGAAGAACTATCAGCTGGCAAGCCAGCCCGAAGATCAGGGAGCACAGGGCGGTAATCCTGCTCGAGCTTCTTCGCATCTGGGAAGAGGCGAGTCTTGACATCAGACGAAGCGAGATAGACCTGGAGATACTGACCATCCACAAGCGAGGTCAACACCTGGGGAGCAGCCGCTGCTCCCGCCAAAACCGAAGCAGATGATGTATTGAGAGGTGCTGCCTGTTGAATAACAAATTCAGAGACAGTCGTGTATCGATCCCGCCCGATCACAAAACAGTAAAAAGCTGATGTTGCTAAAAATGCTGAGATCAGAACCCGCGGCCTGGCAATCCTGTTTAATTGCTCGCGCCAGAGTGGCCTCGACTGATCTGGTGCCAGAGACTTGGGGATTCGGAACGACGACGGAGATTCCTTCTGGAGAGGAGTTGAGGAGCTGCTGGAGGGGGGAATTGATTCAGGCATGACTAAAAAATAAATAAAGACAAGCGACTGGACAGCGAGCAAGAGCTAGTCGTCATTAGCCTCAAGGAGTAGTGACTCGTTTGTCCGGTAGAGAATCAAGGAAAAACCAATAAGGAGCATAGAACATGAGATCAAATACCCAAGAGAAATATCTGGAATTGGATAATCGTTGTTCATTGAGTACCTGAAAAGCTCCACCGCGTGAAGGATTGGATTCCAGGTCACGAACGGACGTGTGTATTCAGGCAACTCAAAGGTCGCAAAAAATACCCCCGATGTAAAAATAATAGTCCTATTAAGGAGACGTTTAATAACTTTGGCGATATACTTATTTACTCCCGATAAAAAGACAACGCACAACCCGAATCCCATCGCCATAACAATGGTAAAGACATAAACACTTATCGCCAAGCCAGGACTGTCCAGCCTGAAGCTCCAGGTAGCCAACCAAACAATGCCAATTCCCGCTAAAGAAAGAGTTGCAAGAGCCCTAAAATCATTAATAGATATAGCCATTAAAATATCCAATGGCTTCACGCGAGGATAATAAAGCGGGGCCCTTAATTTCAAGCCAGAAAGAGCCTTCATCGCCACGTTTCTAAATAGAAAAGCGAGAGAGAATCCAGATACAATAAAAACAACAATGTTAAAGTACATATCTGTTGAGCCACCTGCCGCAAATCTGTTCGTCCCCCTCAGATAACTAAAACCTACCCGCATAGCGATGAAGAACAACATCATATTCATTGGCTCAATAACCCCTTGCCAATTGCCGATCGAACTCTGTGTGGATTTGCGATCCATGTCATAGTCCGAAATTGCCAAAACAACAGCAACCTGACGACGGATGGCAGCTAGAAGTCGTTTTAAAAACCTCATTATTGATAGCACTCCTCAGAAATCATCAGCTTGGTCATCGGAAGATTCCGAATTACGTAAATCCATACCCAACTCAAGTTGCTCATCATCTGACTCTGACATGTCTGATTTCTCAAGATTCTGATCGGACCACTGGATTGCGTCTGAAAGTCCGCCCGCAAACAGAATTTCGCCAAAGGATCCCAGCACAAGTCCATCAGTACAGAATTCGCGACGAAACCGACTGTTTGTCGACGTTGTCAAAAGAGTCTTCCCCTCGAGCTGCCTCTGCAACAGCGCTCGAAGCGGCTTGGCAGCCCTGGACATTAAAAACTTTGTCTTGGAGATTAAATAGCAATCAAACGAAAAGAGGACAGACACGGATAAAAAGAAGAAGTCTTTTTGATCCCTCGAAAGCTCTTTGATAATTAGCCCTGGATAAATGTTCATATCTGACAATAGCCCCCAGAATTCATCCAAAGTGACACGAGATTTTTCTAGACAATCGCTATAAACTGTTGAGAGAAAGTTGAATGCATGAGAGATTCTTAGTTTGCTATCCAACCCTCCTTCACCACCAACAGGCCAACCGATTACACCACCACCAAGGATCTCACCGGAAACTGGAGGAACAAGGCCTGCAAGGGCTGCGATTAACTGATAACGCAAAAATGAACTGGTTGTAATCACGGCGATTTTTCTTCCATGCTCAAGATCCCAGTTCCAAGGAATCTGGAAAGAAATACTGGGGTCCGATTTGTTGCAGCGAAGAGAGAAATTCCGAAATGTCAACACCGACATGGCAGAACCCGTCGAATTCAACACAACACCAGCCGGAGAAACTTGCAAGGCCGTGACGATACCACCGCGAAATGAAGCAGGTTTAAGGGTGACGTGCAACCCAATCCTGAGCTCCTTTGAGCAGCCCGGTGCGACATCGCTTTTCCAGGCGATCCGTCACCAAGTCCAGAGCCAGGCGCCCCGTGCGACGAATCAGCGGCTTCGGTAAAAGTGCCCCTGCTCCGCCCGGAGACAGTTCAAGGCTGAGATCAGCCTTCGCCATGAGGCGTTCCGACTCTGGGCGGATCCATGCTTGGCACTGAAACTGCACCAGATTCTGCAACTGCCCCAGCCCATGAATCGTGCAGTGTTCAAACACAATGGTGAGTTCATCACCATTCCAAGAGGATTGGAAGATCACCTCGGGCTGCAGCTGAAAACTCAGTAATTGATAAGGCCGTGAGGCATAGAGAAAACGGTCGTCATCCATCTGCTGGACTTTTTTCCGGTTCAACAGAGCCTTCATGGGACGCCCAGGCTTCGACAGATACTCCCGGAGCTGAGCCTGGGACGCATGGGGCAGCTGCAGCGCGATGCCATGGGAGCGGTGAACCTGCACCGGAACCACCGAAACAGTTGAAGCGGAACGATGGCACGTCCAACGGAAGGTGATCACAGATGATCGATGCAACGCCCGATCGCGCCAAGATCCCGATGACGCAGCCGTTCAGGATTGAAACCGACAGCCTGGGTGGCATTGAAGTGGCGTCAGCGGCGCTCTGGGGGGCCCAGACCCAGCGGTCGCTCCAGAACTTCGCGATCAGCAATGAACGGATCCCCCTCGAAATCATCCAAGCCCTGGCCTGGATCAAGCGCTCCTGCGCCACGGTGAATGGTCAGCATGAACTTCTGAGCCATCAACAGGTTGAGCTGATCTGCAAAGCGGCCGATGCCATTGCCGACGGCCAGCACAACGATCAGTTCCCGCTTCGGGTCTGGCAAACCGGAAGCGGGACCCAGACCAACATGAACATCAACGAGGTGATCAGCAATCTGGCCTCCCAGGCATCGGGCACTCCCCTCGGCAGTCACCGGCCGGTTCATCCCAATGACCACGTCAATCGGTCGCAATCCACCAATGATGTGTTCCCCGCTGCCATCCATGTCGCCGCGGCCAAGCAACTGAAGGAGGCTCTGCTCCCGGCCCTCGATGCCCTGGCGAATGCCTTCGATGCCAAAGGTCAGGCCTGGATGCCGATCGTCAAGATCGGCCGCACCCACTTACAGGACGCGGTTCCTCTACGTCTTGGCGATGAAGTCGCCGCATGGCGGGATCAACTCAAACAATCCCAGGGCTGGCTTGAGGAATGCCTGAACAGCCTGGGCGACCTCCCCCTTGGAGGTACAGCAGTGGGCACGGGGCTGAACACCCCTCCCGGCTTCCGCCTTGCCGTGGCTGACGAGCTGAGCCGGGTCGCTGGAGTCCAGGTTCGTCCTGCGGCGAATCTGTTCGCCGTCATGGCCGGCCATGACGCCCTCGTCCATGCGATGGGTCAGCTGCGTCTTCTGGCCGTGGCCCTGCTCCGCATCTCCAACGACATTCGTCTGCTTGGATGCGGCCCCCGAGCGGGATTAGGGGAGCTGCGGCTGCCGGCCAATGAACCGGGAAGTTCGATCATGCCCGGGAAAATCAATCCCACCCAATGCGAGGCCATGGCCATGGTCTGCACCCAGGTGATCGGACTCGATGGCGCCGTTGCGGCTGCCGGCGCAGGAGGGCATTTGCAGATGAATGTGTACAAACCCCTGATCGGATACAACCTGCTGCAGTCGATTCGGATGCTCAAGGACGCCATGACCAGCTTCCGCCAGAACCTGGTGGAGGGATTGGAGCCGGATCTGGAGCAGATTCAAGGGTTCGTCGACCGCTCTCTGATGCTGGTCACCGCCTTGACCCCAAGCATTGGTTACGAGAAAGCCAGCGCCATCGCGCAGCATGCCCACCACCGTGGCCTAACACTGAAGCAGGCAGCCCTGGAGCTTGGCCATATCACGGAAGCGGACTTCGATCGACAGGTGGATCCCGGCGCCATGGCCGCTCCTGAAGCCTGAGATCAGGCCGCCCGCTCGGTTGCCGGGTTGAGAGCAGCGGTGGCTGGAGCCAAATCCTCAGCCTCAGCCACCGGGAAGCGATTGATGGCTTTCAGAGCCTGGCGAGCATGGCTGCGCAGCTGCTCGCTGATGGCCTCGCAATAGGGCACCTGGGCCAGAAGATCCACGGTGCGGCGCATGATTCGCACCACATCGCCCTCGTCCAATGACGTGTTGGCAATCAGATCGGACCAGGATGTTCCCCGCGCCCAAGCATCCACCAATCCCATGAGCTCGGGTTCCCACCAGGCCGGCACCACGACACCGGCACGTTCCTGAGCCCGCAGCAACTCGCGACGAAGACCCGTCAGATCCTGGAGGGCCTCCTCTGCGGCAGGTGGCGGCGGAAAGCCACTCCAAAGGTCAGGGCGGTTGACCTCCGTACTAATCGCCTCAAACACCGCCGCCAGGTCCGGGGGAGTGAGGTCATCCAGATGCCCACTCATCAGAGCCAACCCCAGCCACAGCTCGTTGTCGCCCCGCAACGCGGCAACGGTGCGGCCAATCTCCGTGGGATCCAGCTCATCGAGACATCCGAACTGCTGCAGGATGTCCATCAGGGCCAGGAAGGTCTCCCAATGACGGTTGGCCCGTTGATGCAGCACCTGCTGACGTTCAGCGATCTCTAGCTCCAGGTCCTCCATGCGGCGGCGGTGCTTCTTGAGCTGCTTGCGATCCCCCCAGCGATGCGCTGGATGTTGCTCCTGCTCCTGCTCTAGATCCCGCACCAGCCTTGCTTGGGTCAACACTTCTCCAGCCAGGTCATATTGCGGGGTGGTCATGTCATGGCGCCGAGCCATGTGGGCCACCGCCAAGGCCAGCCCACCACTGGCCTGATCGCCATGGCGCAACTCGCCGGAACGGGTCAACTCCGGTGCCTCCAGCCCATCCACTTGAAGACAACTGAGCTCTGCATGGATGCTCACCACCGCCTGACAGGGAAGCAGCACCCAGACGTTCTCATCGGTCAGACAGAGCAGCAGCGGGAACTGGCCGGGACCCTTCACCTTCTCGACAATCACCGCTGGCGCGACGCGCCCTCGTAGCTGTGGCGACTTCAAACTGACCAATGTGCCGGTGCTGGCGAACTGCAGAGCCATCGTCAGCTCATTGGCCAGGGTCTCCTCAGCCTGCTGCTGAAGGATGCGAAGCAAGCGCCGCTCTTCGCGGAGCCGGCCACGCATTTTCTCGTAGTCCTCGAAGTCCTCCCAGGGGATATCGCCAGCAACACCCTCCAGCTGGCTGAGCTGCAAACGCAGTTGCGACAGATTTTCCTCGTCCTCCACGAGGTCGAGCCCCGCCAGGTAGCGGCCAAAACTGCGTTCCACGAGCTCCCTGGCCTTGGCCAGATCGTGGCGCTGGAGCAGGTTTAAAACCATGCCGTAACTGGGGGTGAACTGGCTCACCAGGGGGTCGGCAGGACTCGTCGCCAGCTGTCCAGCTTCACGAACGCCCTCAAAACGGCTCTGCACCGTGACGACATAGCCCTGGGAATCGAGACCACGGCGCCCGGCACGACCGGCCATCTGCAGGAACTCACTGCCCATCAGCGGGCGATGCCCACGTTCGGTTCGCTTGGACATGGAAGCGATCACCGTGCTGCGAGCGGGCATATTGATGCCGGCCGCAAGGGTCTCCGTTGCGAAGACCACTTTCACCAGCCCCTGCTGAAACAGCTCCTCGATCAATTCCTTCCAGGCGGGCAGCACACCGGCGTGGTGGGCAGCGATGCCCCGCAGGAGAGCATCCGCGTGAATTCCATCCCTGACCGCCTCGGGGTTGTCGTTGCTATAGGCCTTCAATCGCTCCTTGATCCGCGCCTGCTCCTGCTGGGTGACCAAGCACTGCACACCGAGATCCCGAACCGCCTTGTCACATCCCCGTCGGCTGAAGATGAAATAGATGGCTGGGAGCATCTGCCGCTCGGCCATCTGGGCCACAACAAAGCTGATCGGCGGTGGTTCCGGTTGCGGTGGTTTCTGGGAACGTCCCTTGCGCTTGTTCCCCTTGGGCGCCCGCCAGACCTTGCAGTTGGGATGTAACCCCGTACCTGCATCATTCAGCAATGGGTGCAATCCCTTGGCGCTGCAGAAACTGAATTGAAGAGGAACCGGCCGGTGATCACTCATCACCAGGGTTGACGGGCCATGGACCTTCTCAATCCAGTCGGTCAGCTGCCCAGCATTCGCCACCGTGGCGGAGAGAGCAACGAGCTGCACCGTCGGAGGGCAGTGGATGATCGACTCCTCCCAGACCGTGCCGCGCTGGGAATCATTCATGTAATGGCACTCATCGAGCACCACCGCTTCCACATCGGCAATTGGATCATCGTGCTCATCCGCCTCGGCGTAGAGCATGTTGCGAAAGATCTCCGTGGTCATCACCACGATGGAAGCCTCGCGATTCACGCTGAGGTCACCAGTCATCAGCCCCACGTTCTCAACGCCGAACTGATCTCGGAAATCCCGCAGTTTTTGATTGGAAAGGGCCTTCAGCGGTGTTGTGTAAAAGACCTTCTGGCCATGGGAAAGGGCGCGATAAATGGCGTATTCCCCGATCAGCGTTTTGCCTGATCCAGTTGGTGCACTCACCACAACTGAGTGCCCCTGGTTCAGGGCATCCATGGCCTCCAGCTGGAAATCATCCAGCGGGAAGGGAAAGATCTCTGAGGGATTCAGTGGGGCACAGGGATCGACATCGGGCTCTTGAGGGGGCGTAGCCGGTGTCGATTGGTTCATTGAACGATCTTAAGGAGGCCTATTGAGCCGTTCCTTCAAGCGAGCGATAAGCCACGCCAATGCCATCAATCAGATGTGCCGACATCCTTTGACGGAATCAAGCCAAATCATGAAAAATGTTGAAGAGAATGCATCGAGCCTTGGTGAGCCCACCGAGGCTTTTTTTGTGCCAGAACAGCAAGATTCGCGAGGGTGACAGAGGCACTCCGCCAGTGCCATGACAGAGGAGAACGAAAGCACCTCCCCGTGACCACTACTCAGCTCACCAAGCCGCGGCCAGCTGAAGACACGCTGATCGATGCCCTGCGGGGCTGCCAAAACGTTCGAGAGCTGAAGGCCCTCGAACGGCGCCTGGCATCCACCACAGATGCCCCTCCGCTGTTCACCTGGATCTGTGATCTGCTCGTTGCACGACGCATCTCCCGTGGACTCGCCGCCCGGCTGCTGTTCGAACTCCACGATGGGGTCTCGACCTAGAACTGCTGAGGCAGCGAAGGGGTGGGGCGGCGCCGCCAGAAAGCTGCTAGAGCACTGCCGATCAAGCAGTGAATGACGGCAGAAATGGCGCCCGGCAACGCCGTGAGGGGACTGGCGAACCCGCCACTGCGGGCGAGCACGACTGCCAATCCTGAGTTCTGCATGCCCACCTCGATGCTGATGGTCCGCTGGGCTTCCACGCTCTGCCCCGCCAGCCGGGGAATCAGCCAGCCGAGCAGGAAGCCGCCGCCATGCAGCAACAGGCAAGCCAGGATCAGCACGGGCCCCTGCTGACGCAGCACAGCCGTCTGGCTGCCGACGATGCTGGAGACGATCATCACGATGGCCATCACCGCCAGGGGAGGCATCACCGGCTCAATCCGTTGGGCCACTCTGGGCAGACCACGCTTAAGCACCACCCCAACGGTGACGGGCAGCAGCACCACCTGAAGCACGGCCAGGAAAAGGGCCCAACCGTCCACCGGCACATACTGGCTGGCCAACACCTGCGTGAGCCGCGGGGTCAAAACCACCGCCGCCAGGGTGCTGATCGTGGTCATGACCACCGAAAGCGCCACATCACCACGGCCGATCAAAGCCACCACATTGCTAGCGGTCCCCCCCGGGCAGCAGCCCACAAGAATCAATCCCACCGCCAGGGGCGCCGGCAAGTGCAGGGCCGCCGCGATAGCAGCAGCGAGGATCGGCATCACCAGGAACTGCGCCATCACCCCCAGCAGCAGGGCACGGGGTCGTCGACCAACCCGCAGAAAATCAGCCGGTGTCAGCCCGACGCCCATGCCCAGCATGATCACGCCGAGCCCTAGGGCGATCAGAGGCCCCTTGAACCAGATGAACAGCGGGGGATACAGCAGCGCCAGCAGAGCACCCAGCAACGTCCAAAGCGGAAACAGCAGCGTGAAACGCTCCCAGGTCATGACGATCACAGGACTACGGCCATCCTTGATCAGGGCGGATTCCAGACTGTTGTGATGCGGGACCACGCCTCTCCCATCCCTCCAGCGCGCCGCCGCCGTTTGCGGAGCTGGAGCTCCGGCCAAGAGCCCTGGCAGCTGCAGGATCCCGCCGGAAGGCAACAGCTGCTTGATTTAGCCAGCAACGACTACCTCGGCCTCAGCCGTCATCCCGATGTTCTCGCCGCGGCGACGGAAGCCATGGCCTCCGATGGGGTCGGTGCCGGTGGATCTCGTCTGATCACCGGCACCAGGCCACGCCATCTGGAGCTGGAGGAAGCCCTCGCCGCCTGGCTGGGTCGGGACCGGGTGCTGCTGTTCCCCAGCGGATTTCAAGCCAACATCGCCGCAGTAACAGCACTGAGTGACAGGCACACCACCGTGTTGGTGGACCGGCTGATTCACCACTCGCTGCTGACCGGCGTGCGCACCAGTGGAGCGCGACTGCAACGCTTTGCCCACAATGATCTTAAGGATCTCGACCAGCGGCTGCAACGGCTCAAGGCTGCAACGACACAACCAACGACACCCCCCCTGGTGGTGACCGAAAGCCTGTTCAGCATGGAAGGAACCAGTCCCGATCTGAACGGGATCGCCGACCTATGCGCCCATCACGGAGCCCAGCTGCTGGTGGACGAAGCCCATGGCCTGGGGGTGCTGGGGCCAGGAGGCTGCGGGCTTTGCCATGGACTTCAACAGCCTGTGGCCTTGGTGTGCGGGACCTTCGGCAAGGCCTTCGGCAGCGGAGGTGCATTTCTGGCTGGGGATCACACCACGATGGAGCGGCTGCTACAAACCAGTGGGGCCTTCCGCTACACCACGGCCCTAGCACCACCGTTGGTGGCTGCAGCGCAGGCAGCCCTGCACTTGATCCAGACCAACCCAACCTGGGGAACCGAGCTGAGCCAACGGTCCAAACGCTGGAGGACAGCCCTGACGAAACAGGGCTGGGCGGAACCACCAGGGCGCGGCCCCGTTCTCCCTTTGCTCATCGGAGACGACCAGGACGCTCTCGACCTCCAGCAACGGCTTGAGAAAGCCGGTCTTTTGTCGGTGGCGATCCGACCACCAACGGTTCCGGAAGGAACCGCCCGGTTGCGCCTGGTGCTGCGGCGGGACTTGCCGGACGGCACCTTGGAGCAACTGCTCACAGCCCTCTGCGCTCGATGATGCAGATCCTTGCGATGCACGGCTGGGCAGGTCACGCCGGCGCTTGGTCCCACTGGCGGAAGTGCTTCGAACAAAGGGGGGCCACCTGGAACTCCGCAGACCAGGGCTATGGCGGAGGGGAGCCCGTTCCCAAGGCATGGGTCCAGGATCCGGCACGAAAGGTGCTGATCGCTCATTCTCTGGGGCTCCATCTGCTGCCTGAATCCGTCCTGGAGCAGGCAACGGCGGCGGTGCTGCTGGGCAGCTTCAGCGCGTTTGTGCCGGACGGGCGAGCGGGGCGAGCTGTCGCGGTTGCTCTGCAGGGGATGCAGGCGGCCCTGGGCACAGACCAGGAACTCCCGATGCTGGAACGCTTCCTCGACAAAGGCGCGTCCCCCCATCCCCGCAGCGCCCTGCCCCCCACACCCCTGCTGCAAGGCCTGACGGTTTTAGGGCGCCAGCGTCTCCAGCAGGATCTGGACCTTCTGGCGCACTGCCAGACGCTGCCGAGGGGATGGCCGCGCAACATTCCAGCTTTGGTGGTGCAGGGCGAACGGGATGCTGTGGTGCCTGCAGCTTCAGCGCAACGGCTCATCGATGACCTGGGTCATCAACCGCTGACCCTCCATCGTGAACCGGAGTGGGGTCATGCTCTGATCACGCCAACGGTGCTCTCGATGGTGCAGCGATGGCTGGAGGGCCTGTGATTCGCTCAGAGCAGGTTCTGGAGCGGTTCAGTCGCGCAGCGCCGACCTACGCGGCCGACACCCTGCTGCAACAGGCGATGGCCTGGCGCCTGGCCCAAATCAGCCGACGCTTCTCGATCCGGCGCGGCCTCTGGGCTGACCTGGGCAGCGGAACCGGTCATCTCGCCGCAGCACTCGAAGCGTGTCACACCGAACAGCAGGTGATGCGTATCGATGGGAGTGCCGCCATGTTGAGCAGCCATCCCAACGGGGCCCACACCCTGCGGCATGACTTGAGCAGCGGGCTGCCGAACTGGCCTGAGCCACCGCAACTGCTGGCTTCCAGCTTCGTTCTGCATTGGTTGCCGGATCCGGCCCAGCAACTGCGGTCCTGGGTGGATGCGCTGCCGGAGCGGGGCTGGCTGGCCTTGGCGGTGCCGATTCATGGCAGTTTTCCGCAATGGCATCAGGCCGCCCGGGAGGCCGGCCAGGCTTGCACCGCCTTGACCATGCCGGTGCGGGAGCAACTGATTGCGGCCCTTCCCGATGGCGTGGTGCAACTGGAACAGTGCCTGAGCTTCAGCCAACACGCCGCCAATCCGCTACGGCTGCTGCGACCGATGAGCAGCATTGGTGCTTCCGTGACCAATGGCGGCCAACTCTCCCCAGGTCAGTGGAGGGCCGTCTTCCGGGCTTGGCCCCCATCAGATCAGTCGCCACGGTTCAGCCTGACCTGGAAGATGTTGATCCTGATGGTGAAGCGATGAACGGCAGCGTCAGTCGCCTGGTGGTGTGCGGGACCGACACGGACGTGGGCAAAACCGTGGTGAGTGCATGGCTGGTGCAGGGGCTTCAGGCCAGCTATTGGAAACCGGTGCAAAGCGGACTGGACGGCGGCGGTGACCGCGAACGGGTGCGGCAGCTGTTGAACCTCCCGCCGAAACGGATGCTGCCCGAGGCCTATGCCTTCCGAGAGCCGGTCTCCCCCCACTGGGCTGCCGAACTGGACGCCACTGTTCTCGACCCGGCCAAGCTCCAGATTCCCGACCATCAGGGGCCCCTGGTGATAGAGACGGCTGGAGGTCTGATGGTTCCCCTCACCCGCAGCTGGCTCCAGATCGATCAACTCGTGCGATGGCAATTGCCGATCGTTCTGGTCGCCCGGAGTGGACTGGGCACCCTCAATCACACCCTGCTCAGCCTGGAAGCATTGAAATCACGCAATCTCACAGTGCTGGGCCTGATCCTGAACGGACCTCTGCATGGGGACAATCCCAGCACACTGGAACAGTTCGGTGATGTGCGGGTTCTGGCGCAACTCCCACCACAAGTCTCCCTCTCAGCAACAGTTCTGGAACGGCTTTGGCAGGAGCAGGATCTCAGCACTACATTCCGACAGGTGCTGAACCGAACTTCCCCGTGACTTCACGTCAAACCCTGGCGACTCTGGCTGTTTCAGCACTGTGCGTAGGCATTCTGGTGCTGTTCACCGATATCGAAGTGCAGCTGGTGCGCTGGGTGAACTGCGGTGCCATCGCCACAGAGGCGGAAAAGAACAGCGATGTTTGCCGCTGAGCGGCTCAGCCCAGGGATTTCGAACCCCTGGGGCAGGTTCCCAACCGCAATGCGGCATGGCGAACCGCGATCCGTAGCGGCCAGCCCTGACGAAGTTCAGCCTGGATCACGTCCAACTGGGAGGACGACCAGCCCCGCAACTCGAGATCACTGCGGATCGTCTGCCAATCACCCTCCGGAACGACAAGACGACGGGTCGTAGGGCTTCGCACTGCAGACGGCTCCGGTCTGCTTTGAGCAACAAAACGCTTCGACTGACGACGGGTGCGTGGGGCAGCCATCCAGGACATCAGTAACAGCTCCAGGATCAATATGGCAAAAGCTGCAGCTGCTGCCATGGGTTCAATCCGACATCCGAATCTGTGGCCCCCCTTTACCCAAATGGCCAGCGCAGCCAGCTCCCAACGGGTGGTCTCGGGAGACGGCGCTCTGCTGATCCGCGAGGAAGGGGAGCCCCTGATCGATGCCATCAGCAGCTGGTGGGTCACCCTGCATGGCCATGCCAATCCTGTGTTGGCCAAGGCCATCGCCGATCAGGCCGCCCGGCTCGAGCAGGTGATTTTTGCCGACTTCACCCATGAGCCCGCGGAGCAGCTGGCCGTACGTCTGAGCGGACTCTGTGGTTTGCAACGCCTGTTCTTCTCCGACAATGGCTCCACAGCGGTGGAAGTGGCCCTCAAGATCGCTTGCCAGTGGTGGGCCAACCGGGGGCAACCGCGACACCAGATCGTCGCCTTCGACGGTGCCTACCACGGTGACACCTTCGGAGCGATGGCCGTTGGTGAACGCAACCTGTTCAGCGCGCCCTTCGAAGACAAACTCTTCCCCGTGGCCCGTGTTCCTTGGCCAGCCACCTGGTGGGACGACGACGCCGTTGAAGCTAAAGAAACGGCGGCGCTCGAGGTGCTTGAGCGCGTGCTTGAGACGCCAACAGCTGCAGTCATTCTGGAGCCACTGCTGCAGGGAGCCGGCGGGATGGCCATGGTGCGGCCCGAGTTTCTGCGACAGGTGGAGGCACGAACACGCCAGGCAGGGGCGCTGCTGATCGCCGACGAGGTACTGACCGGCTTCGGACGCTGCGGAGACTGGTTCGCCAGCCGGCGTGCAGGAATCAAGCCGGATCTGATGGCCCTCTCCAAGGGCTTGACGGGTGGATGTCTACCAATGGGCGTGACGATGGCCAGTGAAGCGGTGTTCGAAGCCTTCATCGGCGACGACCCCTGCTTGACCCTCTGGCACGGCCACAGCTTCACGGCCAATCCGCTGGGGTGTGCCGCAGCCAACGCCAGCCTCGATCTACTGGAGCAGAACCCCACGGCCTTTCAAGAGTTCGAACAACGGCATCGACCGCATCTGGAGCGGCTGGCACGCCATCCGCGGGTGCAGCACCCCCGACTGACCGGGACTGTCGCCGGCTTCGATCTCGTCGTGGATGGGACCTCCGGCTACCTGAACCCGGCGGGTCCGAAATTGAAGCGGCTGGCCATGGAGAACGGCGTCTTTCTGCGGCCTCTGGGCCAGGTGGTCTACCTCCTGCCGCCGCTCTGCATCAGCGATGCCCAGTTGGAACAGTGCTATGCGGTCCTCGCGATGGCCCTCGACCAGCTCTGAGCGCTCTTGGCCTCATGGACCCGCCTGAATCGCCGCTTCGACATCGGCACGCGAGAGGCCATAGGGCAGCGAACACTGCACCATGGCTTCCAGCGAACCGGGGTGCCAGATCACTTTGAGATCCTCCCGCTCCAGCAGCAGCAGGGCCCTCCACGCAGAGCGCTCAAGCATCCACTGGCAAGGGTTGTCGTCCATGCGAATGGCACCCAGTTGCTGGAGCCAGGCCTCAAGCGCTCGGAGAGAGTGCTGATTCAGCGGGGTGCTCTCCGGGGGCAGGGCGGCCATCAGGTTGCGAACGCACGGATGTGTCCTGAGTCTGCTCATCCGTCAGCCAACTCGGTGACACCTGCCAATCGCGCCCCTGAGCCAAAGCGACCCCCAAACCCAGCACCAGGCTGAGCAAGAGCGCGATGCTCAACAGCACCAGGGAGAACCATTCGCCTCCCGACAGGGGCCTTCGTTCACCGATGCCCTGCCAGGCATCCTGGCGGGACTGGCTCTGCGGGGGCGATGGCGGCGTCTGTGCCGCCAGATTGAGGGGTGATTGGCTCTGGCGCAGCAGAACGTCGTAGGACTCCTTGAGCTGCTGAAAGGCAACGCTGGCCTGCTCGGGCGGCAGTTCCGTTGTGTCGGGATGCAGAGCCTTGGACTGGCGGCGAAAAGCCTGCCGCAGGGTTTCAGCATCGACCCCGGGGCGCACGCCAAGCCGTTCGTGATGGCTAGGGCGGGCTTCAGACACAAGGGACGGTCGGTCCTTCATCCTAAGAAGAGTTGTTGGTGCAGCCATGGCCGCCACCACGCCTGAACCGGCGTTCTGGGACGCCCTGGGATGGCAGCCATCGCAAGCGCAGCGCGACCAACTGGTTGAACTTCAGGGCTTGCTGCAGAGCTGGAATGAACGGGTCAACCTCACGCGCCTGGTGGACGGCGATGATTTCTGGGTGGGTCAGGTCTTTGACAGCCTCTGGCCACTGGCGGAGGAACTCCAGTCACCCGAGGCGCCGCTGAACTGGATTGATGTGGGCACCGGGGGAGGATTCCCCGGGCTGGCCATCGCCATTGCCCTGCCTCAGGCACAGGTGACCCTGCTGGATTCCGTCGGGCGCAAAACAGCCGCCGTGGAAGCCATGGCCAGCACCCTGGGGCTGGCCGATCGGGTGCGGGTCCGCACCGAGCGGATCGAGACCACAGGTCGCGATGGCACATTCCGCGGCAGCTTCGATCGGGCCGTGGCCCGGGCCGTGGCGGCAGCCCCAGTGGTGGCGGAATACCTCATCCCCCTGCTGAAGAAGGATGGTCAGGCCCTGCTCTATCGCGGGCAGTGGAATGACACCGATGCCGTGCCGTTCAACCGGGCACTACGGCTGCTGCAGGCCCGTCTTGTGGAGGTTCAGCACCGGCAGCTCCCCAGCGATCGCGGCACCCGCCACCTGCTGCGGGTGCAGCCGACCGGTCCCTGCCCGCGCAGCTACCCAAGGGCCGTGGGAACGCCGAGCCGTGATCCCCTGGGGGCATAAGTCGAGCGGTCAGACGCTCGAAAGTCGCATCTGGGTTGCCCCTTTGAGCCGGTGTTTGAGGGTGCGCAGAATGTCGGGAATTCGCCTTCGCCATGGGCTGGCCTGCAAGACGGTCTGCAGATCCTCCTCACCGACGTCTCCATCGAAGCCGTCAGCATTGGCACCGGCGAACCAGTGCCCGCCGGACCCCAACAACCCATAACGGGCCCTGGCATAACTCTCAAGGTCCCAGGCCTCAAGCAGGTTGTACAGCCAAAGCAACACCGGCAGATTGATCTCCCCCGGCGTCGCATACCAAGGCGGCAGCCCGACGGACCAGGTCGCCATCCACTCAGACCCCAGCGCTTCATCGGCCGCCCGCCGCAGCCGTTGGTCCACCGGGGCAATCAACGCTGCCGCATCCGGCAACAGTTGCAGCGCCTCCAGATGAAGGTCGAGATCCTCCGGCCGTGCTGCTCCAACACTGATGGTGTGCACCCGCGAATCCTGGAGACAGAACAGGTCGTTAAACACGATGGGATGGAGCGGTGCACACAGCTCCAACAGCTGTTGAGACGGGGTGTGCAGATGACCGCCTTTGTCGGTGGGACTGATGATGAACACCCCCATGTCCTGACGGCGGGCTGCATCCAAGGCGGGGCCATTGTCCTGGCGGATGTAGTACCAGTGCAGATTCACGTAGTCGAAGGCACCGGAGGCGCAGGCCTCAACAATCAACGCCGTGGGGCCGTGGGTTGAAAAGCCGACATGGCCGATTCGGCCATCCGCCTGCCAGCGACGCACCACCTCCATGCATCCCCCTGGCTGCAGAGTCTGGTCGAGATGCTCCGGCAGGTTGATGCCATGGATGGCGAGCAGATCCAGGCGATCACAGCCCAACCGCTCAAAGCTGAGCTCCAGTTCCGTTTCAAACGCAGCGGGATCGGGCCGGGGAGGCACCTTGCTCTGAAGCAGACGTAAAGGGTCGGGCGTGCGCGGAAGGGCCCAACCCAGTTGACGCTCGGAACTGCCGTAGTGCCGCGCCGTTTCAACGTGATGAAAGCCCAGATCAACCGCTCGCTTTAGGGTCATTTCGACCTGGGTCTGGGAGGCGGACGAGATTTCATCTGCGGGGAGGTCAGTCCAGCTCTGCTGAAACCGCATTCCACCCAGAGACAACAGAGGAATCTCGAGCTCTGTTCGGCCGAATCGACGGGTTGGCAGCGCCATCAACCCTGGGGACGAGGTTGAAGATTCTGGCGAATCAAATTCAGCTTCAGCGTTTCCAGAGACTCGAAGGGCACCCAATGAATGCAATCCACGGGGCAGGTATCGATGGCCTCCTGAATGCACTCCGTGGAGTCGCCATCTTGACGGATCGCCCTGGAGCGTCCCAAGTGCTGTTCCACAACAAACGTGTTGACCGCCACGTGGGCGCAGTAACGGCAACCGATGCAGACGGCCTCGTCCACCCAAACAGCCTGATCCCGCATATCTCCGCCAAGCAGGGGCTCTCTCCCCGTGGCTTGCTCCTGCGGACGGGCAGGAGCTGAAAAAGCATGAGAAGAGGGATCAGCCAGGTTTCAAGCGTCCCAACGGGTCACCACGAGTTCAATCGAACCATCTTCAGCCTGGGTCTGTTCAGCGACCTGGAAACCTTCCTTGGTGGTAGCTGCCAGAACAGTGTTCAAGGCGTAGCGCTGGGTGAGCTTGGAGAGGAAGCGTTCCACAGGAATCTGCTGCTTCCAAAGGTCAAGGTCTGTGACCAGCTCATAAGACTGAGAAGTTCCGTTCCAGCGGAAGCCAATGTCGCCACCCTCCTGGACTGCGATGGCTAAGTCAGCCGTGACGGTTTGGCCGCGATAGCCACGTACGGGGCGCTCCCCCTGATCAGGGGCATAGCCCATGTCTTCCAAGGCTTTGACCAGGGGCTCAAGCTGACGCAGTTCGGTTTTGACGGTGCTGAAATGCGACATCAGTTCGTATGAGCGGGAAGAAACTGGGACTGGACTTCAGGCTGCAAAAACGCTTCGGATGTGGACTCCTGACGTACAACCGTTCCAAGAGCAGCTTCGACTTCTTCAGTGAGCTGCTGGCACGCCTCACCTGCAACACCCTCAACCCGTTCTTCCACCCGACCATCGGGCCGAATGGTGAAACGCATGGTCTTCTGGGGCATTGAGGCGGCGTGATTTGCGCAGCAATCTAGTGGGGGTCACCGCTGATTGTTGCCTTCCCCGTTACATAGACCTGTTACAGGATGAATCCGTCGTTGATCAACGTCTGCAGACGTTCCAGCACCAGCGGATCTTCCAGCTGTTCAAGAGCGGTTCTGGCCTCATCACGCACGGAAATCTCACCGTCGTGGAGCAGGGAACTCACCAGAGCTTCAACGATCTCCGCTTGCCGCGGTTGCACCAGCTGATCCATCAAACGGCCCAGGGCCCAGATGCAGTTGCTGCGCACCACCGCTTCACTGTCGATACGCAGGCTCACAAGCAGTTGCCCCGCAGCGGGGTCTGCCTTCACCGGAGAGCGGCTGCCGGCCTCAGCCAACGAGCCAGGGCACCACAAGCGAACAGCAGCGACATCCGTCTGTAGGGCACGGATGAGGGGATTGAGAACCGGCGCATCAGGGAAATTGCCCAGGCTCCAAGCCGCTGCCTTGCGGACATAGGCATTGGCATCCTGCTGCAGCAGCTGCAGCAGTGGTTCAACGGCCGGAGGCGATGGATTGCGGCCCAACGCATAGACAGCACTCATCCGTTCCACTGGACAGGAGTTCTGCAACAAGGGCAGGAGCAGGGCGATCGCCCGGGGATCCCGGTGCTCACAGAACACTTGCAAACCCTGCAGACGTTCTCCGTGTTTTCCACGCAACCAGATCAGGCCCTGATCACAGGCCCGGGCGATCTCCAGGGAGGAATCCTGATCAGTGTCGTCGAGTTGGATCGCATCAAGCGGATCCACGTCCTCTTCCGCCGCCAGCTCGCGCGCCAGAAGTTCAGGATCCACGGAAAGGTTGGAGAGTCCTTGGTCCTTCTGTTGGCTGCGATCGTCAGTCATGGATCGATGCTACGGGAGGCATTCCAGGGCTCAACCCATCGGAGCTGGAGCCAGCATGTCACCGGGAAGCCAGATGCGCGCACTGACGGCCACCAACGCCAGTGCAAAAAGAAGAACAATCAGAGCCGGCAGAAGGGTGGAACGAAAAAACGACACCGGAACACTGCAATCAAGACGCCATTCTGCTCAAGACGGCACGGCAATGACACGCCGCCGCAGTTGCCAGATCGAGAGGACCAGAACCGACAGACCAATCCAGCCAGTCCACTGCTGATGCAACAGAAAACCACCTGTGCCGAGCAAACCGCCAAACAGCACACCGCAAGCGAGAACGAAGCGACGCAACATCGCAGGCAAAGACTCCATCGGCATGACGCCAAAGCGCTGGCGAAGGCGTGACCAACCGGGGCCCGGAGGACGAACCGTTCGCACAAACTGCTCCAAAACAGCATCCGATTCCGGTGGCGTATTCAGCATCACCGCCAACCAGACCACCGCAGAGAGGCCGGTGATCACCGCAATGCGAACCCCGTAATCCTCGATCCGAACCAGGGGCACCACCGAAGTGAACACACCCACAAAAAAGCCGCAAAGCATGGCCGATAGCTCAGCGGCTGCGTTGACCCGCCACCAGAACCAGCGCAGCACCAGGACCACACCAGGACCTGAACCGATGGCGATCACAAGGCGGAACACCGCACCGATGCTGTCGCTGATTAGAGCTGTAATCACCCCAAGAACGAGCAGCAAAACAGTGGTGAGTTGCCCCACAAGCAAGAGCTCCCGCGGAGTGGCGGCAGGACGAACAAACCTCTGATAGAGGTCATGGGTGAGGTAGCTGGCCCCCCAATTCACCGATGTACTCACGGTGCTCATGAACGCCGCCACCAGCGAGATCACCACCAGGCCGAGCGCCACGGGGGGCAGCAGTTGCACGGCAAGGGCTGGATAGCCCAGCTCCAGATCAGAGCCGGCCGGCAACAGCACCAAAGCCGCCAGCGCGACCACGATCCAGAGCCAGCTGCGCACGAGGTAATTCACCACCAGGAAGACCCACCCCGCCAGCCGTGCCTGCTGCTCATCACGGGTGGCCAGCATCCGCTGGATGAACTCGCCACCCCCATCGCTGCGGCGAAAACTCCACCACTGCACAGCGATGTAGGCCGTAAACATCGGGATGCTGATGCCACTGCCCTGCAACCAGCTGAAGCCAGATTCATCCCAGCTCCAGGGCACCAGAGACAGCAGCTCAGGCCGCTGCAGGGCTTGCAGTTGTTCCAGGAGAGAATCCATTCCGCCTGCGGCATGCAAGGCAGCCGCGGCCACGGCCAGAGCACCCGCCAGGGCCAGCACAAGCTGAACGAGATCAGTGACGACAACAGCCCAAAGGCCACCAGCCACCGTGTAACTCATCACGAGCAGGGCCACGACCATCAACAGCCAGACCGTGTCTGTGAGCCCCAGTGCAGCGGGTTGACCGGACACAAGGCCAAGGGCTTCCACCACCTTGCGAAGCGCAAGGAAGGCATAGCCGATGCCAATGCAGTTGACCGGCACGGCCAGGAGGAAGGCCTTGATGCCCCGGAGCCACGCCGCAGCCGCACCGCCATAACGCAGCTCGGTAAACGCGGCGTCAGTCAACACACCGCTCCGTCGCCAGAGGGGCGCAAACACAACAGCCATGGCCACATGGGCCAAACCAAAACTCCACCACTCCCAGTTGCCAGCCAGTCCGCGGGCGCCCACGAGGCCAGCGACGTACAGAGGAGTGTCGATGGAGAAGGTGGTGGCGGCCATCGATGCACCAGCCAGCCAACCGTTGAGACGACGACCGGCAACGAAATAATCGGCTTCACCGCTGTTGCGGCGAGCAAGCCACAACCCCAGCACCAGGGTGAGAGCGAGGTAGGCAACGAGAAGCAGCCAGTCGATTGCTGTCATTCGAAGACCCTCTTCAGCAGCAGTCTGCTGAGGAACAGGCCATCAGCCCACCCTTCAGATGCCCGAGGACTTCGGGGCCATCTGCTGACGCCGAAGCTGGCCGCATGCAGCATTTTGATCAAGCCCCCGGCTCGCCCGGAGGCTGACGGCGACACCACGTCGTTCCAGAACGCGACGAAATGCCTCAATCCGCTGCGGCGTCGGACGTTTGAATTCCTCTTCCTCAATCGGGTTGTAGGCGATCAAGTTCACATGGCTCTGGAACCCACCAACGCGATCCGCCAGCTCTGCGGCGTGGTGGGGCTGGTCGTTGAGTTCACCGAGAAGGATGTATTCAAAACTCACCCGTCGACCGGTGACATCCAAATAGTGACGGCAGTCTTCAAGCAGAGCCTCAAAGGGATAGGCATGGGCCGTGGGGATGAGTTCCTCCCGCAGCCTCTGATTGGGCGCATGGAGACTCACAGCAAGGGTGAATTGAGCCCGGCCCAATCGCTGCATGGCCAATTCCGCCAATTGCGGCAAGGTCTTCGGCACACCCACCGTGCTGACGGTGATGCGCCGTTGGCCGATGCCGAGATCATCATTGAGACAGCGAATGGCCTCCAGCACCGCTTCACTGTTCAACAGGGGCTCTCCCATGCCCATAAACACAATGTGAGACGGACGTCGGTCCATCGCCTCACGCACACTCAGCACTTGATCCACGATTTCGTGGGTCCGCAGCGAACGCTGGAGGCCCCCCTTGCCGGTGGCACAGAAGCGGCAGGCCATGGGACAGCCCACCTGGCTTGACACACAGACCGTGAGCCGCTGGTTGGTGGGAATACCGACGGTTTCAATGGTCTCGCCGTCCTCTGTCGAGAGCAGAAGCTTGGTAGTGGCGTCGGACGCCACTGAACGATGCACTTCCTTCAGGCGGCCGACATCAATGCCGTCCGCGAGTAAGGCAGCACGCCAGGTCTTGGGGAAGACGGTGATATCACCAAGGGAATGGGCCCCCTTGGCATAGATCCAGTCGTGGAGCTGACGGCCACGGAACGCCTTCTGACCCTGGGCAACCGCCCAGTCCTGCAGGTCGGCCGCGCTGCGACCCAGCAGAGCCTGGGTCACCAGATCAGCAGACCATGGCCCAGCTTGATCTCCACCGCCATCAGAGCGATGAAGCCAAGCATGGCGAGGCGTCCATTCAGCCGTTCGGTATGGGTATGAAACCCATATTTGGGCAGGCGTCTCGTGGGGATCTCAGTGGGCTCAAGCATGGAAGGGTCTGCGACGGTGAACAATTGAGCGGAGCTCATTCGTCAGAGAGCAGGCCTTCCTCCTGAAGACCTTCAACGGCTTCAGCATCAACCACCTGCTCTTCCTTCAGCTCATTGTCGGCGTCCGGACGGGTGAACGCGGCGAAATTACTCGCCGAAGGGTCGATGTTATGGCGTGTGCGGGTGGCCTCGAGATCGGCATCGCTGGGGTCATCCAGCACTGCACTGGCGCTGGCCGCAGGAGGCATATCAACGGTGTAGTCGGGACGCAGGTTCTGCATGCGGCGGTAACCAGCGGGGTCCTCCGACAGGATGTCGGGGTGGGGACCAGCCTCTTTCTGCAGCTCCTCTTCGAAACCACTGAAGCCTGTACCGGCAGGGATCAAGCGACCGATGATCACGTTCTCCTTGAGACCGCGCAGCCAGTCGCTCTTGCCTTCGATGGCGGCTTCCGTCAGCACCCGGGTCGTCTCCTGGAAGGAGGCGGCGGAGATGAAGCTGTCGGTGTTGAGCGACGCCTTAGTGATACCCAGCAGAACCGGCGTGAATTCGGCGGGAGCACCGCCCGTGATCGCCATTGCCTGGTTGGTGTCCTCCACCTGACGCAGTTCGATCAATTCACCCGGCAACAGAGTGGTGTCACCGGCATCCTCCACCCGCACCTTGCTGGTCATCTGACGCACAATCACTTCGATGTGCTTGTCGTCGATCGACACGCCCTGGGACTTGTAAACGTTCTGAACCTCAGTCACCAGGCGGTGCTGCAGGTTGGCGATCGCTTCCTGGGCTGCATCCATCAGAGGCTTGCGGCTGCGCAGATCCTCGAAGTAGCACTCGAGAAGCTCATGCGGGTTGATCGGGCCATCCGTCAGCAGTTCAGCAGCCGTGACCTGCTGTCCATCGCTCACCATGATGTTGCGGCCGAGCAGGATCGGATATTCAGCGATGGCGTCATCGGATTCGATCACATTGACGACGAGCGAATCGTCGTCTTCACCCTGCTTGATCTCAACGGTTCCGGGTTTCTTGCAGAGAATCGCGGATTCGCGGGGGCGACGGGCCTCTAGCAATTCTTCGATTCGGGGCAGACCCTGAACGATGTCACCCGTCTTCTGCCGCTCAAACACCAGCAGGGCCAGACCATCACCCCGTTGCACCAGGTCGCCATCGCGCACGTGCAGGACGGAGTCCGGCGACACCATGTAGGGGCGTCCCAGACGCAGGGTGACGCTGTTACCGGAAACAGCCTCGATCTCACCGCAGCAGCTGGCAGTTTCCCCTTCGGCGAGGGGGTCGCCGTCGACAATCCGCTGGCCGACGCTCACCACCGGCTTGCCGGAGGTGCTGAGGGTGGTGGTGTCTTCGGGGCGCTCGACGATCATCCGACGCACCGGGTCGGCTTCCGTCGCTTCTGGCAACTGCGCCAGACCAGCCTGTTTGCAAAGGATTTGAGTGGTGGCAACAACATCGCCAGCCTTGACGGAGATACCGTCCTCAACCTGCAGCTCGGTGTGGGTCGAACCGTGGCTGGAGTCAGACATGGTGTCGCGACGCACAAGGATCGACTCCAAGATCACGAGTCGCAGACGGGAAATGGTCTTGGCACGCTTGTCGGGAGCCTTCTCCACATCCACCGTCATCTGAGGGGTGGTGTCGAAGGTCTCCAGAAGCAGCTGCGTCTTCAGCAGCTCCACACCCTCGACTGACTTGACCAGCTCGTTGTCCTTGAAGGCCAGACGCTGGGTGGCCTTGATTCCGAGGTGAGGGCCATTGGCCTGCTTCACATGGGACAACTCAGGCAGCTGGGCCTCATTGGGGATGGTGTATTCCTCAACCGGACGCAGCAGCAGGCCTTTGCCTTCGGGCGTCTCGACGGTCTGCACATACTTCATGCCCTCAACGGACAGCCCCTTGGCGACGTCCTCGCCGGGGTTGACCATCTGGCCATCACCCTCGAAGCGTTCCAACGCCTTGGCATCGGTGCAGAGGTGGAACTCACCACTGCGGACGATGATTTCCCGCAGGATGTCGTTCTTCTGGGTAACAGTGACGATGCCGGCGGTCTGACTAAAGATGTCTTTGACAACCTCGGTGCCGGCCTCGATCCACTGACCGTCGGTGATCATCAACAGGGAGATGTCCTTGTTGATCTCGTGGGTTTCCTGGGGGATCCACAGCAGGGTGCCGCCCTTGTTGACTTCGTAGCCGTTCTTGGCGGAACGGGCCTTCTTGATCGCCAGACCGGGTGCGAACTTCACCAAGCCACCGGTGCCGGTGCGGAAGCGATCATCCGCCAGTTCGGCAATGACCTCACCGGAACCGATCTTGCTGCCGGGGATGGTGTTGAGGCGATATCGGGTGCCGTCCTTGGCCTCGAGATTCCAGATCTCACCGGAGTGGGTGGACTCCTCAAGCAGCTTGAAGTCCTTGAGCGTCATCGCCGTGGTGACGATCTGCACCTCGCGGGAATCACCGATGGAATCGCGCAGGCGAACTTCACCGCCGTACTCACTGCGCTGGCTTGCCTCAGCCAGTACCTGACCCTCGGTGACTTGGGTCTCACCACCAACGACGGGCTGTGCGTTGGGCGGCAGGTTGTAAACATCGCCCGAAAGCACCCACATCCGGCCGAGGCGCTGAGCCTTCAGGGTGATGTTGCCCTGGCGGTCGGTGACTTCGCGGGGCTGAATCGCCTCTTCGTAGCGGACCTGGCCGGCCAGATCGCAGATCACATCCTTGGTGGCCTTCTCAACACTCTTCTTGACCGCACCAGCAGCGATCTGAGCCACCGTCACGTCGGCATCAATGTCGGCACCGTTATCGACGAACAGCAGGGAGCCGTTGGTGATCTCGATCTTCTGCGCCTTTCCTTTCCCGGAAGGCTTGATCGTGAGATTGAAGTCAACCTCAGCCTGCTGGGCGTTCACACCATGGGGCGTGCGGTAGGGGCGCACCCGCGCCTTGCTGCCGAACTCAACGGTGCCTGCAACTTTCGAGCGGACCACACCGGTTTCAGCCGTGGACACACCACCGGTGTGGAAGGTCCGCATGGTGAGCTGGGTTCCAGGCTCACCGATCGACTGGGCAGCGATGATGCCGACGGCTTCACCCAGATCGACCAGTTCGTTGTGGGCCAGTGCCCAGCCGTAGCACTTACGGCAGACAGAACGGTTGGCTTCGCAGGTGAGCGGCGAGCGCACACTCACCGCGTTCACCCCAGCTGCCTCAAAGGCTTTGGACAGAGGCGGATCGATTTCGGTGTCGCGCTCAGCAAGCACCTCGCCATCTGCGTTCACCACCTGGGCGGCCGTCAGGCGACCCACAAGCCGGCTGCGGAACTTGCCATTCTCGGCCTCCACCACGATGTGTCGGGTGGTTCCGCAGTCGTCCTCACGGACGATCACATCCTGAGCCACGTCCACCAGTCGGCGGGTGAGGTATCCCGAGTCGGCGGTGCGAAGCGCCGTATCCACCAGACCCTTACGGGCGCCATAGGAGGAGATGACGTATTCGGTGACCGTCAGACCCTCACGGAAGTTGGTGCGGATCGGAAGGTCAATAATTTCGCCCTGTGGGTTGGCCATCAGACCGCGCATGCCCACCAGCTGACGCACCTGGGACATGTTTCCCCGGGCACCGGAGTTGGCCATCATCCACACCGAGTTCAACGGTGCGTTCTCGTCAAAGTTCTTCTTGACCGCATCCACCAGACGCTCATTGGTCTCGGTCCAGGTGTCGATCACCTTGGTGTGGCGCTCCACTTCGGTGATTTCCCCAAGCCGGTAGCGCTCTTCAGTCGCGGTGATCTGTTCCTCGGCCTGGCCCAGCAGATCCTTCTTCGCCTCAGGAACCTTGAGGTCATCCACCGAAATCGACACCGCAGCCTGGGTGGCGTATTTGAAGCCGAGATCCTTGAGGTTGTCGGCCATGGAGGACGTCACCGCCGTGCCGTGGTTTTTGTAAGACCAAGCAACGAGCTGTTTGAGGGCTCGCTTATCAATGATCTGATTGCGGAACGGTGGCGGGGTCTTGGAGAGAGGACGGGATGCGCTCACAGGAGCTTCCTTGGCGGCCTTGGAAGCTTTGCTGGATTTGGACTTGCGGGATTTCGAGGAAGAGGTCATGGCTGCGCGCGGATCAGGAATGGAAGAAAAGGGCGTCTGGCTCGATTCAGGCGGCGGCCACCGCGTCGATGATCGTGTGATTCATCACCACGCGGCCCACGGTGGTGAGGATGTAGCGGCTGATCAAGGCACCGTCTTCATCGAAGCGATCGCGGCGGAAGCTCCACTGCTCAATGCGCGTGCCATCACTCAGTGACTCGCTCTTGATGGGCTCCTCAAGCTCATCATCGTCTTGAACCTCGCCATTGAACCGGACCCAAACCCAGTCATGCAGTCCAATCCGGGTGTCCTCGAAGGCGTGGATGACATCCTCCAGACCCGCAAAGGTGCAGCTGCGGTCTCCGAACTCAGGCTTGGTCGCACCAGGCTGAAGCGCCGTCAGGTAGTAGGAGCCGAGCACCATGTCCTGAGACGGGGTAATGATCGGCTCGCCTGTGGCGGGCGACAGGATGTTGTTGCTGGCCAACATCAGCATGCGTGCTTCGGTCTGAGCCTCGATGGCCAGAGGCACGTGAACCGCCATCTGGTCACCGTCAAAGTCAGCGTTGAAGGCTGGGCAGACCAGGGGGTGCAGCTGAATGGCGCGGCCATCCACAAGCTTGGGTTCGAAGGCCTGAATGCCGAGACGGTGCAGGGTTGGTGCACGGTTCAACAGGATCGGGTGACCGTCGATCACCTCCTGCAGCACCTGCATCACTTCATCGTCTGCCCGCTGAATCAGCTTCTTGGCCGCCTTGATGTTGTTGACGATGTTCTGGCGGATCAGGCGGTGGATCACGAAGGGCTGGAACAGCTCGATCGCCATCTCCTTAGGCAGACCGCACTGGTGCATCTTCAGCTTCGGACCCACCACGATCACGGAACGACCGGAGTAGTCGACCCGCTTACCCAACAGGTTCTGACGGAACCGGCCCTGCTTGCCTTCAATAATGTCGCTCAGTGACTTGAGCGGGCGGTTGTTGGCGCCCACCACGGTGCGACCGCGGCGGCCGTTGTCGATCAGGGCATCGACGGCTTCCTGGAGCATCCGCTTTTCGTTGCGGACGATGATTTCAGGGGCCAGGATTTCCTGCAGCCTTGCCAGACGGTTGTTGCGGTTGATCACCCGCCGGTAGAGATCGTTGAGATCACTGGTGGCGAAGCGACCGCCGTCGAGCTGCACCATGGGGCGCAGGTCGGGCGGAATCACCGGGATCACATCCAGCACCATCCACTCAGGACGGGCATTGGTGGCAATGAAGTTGTCGATCACGCGCAGACGCTTGATCAACTTGGCGCGCTTCTGACCCTTGCTGCCGTTGATCTCCTCGCGCAGCTGCTCAGCCACTTCATCGAGGGTGAGATCTTCCAGCAGCTGCTTGAGGGCCTCGGCACCGATGCCCACCACGGGCTCATTCTCAATCTCGGAATCTTCGGCGTAGATCTCGTCTTCAATTTCCAGCCACTCGTCTTCAGTGAGCAGCTGCTTGTACTTCAGGTCCTTGTGGTCGCCGGGATCCAGCACCACATAGCAGTTGAAGTAAACGATCTGCTCCACATCCCGCAGGGGCATGTCCAGCAGGATGGCCACGTAGCTGGGGATCCCCTTCAGGTACCAAACGTGGGAGACGGGTGCCGCCAGCTTGATAAAGCCCATGCGGTGACGACGCACGCGGCTCTCGGTGACCTCCACACCGCAGCGTTCACAAACGATGCCCCGGTGACGCACCCGTTTGTACTTGCCGCAATGGCATTCCCAGTCTTTGGAAGGGCCAAAGATCTTTTCGCAGAACAGCCCGTCCATCTCGGGCTTGAGGGTGCGGTAGTTGATGGTCTCCGGCTTGGTGACCTCACCGACGACCTGGCCGTTGGGCAGGGTGCGCTGCCCCCACTCCATCACCCGATCGGGTGAGGCGAGGGTGATCTTGACGTAATCGAAGTGGTTCTCAGTGCGGAGGTTGCTGTTGGTCATTGACGGTTAAGGAAGAAGGAGCGGGGAATCGGTTCGTTCGTTGATCCGTCAGTCCTCGTCGTAATCCGCGACGCCGAGGGATTCGTAAGTGGGCCTGCTGGGGGTGCTGCGACGTGGGTTCACGTCCTGCATAAGGTCCACTTCCTTGCCTTCGTCGGTATAGACGGCGATGTCCAGACCCAGGGACTGAAGCTCGCGCATCAGCACCTTGAAGGATTCCGGCGTACCGGGGCGGGGGATCGGCTTGCCCTTGACGATGGCGTTGAGGGCCTCGTTGCGGCCCTGCATGTCGTCGGACTTGACCGTGAGCAATTCCTGCAGGGTGTAGGCGGCGCCGTAGGCCTCGAGTGCCCACACCTCCATCTCACCCAGACGCTGACCGCCTTGCTGTGCTTTACCGCCCAGGGGCTGCTGGGTGACCAAGGAGTAGGGGCCGGTGGAACGGGCGTGGATCTTGTCGTCCACCAGGTGAACCAGCTTGAGGAAGTGGGAATAACCCACAGCCACGGGCTGGTCAAAGGGCAGACCGGTGCGGCCATCGCGCAGCTGCAGCTTGCCGGGGTCCTCTGGGTCATACACCCAACCCTTGCCGGGCTGCTTGGCGGCTTCCTTGAGGAAGGTCTCGACGGTCTGCTGCGACTTCTCAGCCCCGTACATCTCATCGAAGGGAACGATGCGCACACGGCAATCCAGGTTGGACGCCGCCCAACCCATCAGCAACTCGAACACCTGACCGACATTCATCCGGCTCGGCACACCCAGGGGGTTGAGCACGATGTCGACCGGGGTGCCGTCGGGCAGATAGGGCATGTCCTCCCGGGGAAGGATGCGGCTGATGATGCCTTTGTTGCCGTGGCGGCCGGCCATCTTGTCGCCGACCTGGATCTTGCGGCGCTGGGCCACATAAACCCTCACCACCATGTTCGCGCCGGGGGGCAGCTCATCACCCTGTTCACGGGTGTAGATGCGCACATCCACTACGCGGCCACGCTCGGTGCCAGGCACACGCAGGGAGTTGTCGCGCACATCGCGGGCCTTCTCACCGAAGATCGCGCGAAGCAGCTTTTCTTCCGGCGGCTGATCGGATTCGCCCTTGGGCGTCACTTTGCCGACCAGGATGTCACCGCTTTCAACGAAAGCACCAACGCGGATGATGCCCATCTCGTCGAGGTTGCCGAGACTTTCCTCAGCGACGTTGGGAATCTCGCGGGTGATTTCCTCGGGTCCGAGTTTGGTCTGGCGCGCTTCGATCTCGTACTTCTCGATGTGCACCGAGGTGTAGAGGTCGTCGGTGACCAGACGCTCGCTGACCAGCAGCGCGTCCTCGTAGTTGTAACCCTCCCAGGGCATGTAAGCGATCAGGACGTTCTGACCCAGGGCGATCTCACCGCCTTCACAGGCCGAGCCATCCGCCATCACCTGACCGACGATCACAGGATCGCCACAACGGACGATCGGGCGCTGGTTCAGGCAGGTGTCCTGGTTAGAGCGCTGATACTTCTGGAGGAAGTGGGTGTGCTCATTGCCGTCCTCGTCTTGAACAACGATGGCGTTGGCATCCACATAGACGACGGTGCCATTCACCCGAGAGATCGGCACCATGCCGGAGTCGCGGGCCACCTGGGTCTCCAGGCCAGTACCCACCAGGGCACGCTCGGGGCGCAGCAAGGGCACGGCCTGACGCTGCATGTTGGAGCCCATCAGGGCGCGGTTGGCGTCGTCGTGCTCCAGGAAGGGGATCAGGGACGTTGCCACGGAGATCACCTGCACCGGCGATAGGGCGACGTAGTCGACCTGCTCAGGGGGAACCTTCTCAAAATCCTGGCGATAGCGAACAGGAATCAGATCCGCGGAGATCCTGCCGTCGTCCTCGGTCGCCACGTCACCAGGAGCGACACGCACTTCGTCTTCACGGTCCGCAGACAGGTAGATCGGATCTCCTTCTTTGAGGACAACACCGTTCTCCACCTTCCAGAACGGAGTTTCGATGAAGCCATATTCGTTGACCCGGGCGTGGGTTGCCAGGGAATTGATCAGACCGGCGTTAGGCCCCTCAGGCGTCTCAATGGGGCAGAGACGACCGTAGTGAGAGGGATGAATGTCGCGAACGGCAAAGCCAGCACGCTCACGGGTGAGACCGCCCGGTCCAAGAGCCGAGATACGGCGCTTGTGGGTCAGCTCGGCCAAAGGATTCGTCTGATCCATGAACTGGCTCAGCTGGCTGGAGCCGAAGAACTCCTTGATCGCCGCCACCAGAGGCTTGGGATTCACCAACTGCGCTGGCGTCAGGGAATCGGTTTCGCCAACGGTCATCCGTTCCTTGATGATCCGCTCCAGGCGGTTCAGACCAACGCGAACCTGGTTCTGCAGCAGTTCCCCCACGGAACGCACGCGGCGGTTACCGAGGTGGTCAATGTCATCAAGGCTGGCGCCGCCAACATCCAGCTCCAGGTTGATCAGGTAATCAAGGGTGGAGAGCACGTCCTCATGGGTGAGGGTACGCACCGTGTCGGGAATGGTGAGGCGCAGCTTCTTGTTGATCTTGTAGCGGCCGACCCGACCGAGGTCGTAACGCTTGGGATCAAAGAAACGGGTCTGCAGCAGCTGCTGACCGCCACTCACAGAGGGAGGTTCACCTGGACGCAGCTTCTTGTAGAGCTCGAGCAGCGCCTGATCCTCGGAACTGATGCCCTCGTCATTGGCGGCATCAATTGACTTTTTATAGAACTCAGGGTGACGCAGCTTGTCGAGCACGTCGTTGTCAGACAGACCCATGGCACGCATGAGCACGTGCGCGTTGATCTTGCGGGTCTTGTCCACACGGACGTGCAGTAGGTCGTTCTTATCCGTCTCAAACTTCAGCCAGGCACCACGGTTGGGGATAACGCTGGCGTTGTAGGTGCGCCTGCCGTTCTTGTCCATTTCATCCTTGAAATAGACACCAGGGCTGCGCACGATCTGGTTCACGATCACCCGCTCAGCACCATTGATGATGAAGGTGCCTCGCTCGGTCATCAGCGGCAGTTCACCGATGAAGACCTCCTGCTCCTTGATCTCACCGGTCTCCTTGTTGACCAGCCGGCAGGTGACATACATCTGGGACGCAAAAGTCGCGTCGCGACGCTTCGCCTCTTCCACATCGTGGCGGGGGCGCTTTAAGCGGTACTCGCTACCGATGAAGTGGAGCTCAAGCTTGCCGGTGTAATCCGTGATCGGAGAGAAGCTTTCCAGCTCCTCGATCAGACCTTGATCCAAAAACCACTTAAAGCTGGCCCGCTGCACCTCCACCAGATCAGGGAGGTAGGTGGCGGTCTTGGCGACCTGAATCGCGCTGCTGCTCATGCGGGGACCGGCAGAGAGGACGAAGGAACTAAGAAGGACTGGATTGGCGGCGAAAGCTCAACCGACAGAACGATTCCACACAGCAGCGGCACTGACGGATTCCAGAACGGAACCGACAGAGCCGCTGCTGCTGTTCAGAAATCGCGGGTCAGATCAGCTGACGACGACAAGTTCACCGGAAGGAAATGGACGCTTCAGGCACCACACGCAAGAACGAATCCCGCGCATGGCCAGGCCAATACAACATCTTACATATCGAGTCGACAGTCTTGGAAGACCAGTTAAGGGAGTCCGAACAAACGGCGGGCGTTGGCGGTACTGCTGAAGGCCACGCTCTCGAGATCCACACCCCGCAACTCGGCCACCCGCGAAGCAACCGAAGCCACAAAGGCCGGCTCGTTGCGCTTGCCACGACGCGGCACAGGAGCCAGGAAGGGGCAATCGGTTTCAACCAGGAAACGATCCTCTGGCACCTGACGGGCGCAATCGTGGGTGGGCTCCGCCTTGGGGAAGGTGACGGTGCCGCTGAAGCTGATGTAAAAACCAAGCTCCAGAAACTGATGCATTTCTTCGGGGGTACCGCCCCAGCAATGCATCACGCCTGCAGGGCAGCGGCCCTCCGCCTGACGGGCCCGAAGTTCAACCAGCATCGGCTCGGCGGCATCTCGGCAGTGAATGATCACCGGAAGGTTCAGCTCCACCGCCAAATCCAACTGCGGACGCAGCACAGCAAGCTGCTCCTCAAGATTCTTGTCGCGAAAGAGATCGAGCCCGAGTTCACCGATAGCGACCACCCGGTCATCCTCCAAAGCCGCCCGACGCAGCACCGCCACCGTGTCGTCAGCCCAATGCTGGGTATCTAAAGGATGAACACCAACGGAATACCGCATTTCAGGGAACCGATCAGCCAGTGCCCGGATCGCCGGAATTTCGGATGGTTCGACGCAGGCATGCAACAGAGCACCTACACCGGCTTCGCGCCAACGTGAGGCCACGTCCTCGAGGTCCTCGTCAAAATTGCGAAAGACGATGTGACAGTGACTGTCAATCAGCGTCGGAGTGGGAGACACAGCTGGGCCGAAACGCGCTTTCGGCCCATTCTGCCGGTTGGAAGCGAATCAGCTGGCGGGCTCGAGAACCTTGCGCACCGCTGCACTGAGACGGGACTTCTGATTGGCGCCATTGTTGCGGTGAAGGACACCGACCTTCACTGCTTTGTCGATCTTGCTGAAGGCAGCACGCATCGAACTCTGCACCGTGGTCTTGGCTTCGTCGCCAGGCGTTGCGCTGTAAGCGTCACAGGCGGTGAAGCAGCGCTTCATCAGCGTGCGCAGGGACGACTTGTAGGTGCGATTGCGAAGACGGTTGCGCTCAGCAATCTCAATCCGCTTCTTGGCTGACTTGTTATTGGCCACTGAGGCTTCAACGTTGCGAACAATCCAGCACCTTACTCCGTGACCAGACCGCTCCCCTTCATTGTCGAGTCCTAACTTGACTTCACCTTCCACCATTCCTTTGTCTGTGAGCCAACCGGCCGTCGCTCCCCTGCGCATCGTGCGGGATCCGGAACAGGCCCAGACAGAACTGCAGCGCCTATCAAGTCGCACGGCTCAGTCGCAGCAAAGCGAAGCCAGAGAGCGGGTCGACGCGATTCTTGCGGCGGTGCGCGACCGCGGCGATGCGGCGATTTCAGATTTCACGGAACGCTTCGATGGCTTTCGGCCTGTGCCAATGGCGGTTCCCCAGACGGCGCTCGAACAAGCATGGATCACGCTGCCGACCAACCTGCGTGATGCTCTGGAGCTGGCCCATCGCCGCATCACCGATTTCCACCAACGCCAACGTCCCGCCGATTTGGCGGTAACGGGCCCCCACGGCGAGCAGCTCGGACGGCGCTGGCGACCAGTGCAGCGGGCGGGCCTCTACGTCCCCGGCGGACGCGCGGCCTACCCCAGCACCGTGCTGATGAATGCCGTGCCAGCCCGTGTCGCCGGGGTGAAAGAGCTGGTGATCTGTTCCCCCGCCGGACGGGATGGCGAGGTCAACCCTGTGGTTCTTGCAGCGGCGCACCTCGCGGGCGTCAAGACAGTGTTCCGCCTTGGGGGCGCCCAGGCCATTGCCGCCATGGCCTACGGCAGCGAAAGCGTGCCCAAAGTGGATGTCATCAGCGGCCCAGGCAACCTGTACGTCACCCTGGCCAAACAGGCGGTTTACGGCCAGGTGGCCATCGACTCCCTGGCGGGTCCGAGCGAGGTTCTGGTAATCGCCGACCACTCCGCAAAGCCGGATCAGGTGGCGGCGGATCTGTTGGCGCAGGCTGAGCATGACCCTCTGGCGGCAGCGGTGCTGATCACCACCGACAGCGCTCTCGCCGACGGCATCAACGCCGCGGTCGAAGAGCAACTGGTCAACCACCCCCGTCACGAGATCTGCGAAGCCTCTCTGCGGGACTGGGGCCTTGTGGTGGTGTGCGACGACCTCGAGAGCTGTGCCCGCCTCAGTGACAGCTTCGCGCCTGAACACCTTGAGCTCCTGGTCGAACGACCCGAACCCCTGGCGGATCGGATTCAGAACGCCGGAGCCATCTTCCTGGGCCCCTGGTCTCCGGAGGCTGTGGGGGATTACCTGGCAGGCCCGAACCACACCCTGCCCACCTGTGGAGCCGCGCGCTTCAGCGGGGCCCTGAGCGTTGAAACCTTCATGCGCCACACCTCCCTGATCGGTTTCAACCGGGCTGCGCTCGAGGCGACGGGTTCAGCTGTGCAGGAGCTAGCCACCAGTGAAGGCCTGCACAGCCACGCCGAATCCGTGCGGCGGCGCCTCAGCTAGGCCGCTTCTCCAGGCTGCGGACACCCGCCACGCCATCCGCAATTTCGCCAACCAACACCTCATCGGTGATGTTGACGAACAGTCCGTTCTCCAACACGCCGGGGATGTTGTTGATGGTCTGCTCCAGGGCCGCCGGATCAGTGATGCCGCCGTTGAGCTTGGCGTCCAGCACCAGGTTGCCCTGGTCGGTGACCACCGGTCCGGCCTTGCGCTGGGCCATCCGCAGTTCAGCGCTGCCTCCGAGGGCTTCCAGCTGCTGCTTCACCTGGCGCCAGGCGCCAGGAAGAACTTCAACCGGCAGCAGAAAACTGAGGTTGAGACGATCCACAAGTTTCGTGGAATCCACAACCACTACAAAACGATCGGCCCGTGCCGCCACTAGTTTTTCCTGCACGTGGCAAGCACCACCACCCTTGATCAACTGAAAGCCAGGGTCGACTTCATCGGCACCGTCGATGGCCAGATCAATACGACTGACGGCATTGAGGCTGAGCAGGGGGATGTTCAGATCTGCAGCCAGCACCTCGCCCTGAAAAGAGGTGGTGACACCAACAATGTCTTTGAGTTCGCCACTGGCAAGTTTGGCGCCCAGGCCTTGAATCATTAGTGCGGCAGTCGATCCTGATCCCAGCCCCAGCACCATGCCGTCTTTGATCTGTTCAACAGCGGCATCGGCCACCGCCTGCTTCATCTGGGTCTGAAGATCAGCCATCAGGTCTCGTCCTTGTGGGCGGGACCGTAGCAAGAGTTTCAAGCCATTCCAGGCAGGGGCTCAGGTTTGACTGACAGGGTCAACTCGCGACCCGCCCGCAGCACCTTCAAGGGCAGTGGAGCATCGATGGCAGCGGCATCAACAACCTCCAAAAGCACCTGAGGATCTGGGATGTCGCGCTCATCAACGGTGATCAAAAGATCACCGCGGCGCAGGCCTGCTTTTTCGGCCGGGCCATCGGGAAGCACCGCTTGAACCAGGGCACCGCTGCGTTCCGGCAGCTGCACCAGGGCATTGGGGTCCTTGTTGTGCTCGCGCGCGATGCGGGGCGTGAGCGCAACGAGTTGCAGGCCGATATAAGGATGCACAACCTCACCCTGCTGCTGCAGTTGATCAGCCACCCGGCGGGCCAGGTTGATCGGAATGGCAAAACCGAGGCCGGCACCGGGGCCCGAACGCACCAAGGTGTTGATCCCAATCACCTGACCGTCACCGTTCACCAAGGGGCCGCCTGAATTACCGGGGTTGATGGCGGCGTCGGTCTGAATCAGTTCCAGCCGTTTGTCGGCGAAGCCAAGGCTGTTGATATTGCGGTGCAGACTGCTGACGATGCCGAGGGTCACCGTGCGTTCCAAGCCGAACGGGGTGCCGAGGGCAATCGCCCAATCGCCCACCTGCATGGCTTCGGAATCACCCAGGGGAGCCCGCGGCGGCAGTTGATCCCCCTCGAGACGCACCAGGGCCAGATCCGTCACCGCATCGGTGCCCACCACCTGGCCATCGCGCTGTTCCCCGTCGGCCAGGGTGACGCTGACGGACTCCACCCGATCCACCACATGGGCGTTGGTGAGCACCAGCCCCTTGGCATCGATCACCACACCGGAGCCTTGGCCCCGTTCCCGCCCCGGACCAGTGGGGGGGTCGCCAAGCAGATCCCGCAGCAGGGGATCGAGCAGCGTGGGATCAAAGGGCTGGCGTTCCACGGTGCGCTCGGTGTCGATCCGAACCACCGCCGGAGCCACCCGCTGAACGGCATCGGCCACAAAGCTGTGCTCCAGGGCCTGAACGGACGCTGCTTCACCGACCAAGACAGCCATGGCCACCAGCACAGCCAAGAGTTGACGCAGGGCGTACCGCAAGACAAGACCCAGGAATTGCCTTCTTTTTATCGGATCCAGCCGCAGAAACGGGCCTTGGTCCAAATCGATCGCAATCTCACAACCCCCATAGCAATGCGCGGACAAGCGTGGAAATCCCAGCTAAGAGTCGAGGAAACGCAGTTTTCACATGCGTGCACTTCTGGCTCCAGCGGCAGCCCTGCTTGCCCTGGCTGGCCCGGTTGCCCTCACCCCTCAAGCCTCCGCGGAAAGCACAACGCTCAAAGCGGTGATTTTTGAGGAGGTCAAGCCTCTGTATCAAAAGACGGATGCCGGCTACGAGGGCCTCGGGGTTGATGTTCTTGAGCAGATCCGAATCCAGGCCAAACGCCGCAAGGTGGACTACCGGGTAGCGACGTCGGTGAATGACGGCATTGGCGCTGTGATCACCGGCAAAGCCGACATCGCCTGCGGTGTGGCCTTCACCTGGGGCCGCTCCACGCAAGTCACCTACAGCCTTCCCTTCGGCATCGGTGGCACCAGAGTGCTGATGGCCAGCGACACCACCATGGATGGAACCCCTGCCTCGTTGGAAGGAACAATCATCGGGGTGGTCAAGGACTCTCAGTCCGCCAAGGTGCTGAAAAGCGTGGTACCCGGTGCCACACTGAAGAGCTACGACACCCCGATCGAAGCGTTGAACGCCTTCTATTCGGGTGACGTTCCCATGCTAGGTGGCGGCACACTGTGGTTGGCCGCCAACAGCCGCATCGACAAAACGGCGCTGCTGCCCTTCCGCCCTTATGGCCGCTCCGGCATCAGCTGCATCGTCAAACAAGACAACGGCAAGCTGCTCTCCTCCACCAACATCGCCTTAGGCCAGATGATGCAGGCGTATATGGATGGGGATGCCGGCACCCGCCGCATGATCAACCGTTGGATTGGTCCCGGCAGCGATGTGGGCCTGAGCCAAGAGTCAATCCGCTCCTTGTACGGCTTGATCCTCAGCGTCACAGCAGAAATCAACACCCCAGCGACACCGGGAATCTGACTGCTCCTCGATTGCTTTCCTTCTTTATCCATCAACAGCCATGAAGCGTTCTCTTATTGCCTTTCAAGCACTGCTGGCCTCCAGCGCAGTGCTCTGCCAAACCGCCCAAGCCAGCTCCAGCTACAGCGCGCCTGAGCAGCTGAACGGGCAGGCCAAAGCCAACAGCATCGAAGCCCGAATCGAAGCGGTTCGGAACACCGACTGGGGCAGCCTTCTCAAGGATCCCGAAATCGAAGGTGAGCTTGTTGCCAAGAGCAAATGGAAAAACGGCAAGGGCAAAAAGTTCGGCAACAGCCGTGGAAAAGGCAAGTGGGGCAATGGAAAGAGCGGCAACAAGTGGGGCAATAGCCGCAACACCTGGGGCAACGGTGGCTACGGCGGTGGCTGGCGCAACGGTGGCGGTGGCTGGAAGAACGGTGGCGGCGGATTCGTGAACTGGTGATTGTTTCTTCTCCCAACGTCGGGCCCGACCTCAACCGGTTCGGGCCCATCGGGCTCGTGGTTGTGCAGTCCACATCGCTGTGCAACCTCGATTGTTCTTATTGCTATCTGCCCGATCGGCAAAAGAAGCGGGTCTTTGACCTCGCCCTCTTGCCGCTGTTGATGCAGCGAATTCTGGAAAGCCCCTATGCCGGGCCGGAGTTCGGTCTGGTGTGGCATGCCGGAGAACCCCTCACCCTGCCCACCAGTTGGTACGACGAGGCGACAGCGATCCTGTATCGCAGCCTCGAGCAGTTCAATGCTCAGGGGCTGGACTTCACCCAGCACGTTCAGACCAACGCCACGTTGATCAACGATGCCTGGTGCGACTGCTTCCGCCGCAACCGCATCGTGGTGGGTATCAGTGTGGATGGCCCTGAAGACATCCACGACGCCCACCGGCGCTTCCGCAACGGACGCGGCTCTCACGCCATGGCGATGAAGGGGATTGAAGCCCTGCACCGCAACGATGTTCCTTTCCACTGCATCTCGGTGGTCACCGCCGATGCCATGGAGCAGCCGGAGCGGATGTACCGCTTCTTCCGCGACAACGGCATCAGTGATGTGGGCTTCAACGTTGAGGAGCAGGAGGGGATCAACACCAGCTCCTCAATGCAAGGCTCTGCCATGGAGGAGAAGTATCGCGACTTCCTGCGGGCGTTCTGGAGACTCAGCGAGCAGGACGGCTATCCCGTGGTGCTGCGGGAATTTGAACAGGTGATCAGCCTGATTCAAGGCAACGAGCGGATGACCCAGAACGAGCTCAATCGCCCGTTCTCGATTCTCAGCGTGGATTGGGAGGGGAATTTCTCCACCTTCGACCCCGAGCTGCTGTCGGTGGCCAGCGACCGCTACGGCAGCTTCAACCTCGGCAACCTGCGTGATCTGTCGTTGGTGGAGTCCACCCACACCGATCAGTTCCGACGCCTCATGGCCGACATGACCAGCGGCGTGGACACCTGCCACAAGAGCTGTGAATACTTCGGCCTCTGTGGCGGAGGCAACGGCAGCAACAAGTTCTGGGAGCACGGCAGCCTCGCGGCCAGCGAAACCAACGCCTGCCGCTTCGGCACCAAGATTCCTGTTCAGGTGCTGCTGGAGCGGTTTGAAGAGGGTCCTCCCCTGACCCCCCTTACATCCAATTGATCTGGTTCTCGATGCGATCCGTTGCTGTTCTGCACGTCCTGGGCTTGCTGCTCATCCCGATGCAGGCCAGTGCCGCCTGCAGCTTTCTGCCTCCTGTGGGAGGTGGCGACCCCATCGTGAAAAAGAAGGTGGAGCGTCCCAAGGGACTGCTCGGCAAAGCCGTGTTCGTCGATCACCTGGCACTGAACTGTGCCTGCGTGGGCGGCAACTCCCGCACACCGCTGGGGGTGGTGAGCTTCGCTGAGAATCTGATCATGGGGCTGATGGGTTTGGCGATGTTGATTCAGCCAGTGATGGCTCTTGCTTCTGGGGGTGCGTTGTGATCAGCCGGCGCTCCTTTCTCGCCCTGGCAGCCGGTGGCACTGCAGCAGCCTCAGTCGCGGCTCTGCGCCATGGCTGCCATGGCTGGGCCGCAGATCCACGGAGGAGCATCAACGCGGCGGCGACGTCGCCAGTGCGCTCTCAAGCTGGCCTGCTGGAGCTGGATCTGGTAGCGCAGGAAACGTCCATCAGCATCCCTGGCACATCAGGACGGGCACTCACCTACAACGGCTTACTCCCTGGCCCCCAGCTTGAACTGCAGCCTGGTGATGCGGTGCGGATCCAGCTGCACAACCGCCTGACTCAGCCAACGAATCTGCACTACCACGGCCTGCACATTCCACCCAGCGGAGCAGCCGACAATGTGTTCCTGAGGGTTGCTCCTGGCCAGCGACAGAGCTGCAGCTTCTCCTTGCCGGACAATCACCCGGCGGGCCTCTTCTACTACCACCCCCATCACCATGGAACGGTGGCTGACCAGGTGTTTGGTGGCCTGGGTGGTGCGCTGCTGGTGAGAGGCGATCTCGATCGCATCCCTGAAGTGCAGGCGGCCCAGGAAGAAGTGCTTGTGCTCAAGGATCTTCCAGCCGCCAACCAGCGCTCCGGTTCTGGTGTGATGCTTGGCCGAGAAGGCTCGATTCTGAGCGTGAACGGCCAGGTGAAGCCCGAGCTGCAGGTTGCAGCCGGCGGCTTGCTGCGCCTACGCCTTCTCAACGCCTCCAATGCCCGCTTCTGGCGACTGGCGCTGGAGGGTCACACCATGCATCTGATTGCCACTGATGGTGGTGCACTGGAGCAACCACTGCCGTTGCAGGAGTTGCTGCTGGTGCCCGGCGAGCGTGCCGATGTGTTGGTGCAGGTGGCTCCCGAAGGTGGTCGGTTTCGCTTGAACAACCTCCCCTACAGGCGCCTGGGGCGCCCAATGATGGGCGGCATGGGTATGGGCATGGGTATGGGTATGGGCATGGGGAGAGCGGTGTCTGGCCAGGAACAAGCTGATGTCATCGCAACGGTGAGCACCAATGGCGTTGTAGCGCCGCAGCCTCTGCCGCAGCAGCTCTTAGCGGTGGAGGAGCTCCCCAGCCCGCTGCGTACGCGCCGATTTGTGATGAATCACGGCATGGCACCAGGCATGGGCATGGCCTTTTTGATCAACGGCCAGAGCTACAACCATGGGCGCATTGACACGCGCGTGCAATTGGGAGACACAGAGGACTGGGAGCTGCTGAACACAGGCGTGATGGATCACCCCTTCCATCTGCATGTGAATCCGATGCAGGTGATCAGCCGCAATGGCAGGCCTGAGCCCTACCGGGCCTGGCGGGATGTGGTGCTGGTGCGCCCTGGCGAAACCGTGCGCGTGCGCACCCGCTTCAGCGACTTTGCTGGCAAGAGCGTGTATCACTGCCACATCCTCGATCACGAGGAGCTCGGCATGATGGGCAACATCTTGATCGAAGCCTGAGCACTGCGCTGATCGCGCAACGCATCAACGGCCGCCGCAGCGCTCCCAGGTGTTCAGCATCGTGTTGAGTTCGGCTTCCAGGCTCTGTAGTTCGTGGACGCGCTGCTGAATCTCGGTGAGCTTGCCGCGGATCGTGGCCTGGAGATCGTTGCAGGTGCAATTCCCGGATCGCCGTGCACCCAGCACAGTGCCAACCGTCGCCAGCGGTAGATCCATGGCCCGCAGACGGCGGCAGGTGGAAAGGGATGCCCCAGGACCCAGGCAAGAACGAGCATGGGCAGCGATGCACCCAGTGCCTTGACGGTGGCAATCTGAATCGGATCGCGCAGACTCAGGCGTTGGCTGAGGTTGTTGTCGATCCCCCAGGCCAGGGTCGCCAGAGCGATCAGGGCAGCTCCGGTGGCATTGACACCGCCGAGTGATCCATCCGAAAGAACGATGGCCCCAGCGATGGTGAGCGCTGCTGCCGCAGCGCCGCGTTTGCCGAGATGTTCACGCCCCACCAGAACAGCGATGGCCAGGGTGAAGACGGTCTCAAGGTTGAGCAACAGTGAACTCGATGCGGCTGGTAACCGCGCCAGGCCGTGAACCAGGGCAACGGGCCCGACGATCCCGCCCAGAAGGATCAACCCAGCCAAGGCAGGCGCATCACGCCGTTGGAGGGGGCTTTCATCCTGGGTTCGGCCTTTCATCAGCCGAACAATCGCCAGAGCCAGAGTCGTCCCTGCGTAGAGCAACCCGGCAATGCTCAGGGACGAACCGCTGGCCGTGAACGTACTGATCAGTGGGGCGCTGCATCCGAACAGCACGGCCGCAGCGAAGCCAGAGAGTTGACCGCATCTCAAGGATGCCATCGGTTTGATCGGGTTGCTGAACTTCACTCAGTTCTGGCTGCTGTCCTTGGAAGCATCCAGTGCGTTGCGCAACATCTGCGTGTTGCCTCTCAGGAGCACATCACCTTGACGAACACCCTGAAGGATTTCCGCTTGCCCCGCCGTTTGCTGGGCCACCACCACAGCAACCTGTTCCACAGCCCCCCGTTGATAGCGAAAGACCACCGGTGATCCATTGATCAGGGCAATGGAATCCTGCGGAACAATGAACCGTTGCTCGGAGGATGGGATCTGCACAAAGGCCGTGATAGCTGTTCCGATCGGTGGGAGTTGAGCATCAATAGGTTGCGCGCGGAGCAGCATCACGCGCCCGGCGGTTTGCGCATCAGGTGCCACAGCGATCACCCGTGCCTGCAGCGTCTGAGCTCCCGCTCGAACGCGCAGCAGCTGTCCGGTCCTGATGTTCGTGGCGAGTCCCGGTGACACGAGGAAGCGAAGCTCACCCCCTGTGACATCACTGATCTGGGCCACGTCTTCCCCCACAGACAGGACGGCACCGGGTGAGGTGCTCACAGCAGTGACCTGACCGGCAATTGGACTGCGAATCAACAGACGCCCTGAATCATCAGGCTTCCCTAGCGCTGAAGCCTTGGCAGCGGCTGCCCTGGCTGTCGTCGCGGCTGTAACGCTGGCGATGCGGCGGCTTTCCAGCTCCTGGGTCGAGAGTGCACCTTGCCGTGCCATGGGTTCGGCAAGGCGGTACAGGTATGCGAGCGAGTGCGCCGTGGCCTGCGCTGCATCGGCATCGGCGCGTACAGCAGCCGCATCAGCGCTTTGGACTTCTGCGATCGGTTCGCCAGCACGAACACGGGTGCCCGGTGACACCATCAGACGTAAAACACGTCCCGCCACAGGCATCCCCACGCTTGAGCGCGACGATGTTGCTGCTTCAACAAAACCAGTGATCGGACGTTCCGTGCCCGAGCTCAGTTCGGGGCGAACAGTGGTCAATCCCAATCGCCGAAGCTGGTCTTCGCTGAGAGCCACGCTGCCATTGGCATCCGCACGGTCCATCGCCGCAACCGATGGCGCAGAGACCGGCCGGCTGCTCTGGCGACCCACACCGATTCCAACCAGCAGAGATGCGGAGATCGCCAGAGGAAGAAGCACGCCGGGTTGGCGCAGGTGATGCGTGAGGTGGTTAAGGCTCAGGTTCATGACGGGAGAGAGGCAAGAGACGACGCCGAACCGTCGCGGGCGGGCAGCAGCCAATGGCCAAAGCGTGCATAGAGCGCCGGGAGCACCAGCAGGGTCAGGGCCGTGGAGGTGGTCAATCCACCGAGCACCACCACAGCCAACGGTTGCAGGATTTCATTCCCGGCCCCGAAAGCGAGTGCAAGAGGCAAGGCTCCGAGTGCCGAGGAGAGGGCTGTCATCAGGATGGCGTTGAGGCGCTCCAGGCTTCCCTCACGGATCACCTCGCCCAGGGGTTGCCCTGCGCCGTGGCGGCGGTTGTAGTTGTCCACCAGCAAC